>NZ_LT629689.1:6152500-6452500 GCF_900102035.1 Pseudomonas extremaustralis
CGCGGGTGTTCGCTGACCTTGAAACGTCGGCCCAGGGTATCGGCGCTCAAACCATCCACGGCCAGCGGCACCAGCGACTCACCGTCCAGGCGCAACAGCGCGGCGGCGTCGCAGGGCAGCAGGGCGCGCATGGCGTGCAGCAGGCGGCGGTAACGTTCGCCTTCGGGCAGTTCGCGGGACAGGTCGGCGACCAGGGGCAGCAGGGTGGTGAGCAGCGATTGCGCAGTCATAATGACTCCTTGTAGTCGTTATGACTATAAGGCGTAGGAAGTCATACTGACTACAAGTAATTTAACTCATTGAAATTTAATGATTTATCAGTTGGCACGAATACTGAGTACCTCAGGGTAATCCGTAAAGAAGCCCAGGAGGCTCTCATGCTTAGTGCCCAAGACCGTGCCATCGTCAAATCCACCGTGCCCCTGCTGGAAAGCGGCGGTGAAGCGCTGATCACCCATTTCTACCGCATGATGCTCTCCGAATACCCGCAGGTTCGCCCGCTGTTCAACCAGGCCCACCAGGCCAGCGGCGACCAGCCCCGTGCCCTGGCCAATGGCGTGTTGATGTACGCACGGCACATCGACCAGCTCGACCAGTTGGGCGACCTGGTGGCGAAGATCATCAACAAGCACGTGGCCTTGCAGATCCTGCCGGAACATTACCCTATCGTCGGCGCCTGCCTGCTGCGTGCGATTTCCGAAGTGCTGGGCAGCGAGATCGCCACCCCTGAGGTGATGAGTGCCTGGGGCGCGGCCTACGGTCAGTTGGCGGATATCCTGATTGGCGCCGAGGCGGCGATCTATGACGAGAAGGCCCAGGCGCCTGGCGGCTGGCGGGGTGCGCGGCCGTTCACGCTGGTCAAGCGCGTGGAGGAAAGTGCCGAGATCACTTCCTTCTATTTCGCCCCGGTGGACAACGGCCCGATTCTCGCCGCTGCGCCCGGCCAGTACATTGGTATGACGCTGGTGCTCGATGGCGAAGAAGTGCGCCGCAATTACTCCTTGTCGGCCCTGAGCGACGCCGGCCAATACCGCATCAGCGTCAAACGCGAAGCCGGTGGGCGAGTGTCCAACTACCTGCATGATCAACTGCAGGTCGGCGCGACGATCGACCTGTTCCCGCCAGCGGGCGAGTTCACCCTGGCGGCCAGCGATAAACCGCTGGTGCTGATCAGTGGCGGGGTGGGCATCACGCCAACGCTGCCGATGCTCGAAGCGGCCCTGGCCACCGAGCGTCCGGTGCACTTTATCCACTGCGCGCGCAACGGCGGGGTGCATGCGTTCCGTGATTGGGTCGATGGCCTGGCGGCCAAGCATCCGCAGCTCAAGCGCTTTTATTGCTACGCCGAAGACGATGGCGTCAGCCCGGCCGGCGACACCGTGGGGCTGCTGAGCCAGGAACAACTGGCGGCGTGGTTGCCCGCGCAGCGCGACCTGGATGCCTACTTCCTCGGCCCTAAAGGCTTCATGGCCGCGATCAAGCGCCACCTCAAGGCCTTGGGCGTCCCCGAAAAACAAAGCCGCTACGAATTCTTCGGCCCCGCCGCCACCCTTGAGTAACCCCCACACACCTGTAGGAGCGAGCTTGCTCGCGAAAAACCCAAGGACACCGCGTTCATCCAGAATGGGCGCGTGATCGTTGACGTTCTTCGCGAGCAAGCTCGCTCCTACAAGTGGCGTATTAATCCGCCGTTAACCCCCTTCTGTTTAAACCACTCTCTGTGTGTAAACTTGCCGCCACAGGCACAACCAAACAAAGGGAAACGGGGATGAGTGACGAATTGCGTTTAGGCAGGGAGCGGCGCTTTCTGGTGTTACTGGGCATCATCTGCCTGGCGCTGATCGGCGGTGCGTTGTACATGCAGGTGGTGTTGGGCGAGGCGCCGTGCCCGCTGTGTATCCTGCAACGCTATGCGCTGTTGTTGATTGCGATCTTCGCGTTCATCGGCGCGGCCATGCGCAACAAAGGCGCAATCACCCTGTTCGAAGGCCTGGTGGTCCTCAGCGCTCTCGGCGGCGTGGCGGCGGCCGGTCATCATGTGTACACCCAGTTCTATCCCCAAGTCAGTTGCGGCGTCGATGTGCTGCAGCCGATCGTCGACGACCTGCCCCTGGCCAAGCTCTTCCCGCTGGGCTTTCAGGTCGATGGCTTCTGCAGCACTCCGTACCCGCCGGTGCTGGGACTGTCCCTGGCGCAATGGGCGCTGGTGGCCTTCGTGCTGACCGTCATCCTGGTGCCGCTGGGTATCTATCGGAATCGCCAGCGCAAGGCCTGAACTTTATTCGCAAACGCCCCGGTCCTTCTTGAAGGTAGGCCGGGGCGTTTTCGTTTGTAGGGATTTTTGAAGGGACTATGACCAAGAGCAAGTTCGGGTGTGCGCAGCGTGCGACATGTTGTCACACGGATGCTGTAGCAGGACGTTTTTGCCCCGCCGATTACCCCCTGGAATTTGCCCAGGGCGGTCAATTTGTGCTGTCAGTTCGTCGTTTGAATCCGGCGCTGAAGGTCGCGCCGTCCGGGCCTTGCAGTGATCTACGAATGCCTTGTTTTATGGGGACTTGAATAGGTTTTGCAGGCTCTTGCAGGACGTAGGGGGTGCGACGGCTTGCCCAATAACACGGCATTTTTTGTGGTTTTTGTTGAGAATCGAACGCGATAAGATCGCGAACCGTTGCAAAAATGGTGAAGGATTATTGCTGTAATCGATAAAAATTATTTCTTTATAAGACATGGTTTATACATCGCCAGCTAACTACAATCGCCCGCACTGAATGTCCGGTGCTGTTCACTATTTGAGCATTGGAGCGGTCGAGGGGCAGATGGATGGCTCTGTGCGACCCCAGGTTCCGGCAGCCTTCCAACTATCCGCACCAAATGGAATTGGTCTGTAACAAGGCCTTTAACCACGAAATCGAATAAGAACTCACCGCAGGTCCGTGAAACGTACATTTATGACGTGACGGGCAGGCTCTTATTCAATCGAAGAGAAATGCCAACCCTTGGCAGGGTGAAGTGTTGGCGATCAAAACCCAACTGCATTGCGCAAGCTGCTTTAGAGGTCGTGAGATGAGTAAAAACAGGTACCCCCGATTACTAGGCTTTTTGCCGCTGCTTGGCATGATGTTAATGCTGGGAGGCTGCAAGTGGTCCTTGCTCGACCCAAAAGGACAGGTCGGTCTGGATGAACGCAACCTGATCATCACTGCCACCCTGCTGATGTTGCTGGTCGTGGTCCCTGTGATCATCATGACCTTCGCCTTCGCCTGGAAATACCGCGCGTCGAACACCAAGGCGACTTACGCGCCGAAGTGGTCGCACTCCACCAAGATCGAAATCGCGGTGTGGCTGGTTCCGATCCTCATCATCATTGCCCTGGGTTATGTGACCTACAAGTCCACCCACGCACTGGACCCGTACCGTCCGCTGGAATCCGAAGCCAAGCCGATCAATATCGAAGTGGTCGCGCTGGACTGGAAGTGGCTGTTCATCTACCCGGACCTGGGTATCGCCACCGTCAACAAGATCGTGTTCCCGGAACATACCCCGGTTAACTTCAAGATCACCTCCGACACTGTGATGAACTCGTTCTTCATCCCAGGCCTGGGTGGCCAGATCTACGCGATGGCCGGCATGCAGACCAAACTGCACCTGATCGCCAATCAGAAAGCTGAAATGGACGGTATCTCCGCCAACTACAGCGGCGCAGGTTTCACCGGCATGAAATTCAAAGCGATCTCGACGAGCCAGGAAGATTTCGACGCCTGGGTAGCCGAAGTCAAGGCCGCACCTAAACAGCTTGATCAAGCTGAATACGAAGCCCTTGCCAAACCAAGCCAGAACAACCCAGTCGCGCTGTACTCCGCTTACACGCCTGACCTGTTTCAGAAAGTCGTCGACAAGTACGAAGGCATGAAACCAGGCAAGCCGGTCAAGCACGAGAAGAAAGAAGTGGCTGCGGTTGAAGGTTCTGACACGGGCTCGCATTCAACTGCTGGGGCAGAGGAGTAAACGATGTTTGGTAAATTAAGTTGGGATGCGGTCCCGTTCCACGAGCCGATCGTGATGGTGACTATCGCCATGATCGCGCTGGGTGGTCTGGCACTGGTTGCGGGTATCACTTACTTCAAGAAGTGGACCTACCTGTGGACTGAGTGGCTGACTTCGGTCGACCACAAGAAAATCGGTGTGATGTACATCGTCGTTGCCATGGTCATGCTGCTGCGTGGTTTTGCCGACGCCATCATGATGCGTACCCAGTTGGCCATGGCCACCGAGGGCGCACCGGGCTACCTGCCGCCTGAACACTATGACCAGATCTTCACCGCTCACGGTGTGATCATGATCATCTTCATGGCGATGCCTTTCTTCACCGGCCTGATGAACCTTGCAGTGCCGCTGCAGATCGGCGCGCGTGACGTTGCCTACCCGTTCCTGAACTCCCTGAGCTTCTGGCTGCTGGTATCTGGCGTGGTGCTGATCAACGTGTCCCTGGGTGTCGGCGAATTCGCCAAGACCGGTTGGGTTGCGTATCCGCCATTGTCGGGCCTGAAATACAGTCCGGGCGTGGGTGTGGACTACTACATCTGGGCGCTACAGTTATCAGGGCTAGGGACGACGCTGACGGGGGTCAACTTCCTGGCCACCGTGCTGAAAATGCGCGCCCCTGGCATGAAGATGATGGACATGCCGATCTTCACCTGGACCTGCACCTGGGCCAACGTGCTGATCGTGGCTTCGTTCCCGATCCTCACCGCTACGCTGGTACTGCTGTCGCTTGACCGTTACCTGGATTTCCACATTTTCACCAACGAACTTGGTGGCAATCCAATGATGTACGTGAACCTGTTCTGGGCATGGGGTCACCCTGAGGTGTACATCCTGATCCTGCCAGCGTTCGGTATCTTCTCCGAAGTGATCTCGACCTTTACCGGCAAGCGCCTGTTCGGTCACCACTCGATGGTCTACGCCTCCGGTGCGATCTCGGTACTGGGCTTCATGGTTTGGCTGCACCACTTCTTCACCATGGGTTCGGGGGCGAGCGTCAACGCCTTCTTCGGCCTGGCGACGATGCTGATTTCGATCCCGACGGGGGTGAAGCTCTTCAACTGGCTGTTCACCATCTACCAAGGTCGTCTGCGCATGACCAGCCAGGTTGTGTGGACCCTGGGCTTCATGGTGACCTTCGCCATCGGCGGTATGACCGGCGTACTGCTGGCCATCCCGGGTGCTGACTTCGTGCTGCACAACAGCTTGTTCGTGATCGCTCACTTCCACAACGTGATCATCGGCGGTGCGGTATTCGGTTACATCGCAGGTTTCAGCTTCTTCTTCCCGAAAGCGTTCGGCTTCAAGCTGCACGACGGTTGGGGCAAGGCAGCATTCTGGTTCTGGATCTCGGGCTTCTTCGTCGCGTTCATGCCGCTCTATGCACTGGGCTTCATGGGCATGACCCGTCGTCTGAACGCCACCACCAACCCTGAGTGGGTGCCGTACCTGTACGTCGCCATGATCGGTGCGGTGCTGATCGCGGTGGGTATCGCCTGCCAACTGATCCAGCTGTATGTCAGCGTGCGTGATCGCAAGCAGAACATGTGCGAATCGGGCGACCCATGGAACGGCCACACCCTGGAATGGTCGACTTCGTCGCCACCTCCGTTCTACAACTTCGCCGTGATTCCTACCGCGAACACCATCGATGCGTTCACCGAAGCCAAGGAAAACGGTACTGCGTACCTGAAGCCTAAGCACTACGAACCGATCCACATGCCAAACAACACCGCCACTGGCGTGGTGATGGGTGCGCTGTTGACCGTGTTCGGTTTCGCGATGATCTGGCACATCTGGTGGCTGGCAATCGTGAGCCTGGTGGGCACCATCGGCTACTTCATTGTCCACGCTGCACGTGATGATCAAGGCTACATGGTGCCGGTCGAAACGATCGAGCGCATCGAAGCCGAGCAGCACGCTCGCCTGGTGGCCGAGAAGAAGATCCCGGCCAACCGTGTAGAAACCTCGTTGGAACAGGCTTAAACCATGTCGAACTTAGTGACCAATGCTGGACACGCCCATGTCGATGACCATGGGCACGATGACCATCACCACGACTCGGGCCCGGTAACCGTCTACGGTTTCTGGCTCTACCTGATGACCGACTGCATCTTGTTTGCGTCGATCTTCGCGGTGTACGCGGTACTGGTAAACAACGTAGCGGGTGGCCCGGCGGGCCACGACATCTTCGAACTGCCTTACGTGCTCGGCGAAACCGCCCTGCTGTTGTTCAGTTCGATCACCTACGGCTTCGCCATGTTGTCCTTCTACAAGGGCAACAAGCAGGGCGTGCTGACCTGGCTGGGCCTGACCTTCCTGTTCGGCCTGGGCTTCATCGGCATGGAAATCAACGAGTTCCACCTGTTGATCTCCGAAGGCTACGGCCCGAGCCGCAGCGGCTTCCTGTCGGCGTTCTTCACGCTGGTAGGGACCCACGGTCTGCACGTGACATCTGGTCTGATCTGGATGGCGATGATGATGTATCAGGTCAATAAACACGGCCTGACCAACACCAACAAGACTCGCCTGAGCTGCCTGAGCCTGTTCTGGCACTTCCTGGACGTGGTCTGGATCTGCGTATTCACCGTCGTCTACTTGATGGGGACTCTGTAATGGCTAATGCACACTCCCATGACAGCCACGATACAAGCCACGGCAGCGTCAAGTCTTACGCTATCGGCTTCATCCTGTCGGTCATCCTGACCCTGATCCCGTTCGGCCTGGTGATGTACCCAACCTTGCCGAAGTCGATCACCTTGATGATCGTCCTGGCGTTCGCGGTGATTCAGGTCCTGGTTCACCTGGTGTACTTCCTGCACCTGGACCGCTCCGAGGAGCAGCGCGAGAACGTGATTGCGTTCGTGTTCGCAGGCCTGGTGATCGTTCTGCTGGTTGGTCTGTCGCTGTGGATCATGTTCAGCATCCACACCTACATGATGGCGAAGTGAGGTAAGACCCGATGTCGCTTAAGCACTTTATCCAAATCACCAAACCGGGGATCATTTTCGGTAACGTGCTTTCTGTGGCGGGCGGTTTCTTCCTGGCCTCCAAGGGACATGTCGATCTGGCCATCTTCCTGGCCGCGATGATCGGTACGTCCCTGGTGGTTGCTTCCGGTTGTGTCTTCAACAACTGCATCGACCGCGACATTGATATCAAGATGGAGCGCACCAAGAATCGCGTGCTGGTCCAGGGCCTTATCTCCCTGAAGCTGGCACTGATCTTCGCGACCGTCCTGGGTGTTGCCGGTGTGGCGTTGTTGTACAAGGTGGCCAATCCGTTGGCGGCGCTGTTTGCCGTGATCGGCTTTGTCATCTACGTCGGCCTCTACAGCCTCTACCTCAAGCGCAAGTCGGTACACGGCACGCTGGTGGGCAGTCTGTCGGGGGCGATGCCGCCGGTCATTGGTTATGTGGCTGTGACCAATAGCTTCGACATGGCCGCGCTGACGTTGCTGGTGATGTTCAGCCTGTGGCAGATGCCGCATTCTTACGCCATCGCGATCTTCCGCTTCAATGACTACCTGGCTGCGTCGATTCCGGTTCTGCCGGTCAAGCGTGGCATTCAGGTGGCCAAGAAACACATCCTGCTGTACATCCTGGCCTTCCTCTTGGCGACCTTGATGTTGACCTTCAGTGGCTACGCCGGCATGAGCTACCTTGCCGTCGCCGCTGCCATGGGCATGTACTGGTTGTACATGGCCTGGACCGGCTACAAGGCGGTGGATGACACCGTCTGGGCCCGCAAGCTGTTCGTGTTCTCGATTTTCACCATCACCGCGCTCAGCGTGATGATGTCCCTGGATTTCCAAGTGCCGAAAGAGCTGTTGCTGACCTACGCGCCCTGAGTGTCACAGCATTGAAAAGCCCCGCCTTCGAGAGAAGCGCGGGGCTTTTTCTTGGGCGCGGGTTTAAATTTGCCCGTGTTTTTCTCGTCATACCCCTCTGTACGAGCTGTGCGAATCCATCACTCGCCTACAAGGAGTCGTCACCATGGTCAGCGTTAGTCGCCGGTCCCTTCTCGCCCTGGGCGCCGCCTTGCCCTTGCTGGGGCGCCTGGATTGGGCGCTGGCCGCCCCACCACCGACCGACACTGAAACAGTGCTGCTCAACTACAACGAAAGCCCCTATGGCCCGTCGCCGGCCGCACGCGAAGCGATGCAGCGCGGCATCGCCACCGCCGGGCGTTATCCCTACAAACACATGTACGCCCTGGCGGGGTTGTTTGCCCAACAGCAAGGCATCGCGCAAGACCGGGTGGCGGTGTTTTCCGGCTCCATGGCGGCCCTGCGCTACGCGGTGCTGGCGTTCACCAGCGAAGTCCGCGGCCTGGTGATGGCCACGCCGTCCTACGAAGTGCCGCGCCAGGCGGCCGAGTCACATAAGGCGCCGGTACGCGAAGTCGACCTCAACCGCGAGCACGCCCACGACATCCCGGCGATGCTTGCCGCCGACCCCAGTGCCGGCATGCTCTATGTGTGCAACCCCAACAACCCCACCGGCACCCTGACGCCCACCGACGCGATTCGCCAGGCGCTGGCGAACAAACCCGACGGCAGCGTATTGGTGGTGGATGAGGCCTACATCGACTTTGCCGATGCGCCAAGCGTGGTGAGTTGGGTCAAGGACCACGACGACCTGCTGGTACTGCGTACCTTCTCGAAAATCTACGGCATGGCCGGCGCCCGCCTGGGCCTGGCGATCGGCCACCCGGCGCTGCTGGAACGCTTGGCGGTATTTGGCGGCGACAACGTACCGGCCGGCACTTCCTTGCTCGGCGGCCTGGCCAGCCTGGAAGACAGCACGCTGCTGGCGCAACGCAAGGCACTCAATGCCCGACTGCGCGATGAAACCGTCACCTGGCTCAAGGCCCGCGGTTTTGCCTGCACGGCGTCTCACAGCAACTGTTTCATGATCGACGTGAAGCAACCCGCCGAGCGGGTCGTCGAGGCCCTGGGCGCGCACGGTGTGAAGATCGGCCGGGTGTGGACGCGCTGGCCGCAGTGGGTGCGGGTGACGGTGGGGAGCAAAGAGGAGATGGCGCGTTTTCGGCAGGTATTTGCGGCGCAGGTGGCGCGTGTGTAACACGGCGCAATGCCGCCGCTGACACCGGTACCCTCTGTAGAAGCGAGCTTGCTCGCGAAAGTCGTCAACGATAACGCGGGGTATCAGGTGGGCCGCGGCGTTTTTGAGACTTTCGCGAGCAAGCTCGCTGGGGGTTATTGCTGGGCGATGCTGTAGCCTTCAAACGCGGTTTGGCGTTGCAGGGCAGTGATCACGGTCTTGCGGTTCAGTGGCTGTTCGGTGCCGGCGTTATCCACGAAACTCTCGACTTCCAGCTCCGCCTCATCGCCTTCACCCACAAAACTGAAACCGAGGAACTCGAACGCCTCGCGATCAACGTTGAGTTTGGCGCGTGGCGTGCGCAGTGGCAGGGTGACGCTGATCCCGTCTTTGCTGATCACAAACACTTCGGCGTCTTTCTTGGCCCGCGATGCCTTGCTCTTGCCGGCGCTGGGGTTGCTGATGGCCTGGTGCGACTGGTTCAGCACTTTCAAGGCCAGGCCGTAGACCAGTTCCTGAAACTGCGGGTCGTCCTTGAAGCTGGAGAGGATGCGGCTGATGGAGAACTTGCTGCTCAGGTCTTCCAGGGCTGCGTTGTCAGCCGCCTCGGCGTCCTTGAGTTGCTTGAGTTGGCCCATCAGGTCGTAGGCGGTGTCGTCGTCGAAGGCATCGTGGGCCTGGCGGATGGCGACGCGCAGTTCGCGGATCTGGTCGCTTTCCTTGGAGGTGTGGAACGCGTCCAGCACCATCTCGCTGATGATCTTGGCCGCTGGCAGATGCTGTGAAAGATTGATGGCGTTTTCGTATTCAGCTTTGGATTGCAAAGCGACGACGGATTCTTCGGTGTTGTAGGAATCAGACATTGAAATTTCACTACTTCAGTAAACGAGGACAAAAAAGCGTCGGGCATTTTCAGGGGGGAGGGTGATCAGGTCAAGGCAGCACACCGCCCCGCCCGGAAAACAGACCTACGGTAAGTCCCCGACGTGGCCTCAGCGGGTCAATTGCCTCAGGCACGCTTCCAGGATGTCCAAGCCTTCTTCCAGTACCGTCGGTTCAATGGTCAGCGGTGCCAGCAGGCGCACGATATGTCGCGACTTGCCGCTGGGCATCAGCAGCAGACCGGCGTCCCGCGCAAGGCTGAGCAACTGGGTCAGTTGTTGCGGCGCAGGCGTGCCGTCGGCGTTGGCCAGTTCGATACCGCGCATGGCGCCGACGCCAGTGAGGCGGCCCAGGAAAGGCGACAGGCCTTGTGCGCGCCAGCGTTCATAGCGGCCGACGATCAGGTCTTCCTGCTGCGCGCCCCAGGCTTGCAAATGTTCGTCTGTCATCACCTCAAGGGTGGCCAGCGCCGCCGCACAGGCGATGGGGTTGCCGGAGTAAGTGCCGCCCAGGCCACCTTTGGGCAGGTTGTCCATCAGTGCCTTGCGCCCGACCACCGCCCCCAGCGGCACACCGCCGGCGATGCTTTTACCGAGCAGGATCAAGTCGGGCTCGATGCCCAGGCGCGAGAAGGCAAAACGCTGGCCGGTGCGACCGAAACCGGACTGGATTTCATCGGCGATCAGCAGGATGTTGTTCTCATCGCAAACGCGGCGCAAAGCTTGGGCGAACGCAATATCCAGGGCCAGGAACCCGCCTTCGCCCTGCACCGGTTCGAGGATGAAACAGGCGACATCGTTGACGTCGATTTCCACGCTGAACAGGCGGTCCATGGCCTTCAACGCTTCGGCGCAGGTCACGCCGTTATCGGCGCTGGGGTACGGCAGGTGATACACCGGGCCAGGCAGGACGCCGATCTTTTGTTTGTAGGGCGCGACCTTGCCATTGAGGTTCAAGGTGGCCAGGGTGCGCCCGTGGAAGGCCCCGTCAAACGCGATCACAGCGGTGCGGCCGGTGGCGCCACGGACGATTTTCAAGGCATTTTCCGCCGCTTCCGCGCCGCTGTTGGTGAGCATGCCGCTGACCGGGTAATCCACCGGGATAAACGCGGTCAGGCGTTCCATCAGCTTGATGTAGGGCACATGCGGCGCGGCGTTGAAGGCGTAGTGGGTCAGTTGGGTGGCCTGTTCACGAATCGCCGCCACCACGGCCGGGTGGCAATGGCCGAGGTTGAGCACACCGATGCCCCCGACAAAGTCGATATAGCGTTTACCCGTGGTATCCCAGACCTCGGCGTTTTTACCGTGGCTGAGGCTGATGGGGTGAACGATGGAAATCGACTGGCTGATGGTTTCGCGGCTCATGAATCTCGGACTCGGCGGTGGCGGGCGGGTTTTTATCTAAGCCGTGTGCCGGGTCTTGGGGCAAACGAAATAAAGTCGCCGGGTCATTCCAAATCGGAAGGAGCCCACATGCAATGCCATCACCGTCGGCGCTGGAGGGTTATTCCGATACCCGTGCCTTGCCCGCCGCCTTGGCGCGATACAGGGCCTGATCGGCACGGGTCATGAGGTCTACGGCGGTTTCGTCCGCTTGGCGTTCGGCCACACCCAGGCTCAGCGTGACGCTGAAACCGTCCCTCGCCGGAGGGGCCCTCAGGGTCTGGCAGATATGCTCGGCTAGCGCCCTGGCTTCCGCCAACGAGGTTTTGGGCAGGACCAGCATAAATTCATCGCCCCCCCAGCGCGCCAACAGGTCACCGGCGCGGATGCAGCCTTCCAGACGCTCCACCACGCGCACCAGGGTCTGGTCCCCCGCGCCGTGGCCATAACGGTCGTTGATCGGCTTGAAGTCATCGATATCCATGGCGATCAGTGCCAGCGGCAGGCGAAAGCGCTGGGCGCGGTCGCATTCTTCCAGCAGCACGCGTTCCAGGCGGTAACGGTTGGCGACCAGGGTCAAGGCGTCCCGCTCGGCCAGCGAGCGGTTTTCGTCCAACTGTAATTGCAACTGCTGATTGACCCGCGACAGTTCACGGGTGCGCTCGGCCACCAGCGCTTCAAGGGATTGATTGCGCCGCTCCAGTTGCTCGACCGAGCATTTGCGCAGGTGAATATCGCGGTGGGCCCCCACCATCCGCGCCACCGAACCGTCGGCGTTGCGCGCAATCACGTAGCCCCGGTCTTCGACCCACAGGTAGCTGCCGTCTTGTTTGCGGCAGCGGTATTCGGCTTGGTAATGGGGGGCGCGGCGGTGGATATAGTCATCGAACAGCGCCATCACCTGAGGGTAATCGTCTGGATGGATCACGCTTTCCCAGGTGAACACGCTGTTCTCCAGAGAGTGGCGAGGATAGCCGAGCATCTCGTACCAGCCCGGGTTGCGGTAGACGAAGCCGGTATTGGCGTTCCAATCCCAGATGCCATCGCTGACCAATTCCAGAATGGTATGCAGCATGTCGGCGTTGAGGTGGGAAAACTCATGGTGCAGTGGGGTGTTTCCGGAGGGGGCGTCCATCCGCGTGCTCCTTGCAGGGGCCGGTATCGAAGGCCGGCCAATAGTGAAGCCGATACTCCGCGGCTGGGGCTACTGTACAACGCTCGGGTGTGGGCGTTGAAGGGCACGGATGTACGGCATCATGGTGGCAATAGGCTATTTTTGCGGCGCCACCATCCGCGTCTTAGCCCTGCCGTCCGCGTTGTGCTGGTAGATCGCTTCCGGCTGGCCCTGTTGGTTGAAAAACACCTGGCCGATGCCTGCCGAGTTCCATAAGCGTTCGCCGGCCTGGGCATGCTCGGGAATGTGCGGCACCACTTGCATGGTGCGCCGGCGAGTGAAGCCATTGAGGGGCGAGCGGGGCGAGTAGAGCCAGCGGTTGAGGCGGTCGAACCATTCCAGCAGGCGCGGGGGGAATTCGTTCTTGATGCCGCTGCTGGTGATTTGCCAGATGCGTGGCCCGGCGTTGCGATGGCGGATCAGCACTTCGTAGACGAACGAGTAGTGCACATCGCCCGACAGGATCACGTAGTTCCCCGGCGTGCGCGAGTGCCGGAAGATATTGAGGATCACCCGGGCGGCGCCGCGATGGGCCATCCAGTTTTCCGCGTCCACCAGTAGCGGATAGCCGCACCAACTGAACACCTTCTGCACCGTCTCGATCAGCTTGACGCCAAACACCGGCGCCGGCGAGACGATGATGGCCGAAGGGTGATCCAGCAGCGCCTGCTGCAGTTCGCACAAGGCTTCCCAGTCCAGCAGGCCAGAGGGTTGCTTGAGGGTGAACTCGTTGCGCCAGCGCCGGGTGCGGGTGTCGAGCACCACCAGGGCGGGCGTGGTGGGCAGCACGTAATGCCACTGCTGGAATTTCAGTAGCGCCTCGAGCAACTCATCCTGCGCGGATGCCTCCAGCGCGTTGGCCTGGGCGCCGGTGGTCAGGGACTGGGTCTGGCTCACCAGTTCGCCAAACCCATCCGGCTGGTTCCCCCAGCCCTGGCACAGCAGATAAGCCAGCAGGGCGTTGCCGATGATGCGTTTGGAGAAGGGATGGCCATAGGCGGTCTGTTCCCATTGGGCGCTGAGGTTCCAGTCGTCGGTGATGTCGTGATCGTCAAAGATCATCAAGGTCGACAGGTGGGCCAATACCCGCGCAACGCCGGACAGGCCATCGCGAAACCGATCGACCTGCACCTGTTCGCGGGCATAGCGCTGCCCCTCTTCGGCGCTCAAGACGGGTGCCTGTGGCGTGATCAGCCCCCAGGGCGTGGGCGACCACACCAGCAGGTACATCGCGATGACTTCGGCAAAGGTAACCAGGTGATTGTCGGCGGTGCTGCTGGTGAAGATCGGTTTTTTCACGCCGCCGAAAAAGCGCTCGCGCAAAGTCTCGTTGCTGTCCAGCGCCGGCAGCAGATCGACACGATGGTAGTAGCTGGCGCGGTGCCCGTAGAGGCTGGCGCTGTCGCCCACTACGGCGCCTTCCAGGTGTTCATCGAACAGGCCCAGACGGTCGATCAGCGCATGGATCGCCCGTAGCATGGGGCCGGCGACATCGTCGGCATACACCTGGTCGCCACTCATCAGCAGCAGGGCCGGGCGTTGCTCGGCGAGAGGAGCGTCGGCCAACAGGCGGTCGACGCACAGCAGGCCATCGGCGGCAGGGTGGTGCGGTTTGCGGCAGGAACCGTGCACCAATTGATGAATGCGCCGGTGCAGCACAAAGCTGGGGCGTTGGGCGTTGCCATACAACAGGTGCGGCGCCCACTCGGCAATGGGACTGGCGTCGACCAGCAGGTCATAGTCGATCACCACGTCCTGGGGCAGGGCGTCGTCCAGCGGTACGTCGATCAGGTGGATAAACGCCTCGCGGCCTACCGGCACGACCGTGCACTGGCCCTGGTCCAACGCTATCGCCAGGGACTGTCCGGCGAACCGCAGCTTGAGGGTCAACGTCAGTTCTCGGCTGCCCACCAGCCACAACACCAGGCGCCGGGGTTCCAGGCGGCGTAGCAGCGGGCCGGCAAGTACGGCGGGCAGTGTGTCGGGGAATGGCATGCAGGCAAGGGCTCCGGGCGGGACCAAAGCGAACACTCTAGCGCAATGGGTGTCAGTGTTTTGTTAAGGCCCCTGAAGATGCGAAGGGCCGTGCACAGCCCTTCGCATCATCGGTCAGAGCAGTCGGCCGCCGCCCAGGCTGTCCAGCCCGCCGGTATTGCGGTGCCGGTCATTCGCCGCCGGGCCGCCGAACTCGATGGAGGACGGTTGTGCGGGCGTCGGCTCGATGCTGCGTTTCTTGCGGGAATGGGTGGCGTCATCCTGCTGGATTGCGGCGGATGGAAACGTCACGGGTGTGTGATGGATGGCATTGATCATGGAAAGATTCCTCTTTGAGTTGTGCGCCTCACGTGAGTGTGAAGCGCAGCCAAACCTACAAAGGAGCGAGGGCGGCGAGCTATAAACACCTCTGGGCAAATTATGACAAGCGCACGGGATGCGCCGCTCAAGCAGCTTGGTCACGGCCGTCGGTATAACGGGCAACATCGCGCCGGCCGTGTCTTCCAGCAGCAACGCCGCTCGGTTTGGTGCGCGCCGGATGCGTAATGCGCTGTAGTAATCCGGTTGCTTGCTGCCCGCATGTCCGGCGCCTCAGGTGTGCGACTCCTCCATCACTTTCGGCACCGTAAAGCGGAATTCACTGCCACGCCCCAGCTCACTTTCCGCCACGATCCTGCCGCCATGGGCCTGTACGATGCCTTGGGTGATATACAGGCCCAGGCCGCTGCCCGTGGGGTTGTTTTCGGTCTGGGTCCAGTAGCGATCAAACACGTGGGGCAGTTGCTCCGGGGCAATGCCTTCGCCGGAATCGCGCACCGAAAACACGATCTCCTCGCCGTTGCTCATGGCGCTGATCCCGATGTTGCCCTGTCGCGGGGTGAACTTGATGGCGTTGCCGATCAGGTTCGACAGCACTTGGAACAAGCGCTCCGGGTCGCCATTGATCTGCAGGCCGGGTTCGGCGTTGAACGACAAATCGATGCCTTTCTCCAGCGCCAGCGGTGCCAGCAGGGAATACGCTTCCTCGAACATCTGGCTTACATCCAGCGCCACCGGCTTGACCATGTAGCGTCCGGCTTCGATTTTCGAGGTGTCGAGCAAGTCTTCCAGCAGCACGTTCATGCGCGCGGCCGCCTGTTGCATGGTGTCGATGGCCGAGGAAATGCGCCGCGAGGTGTGTGGGCCGTCGGAACTGAAGGCTTTTTGCATCATGCCGCACAGCATGGAAATCACGGTCATCGGGTTGCGCAGGTCGTGGGACACCACCGCCACCAGCTCATCGCGCGCGCGCATGGCTTGTTGCTCGCGCAGTACCTGGCGGGCCAGGTCGTTTTCCAGGGCCGAGCGGCGCAGGTCGTTGGCGGCGAAGCGGTCGCCGTGGCTCCACTGGGTCGAGATGCCGGCCATTTCCACTTTCCAGATTTCAAACGACGTGCGTGGGCGCAGACGCAGGCCGGCGTCGGAGCTTTCCAGGGCCAAGGGCTTTTTCGGGTCGCCGCTCCAGTGGATGTTCTCTTTCGCTTCCGGGCGGAACCACAGCACGCCGTTATCCACAGGCTTTGGCAGGCTCATGGCCAGGACGCCGCTGGCCACCCGCTGAAACTCGGCGCCCGGCGGATAGACCGATGCCAGGTTATGGCTGGAAAACACCGGCTCGCCGCTGTCTTGCAGCCACTTGTGCAGGGCGCGGATCTGCGCCGGCTCCGGGCAGTTGCCGTAGCGGTGCAGCTGTTTGTCTTCGATGATCGCCACGCCGCCGGACACGGTCAGGTCCATCAGCAATCGCGGCTGTTGGGCCAGGCCATCGAACACACTGTGCTCCGAGGCCTTCATCGCCTGGTCGAGCTGCGCCAGGGTTTCGAGTTTTTCTTCGCGCTGACGGCTCAGGTCCAGGGCTTCCATGGCGCTGATCTGCAATGACAGCACCTGGCCGATGGTCTGGCAGGCGACGCGCAGGTCATGGGGCACCATCAGTGGCTCGCGGTTGCCGCAACTGATCAGGCCCCACAACTTGTCGCCCTTCATCAGCGAAATGCTCATGGACGACAGCACGCCCATGTTTTGCATGTACTGGCAGTGAACCGGCGACACGCTGCGCAGGGTGGAAAAGCTCAGGTCCAGGGGCTGGCCGGTGTCCGGGCGCAGTTTGGGTACAAGCGGCACTGGCTCGTAGGCGGCGTTGGGTATGATGCGCAGCCAGTTGGTGCGATACAACTCGCGGGCCTGCTCAGGGATGTCGGACGCGGGGAAGAACAAGCCGTTGAACCGTTCCATCGACGGCGCCGACGCTTCGGCAATCACCTGGCCGTGGCCTTCCTCTTCGAAGCGATAGATCAGCACCCGGTCGTAGCCGGTCATGGCCTGGATTTCCGTCACGCTGATTTCGTACAGCGCTTGCAGAGTCTTCGCTGCCTGCAGGCGTTGCAGCATTTTGCCCAGGTCACTGGTGCGCCCCTTCAGCACTCGGGGCCGGAAGTCTTTGAGGCGCGGCTCGAATTCCAGCACCAACACCTGTTGATGGCGATGCAGCAGGCCTTCGAAATCCCGGCCGTTAAGGGTGACGTGCAGGGGCGCTGCCTCGGAAAACGTATCGCCCTCGGCTATCGCGTGCACGACCTCGGCGTGTTCGACGCCGATCAGCGTGTGCAGCGGCTGGCCCAGCAGCGACTCGGCGGTGTTGTTGAACAAGGCGGCGACATTGGCGCTGACCTGGAGGATATGCAGGTCCGGTTCCGACAAGGTCAGCAGCACGCCGTGGGGCTGGATCGCGCCGGGAAAGCGAATCGGTTCGTCGGCACAGTTGGCAAGCAGCTCTTCAAAATCTTCGGGTTTCATAGCAGTACCTCCTGGCTGTCGAGCCATTGCTCAAAGCCGCTGAATGTCGAACGGGCAGCGATCACCGCGTGCTGTGTGGCGCTGGCGTCCAGCGGCTGGCTGTTCAGATAGTCGAGAAAGTCTTTCCAGCGCCGCCCGGTCTCGGCCCCGTACACATTGAGAAACGCCCCGCCGTTGTCGGCGTGCAGATTCAGGCGCAGGGACATTTCCCGCCGCAATACCTGGCCGCCCAGGGTCGCGCCTTCCAGCACATACAGGGCGCCGAGGCACGCGGCAGGAGTGTCGAACGCGGGCAGATGGTCACAGCGCGGCAAGGCGTCGATGGCAGCATCGTTCAGGCCGAGGGCGTGAAGATCACGCACCAGCGTGGGCGTTTTCGTACGCAAGGCCTGGTCGAAGCCTTCAGGAATGAAGCCGCAGCCGTACAGCGCTGTTTCCATCGGACGATAAAAACCGTAATAGGCCTGGAGCAGCTGCCGGTAGCCATCGGCATCGAGATGTTCGGAGAAAAACGGCAGGCGTTTTTCGAGCGCCACATGCAGCAGACCCGTGCCGGTGCGCAGCGCTTCAAGCAAGGAGGGCGCACTGACGTCATGGGCCTGTGAATGCATTCAATAAG
This sequence comes from Pseudomonas extremaustralis, assembly GCF_900102035.1. Lineage (NCBI taxonomy): Bacteria > Pseudomonadati > Pseudomonadota > Gammaproteobacteria > Pseudomonadales > Pseudomonadaceae > Pseudomonas > Pseudomonas extremaustralis. The sequence goes on from NZ_LT629689.1 coordinate 6,170,498, forward strand.
CTCGAACTGTGGGCCTCTCGGCCATGAATGACGCGTGAAAAAGGGCGGCGCTTCTATACAACTGATGGGCATCAGTTGAACGCACACCACGAATATGCTGACCAATGGATCAGAAATTTCCTTTATATGCATCGGTAATGACTGCACAGACGGCACTGAAGTTCGCTGAACGTGCGCTATCAATTCATCACGGAATCCGACTCTGTCAGCGCCGTTTGCACGCACTCCAGCAGAAGCTCCGTGCTCCACGGCTTGGGCAGGAACCGCACCGAGCCGCCCAGCTCGGCCGCCATCAGGGTATTGCCGGAGGTCAGCAACACGGGCACCGATGGCCAGCGGTGCGCCACCACCCGGCTCAAGTCATAACCGTTGAGCAATCCCGGCATCTGGATATCGCTGACAATCAGGTCCACCGGATCGTCCGCGCGCTCCAGGTAAATCATGCCTTCATCCGCCGAAGGAAAAGACGTCACGATCGCGCCGAATTCCTCCAGTACATCCACCATCAACGATCGAATGATCTCGTCGTCTTCCAATACCAAAATCGATGGCTGAGCCATGATCCTTACTCCACCATCAGGGGTCAGTAAGGTGGAGTGGAGTGGGCCTGATTAGGTTCGATCGGATATGTCCTGAGCGATGGGTGGTCGTTCTAGAGCGGTTGCCTGGCGCAGCATGGTGGCGCTGATGCAGGCATAATCGGCCACCGTTGCCCGATGTGGAGTCGCTCATGAAGTACGCCTTGCTCACCTTTGCCTTGATGCTCAACCTGGGTTCGGCCCACGCGGCCGGCGATGCCGAGGCGGGTGGCAAACTCTTCGCCAAGACCTGCGGCGGTTGTCACAGCATCGGTGAAGGCGCGCGTGGCGGCTTTGGTCCGGAACTCAACGGCATCATCGGTCGACCCGCAGGCACCACCGCCGACTACCAGTATTCCGATGCGATGAAAAACTCCGGCGTGGTCTGGACCCGGGACAAACTCGCCGCTTATATCGAAGCGCCGAAGAAAGTGGTGAGTGGCACGCGGATGATCTTCTGGGGCATCAGCGACCCGGAGAAGATTGACAATATCCTGGCGTACCTTGAGACGTTCCAGCCCAAGTGAGCACTCCTGCACATACCGCGGAGAGTGGTCGGCTTTTGACTGCATATGGATACGCTTGCGTTGTGGAACATTCCGTTTAATCTTGGCGCCAGTCGTTACCCCCCAACCTCCCGATAAGGACATCCCCCGTGAAGCGAATCGCGCTGCTTTCCTTCGCCCTGGCCCTCTGCGCCTGCCAATCCAACCAACGCGACTCTTCCCCCAGCCTGCTCAAGGACGGCGTCCAACTGCGCCAGAAAACCGTAGCCGTGGACGCCGAACACGCCAAAGTGGTGATGAAAGCCTACGGCGGCACCGCGCCCGTGGAGTTTTCGATACGCCGCGAAGGCGACGCCGACCAGCGCATGGAAACCCTGGGCACCGTGATGGATACCGGCGAAGGCCGCGTTTTCAACTGGATCGCCAAACTCAACCAGACGGTCGCCAGTGCAGGCTTCAAGCGGTTTCCCCAATTGGAAATCCAGGCCGATCCGGGCAAGAAACTCACCGTGGCCAGCTCGGCGAGCGACCGCAGCAACGGCGGTTATTACAGCTGCGGGCCGGTGATGAGCACGTTCAGCCCGGAAAAGGCGAAGGTGTACCTGGTGGAGTTCCAGTTCAAGCTCAACCCTGCGGCGTGTGTGCAACAGGTGTTTGATATTACCGACCCGGCGAATCGGGTGTTGATTGGTGGGCAGGGGGGCGAGGCGAAGGCGGGCTGATCGGGCCGCCAGCAAACCATCGGCCACTGAACCAAGAGCAGCAGTGGCTTACTCCAGCGCTGCCTTACGCAACGCCAACTGTCCCAGCCGGCAGGCAAGGGGCAGCCGCTGATTTTGCGTAGGGCAACCTGGCCGTATTTCTTGATCGGTTCCGAAGTGACGTAGCTGGTGAAGTCGATCCGTGACGCTCCATTTCGAATATTTCGTTTTTCGTTTGTTTCGTTTAGGCTTGATTTCAACCGAATGACGTAACACTGGAGCTGCATCATGGTCACTCATCATCTCCCTAAAACGATTCCCCCACTCGAAACCGAAGTCGAAGCCGCCGTGCAGGGCCAACGAGAACTGGCCTCGCTGTTATCGACCAAATTTGAAACCCAGCGCATCGACATCTTCGACAAAGAAGACAAACCCCACACACTCGTACTCCCCACCTCGGCACTGCGTCTGCTGGTCGATATCTTGGGAGAGTTGGCGATCGGTAATGCTGTGAAGGTCGTACCGGTGCACGCTGAATTGACCACCCAAGAGGCCGCGGACCTGCTTAACGTTTCGCGCCCGCATTTGGTCAAGATGCTGGAGGAGGGCGGCCTTCCTTTTACAAAGACGGGGCGGCATCGGCGTATTCGCTTTTCGGACTTGATGGCGTTCAAGCAGCGGCGTGAAGAAGAAAGCCAAGCGGCGATGGAGGCATTGGCCAGGCAGGCTCAGGAGTTGGGAATGGGGTATGACGGATGAGGTGTTCGCCTTTTACGGCTGTGTACGATGCTTGTGTGCTTTACCCCGCAGCACTCCGGGATTTGTTGATGTGGCTTGGATTGTCGGGGCTGTACCGAGCACGCTGGACCAGCCAGATACATGAAGAGTGGAAGCGTAATGTCCTCAAGAATCGGCCTGACCTTACCCTGAAGCAGGTGGATTGCACGTCGGCGTTGATGGACAAGGCCATACCGGATGCGCTGGTGACGGGTTATGAGGACCTGTGTTCGAGTTTGGATTTGCCTGACCCTGATGATCGTCATGTGCTGGCGGCGGCGATTCGGAGCAAAGCAGAAGTTATCGTGACTTTTAATTTGAAGGACTTTCCGGCGCATATCTTGGCGGCGTATGACATTGAGCCGATGCATCCAGATGACTTTATTTCGGACCTGTGGGATCTGGATCAGGCAGCGGTGTTGGCGGCAGTGCAGAAGCAAAGACGTTCATTGGTGCGGCCACCAATGGAAGTCGGTGCTTACCTTGATATGTTGATGCGGCAGGGGCTGTTGCAGACGAGTAAGGCGCTGGGGCCTTATGAGGTGATGTTGTAGCGCTCGTCTGCACATCAAGCTGAATCCTCTTGGTCTGGGTTACTTGTGTACGTCTTCGTAATCAAAGGCGATGAAGTAGTTGCTTTCTGAAATAGCAATTAGTAGCAACGGGTTTGCGACGGCCTTCAACGTGGACAGTTGAGCGCGCTCGTCAACGTGGGGCAGGCGTATGCCTGCACCGGTGTATGACGTTTTACTCGCGGATCTGTCTCTAACGCCCTCCGGTCGGACGCCTTACCATGGCGCCCATCCCCTCGTCCTGGAGCGGCACCATGCCCGAATTGTCCAACTGGCTTGCCTACGGCCTGATCTCACTGGGCATGGTGCTGACGCCCGGCCCGAACATGATTTACCTCATTTCCCGTTCGATTTGCCAGGGGCCCGCGGCCGGTATGGTTTCCCTTGGTGGCGTTGCGTTGGGGTTTGTCGTGTACATGCTGTGCGCGGCCTTGGGTATCACTGCGTTGGTGATGGCCGTTCCCTTCGCATACGACGCGCTGCGGCTCGGCGGTGCGGTGTATCTTGTCTACCTGGCCTGGCAGGCGATCAAGCCGGGTGGGCGCTCGCCCTTTCAGGTCCGGGACTTGCCCCAGGACAGCCCGCGCAAGCTGTTCATGATGGGCTTTGTGACCAACCTGCTGAACCCCAAAGTGGCGGTGATGTACCTGTCGTTGCTGCCCCAATTCATCGACCCGAATGGCCACGGCAGTGTGCTGACGCAATCGTTGCTGCTGGGCTCTACGCAGATTGTCATCAGCGTGAGCGTCAACGCAGTGATTGCCCTCATGGCGGGTTCCATCGCGGGGTTCTTCGTCACCCGGCCCGGCTGGCAGGTGGTGCAGCGCTGGCTGATGGGCACGGTGCTGATGGGGTTGGCCGTGCGCATGGCCGTTGAAGGACGACGGTAAAGGCGCGTGCGGTATTGAACCGCCACGCTGATCGCCGATTCACTGGATGTCTTTCAAATAGTCCCTGAGGGTGGTCAGCGGCGTGGGCAGGGTGTCGAGTCGAGGGGCGTTCTGTACGTCCTTCGCCAACCGCTGCAGTTCGCGGCCCAGTACCGTGTCGGCACCGCCCAATGCATCCAGCGCCTGTGCCACGCATTCCTCGATCTTGAGTTGAATCCGCGCCAGATCCCCCTGGCGCACCAATAACCCAAACACCTCGCGCTCATACCCATCCATTGCCGGATCGTCGCGCAAAAGCGGGCTGCCACCGTCGGTCTCATGCACCAGTTTGAGTGCGAAGAGCGCAACCGCTTCCAGCGTCAATTCCATGGTCTCGGTTCCTCGGTTTTTTTTGGGGGCGGTGGGGGGAGGGCGATGATCACTGTTCTGCGGCGGAAAAAAAAGACCCCTGTGTCAGCGCTCCAGGATCAGTTCCACGCGGCGGTTGCGGGCGCGGCCTTCGGCGGTGGTGTTGTCGGAGAGGGGCCGGGTGTCGGCATAGCCGATGGCGGCGAGGCGGGTGGGCTGGATGCCGTTGCTTTGCAGGTAGCGCACCACGCTGCCGGCGCGGGCGCTGGAGAGTTCCCAGTTGGAGGGGAAGCGTGCGCTGCGCATGTCTTGGGTGTCGGTGTGCCCGGCGACGATGACTTTGTGCGGCACGCTGTCGAGGACCGGGATCAGGTGCTGCAACACGGCGAGGCCGCCGAGGTTGAGGTCGGACTGGCCGGAGGGGAACAATATTTCGCTGCTGATCCGAAAGCTCACGCTGCTGTCGTTGGTGACCACTTCGATGTCCTGGCCCAGTTTGTCCAGCGGCAGTTCGTTGAGCAGGTCTTGGGCGGAGGGCTTGGGCGGCGCCGGCTCTGCGGCGGCGACCGGTTCGGACGCAATGACCGGCTCGCGCTCAACGACAGGCTCAGGCGCCGTGACCGGTTCGGGCGCCTGGGGCACGCGCAACAGTGCGCCCGGCGGTTGCAGCGAGGTGAGGCTTTTGGCGGTAAAGACCGGCGGCACCCGCAGGTCGGCACTCTGCCGCGTGCGCTCATGGCCCTTGCCGGCCAGCGCGAGCATGGCCATGGTCACCACCAGCAGCAGAGTCATCATGTCCAGGTAGGTCATCATCCAGGTCTCGCCGTTTGCGTCTTCAACGGGCGGCAGGCCGCTGGCGATCGCCACTGCCTGGTGACGCGTGCTGGCCCTCATGCGCGGGCTTTCCACTTGAGCGGGATCAGCGCGCGGGCGGAGCGCACGGGTTCGTCGCGCAGGTCGTTCTGGTAGTGGGCCACGAAGGATTTCAGCGTTTCGCGCATCAGCCCGGGGCTGCGTTTGTTGGCCATCATCGCCACGCCTTGCAGCACCATGTTCATCACTACTACGCGCTGTTCGGTGCGGCGTTCCAGTTTCACCGCCACCGGTTTGCACAGCAGGTTGGCGAGCAACACGCCATAGAGGGTGGTCATCAGGCCCACGGCCATTTGCCGGCCGATGGTCAGCATGTCGCCGTCGCCGAGCACGAACATCAGGTTCACCAGCCCCACCAGCGTACCGAGCATGCCGAACGCCGGGGCATAGCTGGCCATCACACGGAACAGCTGGGCCTCGGCATGTTCCTTGGCGCGCAGCCGTGCGATGCGCCATTGCAGCAGGTCGAGGATGTCATCCAGCGGAGTCTTGTCGATCACCAGTTGTACGCCGCAACGCAGGAACGGGTTCTTCACCCGCTCGAGTGCGTCTTCCACCGCGCGCAGGTCGCCGTCGAGCCACAGGCGCGACAGGCTCACCAGTTCATCGATGTCTTCCTGAGTGTATTCGCGTTCGTGGCGCACCACCGTCTTGATCAGGCTGAAGATGCGCAGCACCTCGCGCAGCGGGTAGCTGATGAAGGTCGCGGCAAAGGTACCGACCACCACAATGCCCAGCGCCGGCAGGTCAACGAACAAACCGGGTTGTTGCGCGCTGAACATCAGCAGCACCGCAAGCAGTAGCAGGCTGGCAAGCATGCCGATCAGGGTTGAGGGGTTCATGCAGCACTCCGGTTGTGGGCCAAGGCAGGCTTTATAACGCGGTGGGTGCTGATTCAAATCGGCTAATACAGGCACTTTGGGTGGCGAAATCGGAAGGCTGCGCAAATTTTTTCGGGGGCTGCCTAAAGACGGCCGATTCGATCGCCGATGTTCGCTTTGTCTGTACGGCAACGGCGCTGAGGGCATCAACGCCGGGCCTCTGATCTGTCCAAGCGGCTTACCCACGAAAAGGAACTGCACCATGTCAGTTATCAATACCAACATCACGTCCATGATCGCTCAACAAAACCTGAACTCCTCGGAGAACAGCCTGAGCACCTCGATCGAACGCCTGTCGTCGGGCCTGAAAATCAACAGCGCATCCGACGACGCCGCCGGCCAGGCGATCGCCAACCGCATGACCTCGCAGATCACCGGTCTGTCGCAGGCCAGCAGCAACGCCAGCGACGGCATCTCCCTGGCGCAGACCACCGAGGGCGCGCTGGACCAGGTCAACGACAACTTGCAGCGTATCCGTGAGCTGTCGGTACAAGCGGCCAACGGCACCAACTCCCAGTCCGACCTGCAATCGATCCAGGATGAGATCACCCAGCGTCTGGACGAGATCAACCGTATCTCCTCGCAGACCGCATTCAACGGCGTGGACGTGCTGTCCAAAGACCAGACCATCACCATCCAGGTCGGCGCCAACGATAACGAAACCATCGACATCAAGCTCAGCGAAATCAATGCCAAGACCCTGGGCCTGAGCAACTACAACGTGAACGGTTACGACACCAGCCTGACCGCCAGCACCCTGTCGGATTCCTCGGGCACCGCGATCACCTCGACCAACACCAGCTATGTCGACAAGTCCGGCACCACCGTCAGCGGCGGCACGCTGTCCACCGATGCCGACGGCGACTACTTCCTGACCGTAGGCGGCAAGACCTACGCCGCCGAAGTGACCCTGACCACCAGCGGCACCACCACCTCGGCGAGCATCAGCATCGACACCGACAACGCGGTGACCAAGAAATCCACCACCACCCTGACCACTCTCGACAACGCCCTGAACACGGTGGACTCGATGCGTTCGGACCTGGGTGCGGTGCAAAACCGCTTCGACTCGGCGATCACCAACATTTCCACGACCACCACCAACCTCACCTCCGCGCGTTCGGGGATCCAGGACGTGGACTACGCCACGGAAGTGTCGGCCATGACCAGCGCCCAGATCCTGCAACAGGCCGGTACGTCGGTATTGGCCCAAGCCAACTCCATGCCGCAGCAAATGCTGTCGCTGCTGCAATAATCGCGACTTCGCGGTACGAAGGGGCCAGCGCACGCTGCGCCCCTTTTTTTGCGTGTGTTCACCACACAATCCTTGGTAATCGTGGCGTTGAGAGGGGTTTATCCGGGCTTTGACAGGAGGGCGCGCGCGATAGCATTTCGTGCAGACTCTTTTTTCACAAGGCCCCTCCTGAATGCCCAGATCCCCGCGCTCCGGCTCGCACACACACACCGCTGCGCCAACACTGGCCCAGGCGCGACGGCTCAGCCAGCAGCGGCCCCACGACCCGCGCGTATGGAAAGACCTGGGCGACGCGCAGTTGCACAGTCATCCCGAGCAGGCCCTGGCCAGCTTCGAGCAGGCCTTGCGCCTGTCGCCCGACGAGCCCCAGGCCATGGAGTTGGTGGCCAAGGCTGCGCAAAAGCTTGGCCAGGCGGATCGCGCCCTGGAACTTATCCACAGGGCGCTGCTGATCGATCCGGATTTCGCCGCCGGCCATCACCGCCTGGCCACGCTGCATTTCGAGAAAGGCCAGTTCGCCAAGGCCCTGCCGTGCATCGAGCGCGCGTTGGCGCTGCGGCCCCATGACTGCCGCATGCTGTCGCGCAAAGGCTTGATCCTCAATCGCCTGGAGCGGCACGACGAAGCCATCGCGGTGTTCGACCAACTGATCGAGCGTGAACCGGGGGACTACAGCCACTGGAACAACGCCGCCAATCTGTATAAGGACATCGGCCAACTGGCCACGGCCGACACCTACTACCAAAAGGCCGTGGCGCTGGCCAAGCGCAAGGATGCGCTGCCGTACTCCAACCGCCTGACGTCGCTGCACTACGACCCCGAGCGCAGCCGCGACTTCATCTTCGCGGTGTGCAAGGAATGGCAAGCGCGCTTCGGCCCCAAAAACGTACCGCTTCGCCCCGAGACGCGTGACCGCGCGCCTGACCGCTGCCTGCGCATCGGCTTGGTGTCCGACGGCCTGCGCCAGCATCCGGTGGGCAATATGATCGTGGGCGTGCTGGAAAACCTGCCGCGCCATCGGTTCGAGTTGTTCGCCTACAGCACCAGCCAGGTGTGCGACCACCTGACCGTGCGCATCCAGGCGTCGGTGCAGCAGTGGCTGACGATCAAGCATATGGACGATCAGGCGCTGGCCCGGCGCATCCGCGACGATCGCATCGATATCCTCATTGACCTGTGCGGCCATAACGCTGGCAACCGCATGGGCGCCATGGCCTTGCAGCCGGCGCCGTTGCTGGTCAAATGGGTCGGCGGCCTGATCAACACCACCGGCCTGGATGCCATCGATTACCTGCTTACCGATCGCATCGAGTCACCGCAAGGTGAGGACGGGTTCTACACCGAAAAACTCATCCGCCTGCCCGACGACTACATCTGCTACGACCCGCCGCCCTACACCCCGGACATCAAGGCGCTGCCGGCCCTGGCGAACGGTTTTGTCACGTATGGCTGCTTCAACAATCCGACCAAGGTCAACGATGTGCTGCTGGCACACTGGGCCGAGTTGATGCGCGCCACGCCCGATTCGCGCCTGCTGCTCAAGGGCGGGGCCTTCGGCACACGCGCCTTGCGCGACCATGTGCACGGCGTCATGGCCGCCCACGGCATCGACCGCGAACGGGTGATGATCGAAGGGCCGGTGGGGCACAAGCACTTGCTGGAGACCTACAACCGCGTCGATATCGCCCTCGACCCCTGGCCCTATTCCGGCGGCCTGACCACCTGCGAAGCGTTGTTGATGGGCGTGCCGGTGGTCACCCTGCCCGGGCCGACCTTCGCCGGGCGCCACTCGGCCACGCACCTGGTCAACGCCGGACTGCCGGAGTTAGTGGTGCACAGTTGGGCGCAGTACCGGCAGCGGGTGATGGAACTGGCCGGCGACCTCGACAGCCTCGCGCGCATCCGCGGCCACCTGCGCGCGGTGCTGATGAACTCGCCGGTGTGTGACAGCGAACGTTTTGCCCAGCATTTCGGCAACGCCCTGCGCGCGATCTGGCAGCGCTACTGCGAAGGCAAACCGGTGGCCGCGCTGACGTTGGACGCGCAAGGGCAGGCGCGGTTTGCCGGGGACACGGCGGCGGTCGAGCTTCGGCATCCGCTCGCGCCGGCGGCGGACGAGGGCTTCGCCTTTAAGTTCCAGGGCAAAGTCGTGACCCTGGACCACGGCGGTACGCTGCTCGCGTCGGCGCAGTTTGTGGTGCTGCAGAAAATGGCGGCGTTTTCCACGGTGGCCTTCGACCCCACCAGCCGCATCGACAACGCCCGGCATCTGATGCAACTGGGCGAGCTGCATTACTACCCCCACGCGGCGCTGGGCAACGGTCAGCCCGCCACGCTCTACGCCTGCCTCGACCCGGCCATGAGCGCCACCCTGGAACCGCTGGCGGCGTCGGCGGTGCTGGCCAGGTTGGCGCTGCCCACCCTCAAGCTGGATGCGATCAATGGCTTGCCTGCGGTGGATTGGTTGCTGCTGGACAACCTCAACGACAGCCTGGCTGTGATCGAACACGGCCAGCGCACCCTGGCCGATACGTTGCTGGTACAGGCGCGGGTCAATTTTGTGCCGACCCATGACCAGCAGGCCGATGTGGGGTTGATCAGCCGTTGCCTGGCGCGCCTGGGCTTCAGTTTTTACCGGTTGAACAACCTGCAGCATCAACCGCAGGCCTCCCAACTGCTGTGTGCCGATGCGCTGTTCTTGCCGGATGCCGCGCGCCTGGCGGCGCTGTCCGACAACCAGCGGCTCAAGCTGGCGTTTGTGCTGCACACGGTCTACGCCGCCCACGACGTCGCGGCACAACTGCTCGCGGCCATCGACAGCGACCTGGCGGCGCAGTATCTCAAGCATCACCAGAACCCATGCGCCAAGGTCGAGCCGCCCCGCGCGCCGATGCAGGAACCGCAGGTGACCTTTCCGGCTGACGTGGCCGCCTACGTCGAGCGCCTCTATACCCAGGCCTCGGTGATCCTCGAATACGGCAGCGGCGGCTCAACCCTGCTGGCGGCCAAGCTGCCGGACAAACGCGTGATTTCGGTGGAGAACGACGCCCGCTGGGCCGAGGACATGCAAGCCTGGATCGCCAACGCCTCGTTGCCCTCGCGCCCGCGCATCTACCCGGTGGACGTGGGCGAGACCGGCAAATGGGCTCGCCCGAAAAACGCCCGGCACTGGAAGAAATTCCACACCTACCCGCTGCGGGTCTGGGATGAGCCGTTCTTTGAACAGCCCGATGTGATCCTGATCGACGGACGCTTTCGCATCGCCTGTTTTGTCACCGCCTACCTGCGCACGAGCAAACCGGTGATTGTGCTGTTCGATGACTACCTCGACCGCCCGCATTACCACGTGGTCGAGCGGTTGTTGAAACCCAGCGAGTATGTGGGACGCATGGCGCGGTTCGACCTGCAACCGCTGACCGAACTGCCGCGTGGGGAGTTGACCTGGCTGGTCGCGAGCTTCAACGAAGTGGCCTACGCCGACGGGTGAGCAGACTTGCTGTGGCGAGCGGGCTTGCCCCGCGCGGGGCTGCGAAGCAGCCCTCACGACCTAATGTTCGCTGCGATACACCTCGGCAAAAATATCCGTGATCGCCCGCCGCGGCCTGCGTTGCCTGAGTTCTTTGACGCGCTGTCCCAGCCGAATCAACTCCTCACTAGGCTTGGCCCACTGCTCCTCAGGAATCGACTCCGACCAGGCTTGCATGGCCTCCGGCAATTTTTTGCGGCCGACCTTGGCGATGCGTTTCACCTCCCATTCGACGAGGCGGTTGGGCAAGGTCCAGAAGGTCATGACGTGGTAGAGGTACCAGAAAAAACCATGCACCCAGCCGACTTCCTTCTCGCGAATCCGCCGGTGCAGGCGCGCGCGGGCGTTGCGGAAAGTGTGCATGCCCTCATGGGGCGGATCGTTTGGGCCTTGCAGGTCCATCGGGTCCTGGATGCTTTTGAGGTCGTGGACTTCGTACTCCATGTAGGCGCGCACGGCTTCCCAATGGGCAATCGCCAGCGGCATCCCGGCGCACATGAACTCAACGCGCACCAGTTCCCCTTCGTGATGAAAGCCCATGCCCATGCCGTATTGGCGAGTTACGCCATACTGTGAGCCGCCTTGCGCCTGGACGACCCAGGCGCAGAGGGACTCCCAGGGGACGAACAGAGGGGCTTGTGCGCCCTGGGGCATGAAGCAGACTTCGCGACGTTGGCGGTTGAAGCGGGTGGGGATGACTTCTGTGTATTGGCTGTGTTTGTTGAGCCAAACAGCTAAACCCACAGTAAGTCCACCAATGAACGTGTAGGAGGATGGTTCCAGAGCAGTAATCGCAAGGTTTTTACTAAACTCCACGACTTCAGCCAATCCAAAACCACTGGCAGCAGCAATTAGTCCCGTAATCAGGGGGATGCCCAGGATCATCAAGACCGCAGTGGTAAACGGTCCCCCCAATACCACCTGCCATGAAAATACTTGAGGGGTGCCGCCACCGAAGTCCAAGTACGTGTCGTTGAGATCGCTCACGTAGGGACTATAGGGCGATGCCTCTGTCGGCAGCGGTAGCGGTGCCAGGTACGTCGTGTAGCCAGAGGGAAACGATTCGACGTCTCCAGCTCGGTACACCTTCATTGCCGCCGGATCGGTCGAGGGGGTATCAATGGGTTTAGTCATGCGAGATCAACTCCAGCATCATTTACGCCAGCGCTTGAACTTGCGTTCAGCGCCACCCAGCGGTTCATGTTCGCGTCGGTAAACCTCGGCAAAAATGTCGGTGATCGCGCGCTGCGGCCTGCGTTGCCTGAGTTCTTTGACGCGCTGTCCCAGCCGAATCAACGCCTCACTAGGCTTGGCCCACTGCTCCTCAGGAATCGACTCCGACCAGGCTTGCATGGCCTCCGGCAACTTTTTGCGGCCGACCTTGGCGATGCGTTTCACCTCCCATTCGACGAGGCGGTTGGGCAAGGTCCAGAAGGTCATGACGTGGTAGAGGTACCAGAAAAACCCATACACCCAGCCGACCTCCTTCTCGCGAATCCGCCGGTGCAGGCGCGCGCGGGCGTTGCGGAAAGTGTGCATGCCCTCATGGGGCGGATCGTTTGGGCCTTGCAGGTCCATCGGGTCCTGGATGCTTTTGAGATCGTGGACTTCGTACTCCATGTAGGCGCGCACGGCTTCCCAGTGGGCAATCGCCAGCGGCATCCCGGCGCACATGAACTCAACGCGCACCAGTTCCCCTTCGTGATAAAAACCCATGCCCATGCCGTACTGGCGAGTCACACCATACTGTGAACCGCCTTGCGCCTGGACGACCCAGGCGCAGAGGGATTCCCAGGGGACGAACAGAGGGGCTTGTGCGCCCTGGGGCATGAAGCAGACTTCGCGGCGTTGGCGGTTGAAGCGGGTGGGGATGACTTCTGTGTATTGGCTGTGTTTGTTGAACCATACCCCGAGGCCAACGGCCAGACTGTACAAAGATGGCCAGAAGACAATTTCATAACCCGCTAGAAATATGCCTTGCATCGAATTCCAAATATCAGCCCACTCATAACCGAAGCTTGCCCCAAGAAGAGCGCCTATAACTGGGCCACCCAGAAGTACGAAGACCGCAGCGGTAAAAGGCCCCCCCAATGTCATCTGCCATGAAAATACTTGGGGGGTACCGCCGCCAAAGTCCAGGTACGTGTCATTGAGATCGCTCACGTAAGGGCTGTGTGGTGATACCTCTGTCGGCAGCGGTAGCGGTGCCAGGTACGTCGTGTAGCCAGAGGGAAACGATTCGATGTCTCCAGCTCGGTATACCTTCATTGCCGCCGGATCGGTCGAGGGGGTATCAATGGGTTTAGTCATGTGAGATCAACTCCAGCATCATTTACGCCACCGCTTGAACTTGCGTTCAGAGCCACCCATCGGTTCATGTTCGCGTCGGTAAACCTCGGCAAAAATGTCGGTGATCGCGCGCTGCGGCCTGCGTTGCCTGAGTTCTTTGACGCGCTGTCCCAATCGAATCAACGCCTCGCTGGGCTTGGCCCACTGCTCCTCAGGAATCGACTCCGACCAGGCTTGCATGACCTCCGGCAATTTTTTGCGGCCGACCTTGGCGATGCGTTTCACCTCCCATTCGACGAGGCGGTTGGGCAAGGTCCAGAAGGTCATGACGTGGTAGAGGTACCAGAAAAAACCATGCACCCAGCCGACCTCCTTCTCGCGAATCCGTCGGTGCAGGCGTGCGCGGGCGTTGCGGAAGGTGTGCATGCCCTCATGGGGCGGATCGTTTGGGCCTTGCAGGTCCATCGGGTCCTGGATGCTTTTGAGGTCGTGGACTTCGTACTCCATGTAGGCGCGCACGGCTTCCCAGTGGGCAATCGCCAGCGGCATCCCGGCGCACATGAACTCAACGCGCACCAGTTCCCCTTCGTGATAAAAACCCATGCCCATGCCGTACTGGCGAGTCACACCATACTGTGAAGCGCCTTGCGCCTGGACGACCCAGGCGCAGAGGGATTCCCAGGGCACGAACAGAGGGGCTGTCGCCCCCCTGGGCATGAAGCAGACTTCGCGGCGTTGGCGGTTGAAGCGGGTGGGGATGACTTCTGTGTATTGGCTGTGTTTGTTGAGCCATACCCCGAGGCCAACGGCCAGATTGCACAAAGATGACCAGAAGACAATTTCATAAGCCTCTAAAAATACGCCTTGCATCGCATCCCCGATATCAACCCATCCATATCCGAAGCCTGCACCAAACAAAGCAATAACAATCGGGCCACCCAAAAGTGCTAAGACCGCAGCGGTAAAAGGCCCCCCCAATGTCATCTGCCAGGAAAATACTTGGGGGGTACCGCCGCCAAAGTCCAGGTACGTGTCGTTGAGATCGCTCACGTAGGGACTGTGTGGTGTTGCTTCTGTAGGCAGCGGTAGTGGTGCCAGGTAGGTCGTGTAGCCAGAAGCAAACGATTCGACGTCTCCAGCTCGGTACACCTTCGTTAACGCCGGATCGGTCGAGGGGGGATCGATGGGTTTAGTCATGTGAGATCAACTCCAGCATCAGGGGCTCTATCTGCAGCAGCGGTGCGTTGGGGAGAAGGGGTTTCTGATCAACTGGCGGGAAGGCTCCGCTATCCCTTGGCTCAAAGCGGATAGAGTACGTTCGCTGATGCGGCTGCCCGTTGGCGTTGGGGCTTTGAATGACCACCACCAGCATTAGCTCTTCGCGGGACCTGTTTGGTATCAGTTCATCGGGCACGGGGTAGCCGATGCAGAGAATCATCTGATGGCCATCGACGCGACGTAGCCTGGCCTCGACGGCCTCACTGAGTATTTCCCAGCGTTCGTGGGGCATCCCCCTTTCCACGCGAATCGTGCTGATGCGGTATGCAGCGATGCTTAACTGATGGCTGGGCCTGCCGCCCATCGGTGGCGTAAATGCGCCGATATCCAGCCCGGGCAACAGCAAATGCATATCGCCGACCTTGGCTTCCAGCAGCAGGTCTTTCCACCAGGTGTCGTATTCGACAGGGCCGACCTGCACGGAGGGTGCCTGCATGATCGTGATCAAGGCGTTCTGGTAGTCAGCCAGGCTCAAGGATTTGCGTTTGCTCGCATCCCGTCCCCACGGCGTGCTTTGTAGCCATTGGTCATGGGCACTGGTGTTGTAGTGGTTGTAGAGATAGTTGCCGCCCAACTCCAACGCCGTAAACAGCGCGCCGACCAGGTTTACACGGAAAAAAACGCTTGAGAGCCGCACCCCGGAGGCGGCCCATGCGGCGGTTCTGGCGGCTCCTTGCTTGGCCAAAAATACGGTAGCCGTCGCGTCGAGCGTATGGCCCAGGCCATACAGATTACTTGCCAGCAAACCGCCTGATCCGGCCCTCGACATGATCGCCCCGGCCTGAGCCCCGCCGTTGCCGCTGCGGACGGCTTGCTCCCAGTTGGCTTGATAACTGTTGAGGCTGGAATTGGCAGCGAACACCCCGAATGCATAAGTCATCAGTCCCAAACCGATGTGCAACTTGCCCATTTGCACATGCACATGGGCGACGGCGTGATTCTGCAACCCTTTGGCCAACACTGCGCTGCGAGCAGTCAGCGCCGTATCGAATACACCTTGCGCCGCAGCAAAACCGGTGGCGCCGGTCGCCATTAAGGCACTAAAAAAAGGCATTCTAGATCGTTGGTGTTCAGTGAATGTCTCTGCCATCACTTGCCAAAGATTCAACGCCTGCACCACAAACACCAACAACGCCGCCCCATCCCCCAACCGATTCGGTAGTGGCGCCGCCTTCACCCCCTCGCGAAAGTTCCTCATCAACTCGGCTATTTCCTGCCGGCCCGCTGGCGGAAAGACCACCGTGATGCCCGCCCGTGCGGGCGTGGCCCCGAAAAACTGGACGTGGTTGCCCGGCAAGTCGCCAATCGGGCTGAGTGCGTTGGCCAGGCGCGCTTCGGCGATGCCCATTCGATAGCGGGTGTTCGCGATTTCAACCTGAAGTTCTCGCGCTCTGGGCGATTTGTGACCCGCCGTCTGTTTTGTCCAGACCCGTTCGCGCTTGAGCCTTTGCAGGTACTCCTGTTCTCTGAACCAGTCCCGGAGTTCGCGCCGGAGTGAGTCCTTCTCGTCCGCCGATGCAAAGGTAAAGGTCACGCCCTCGTGCTTCGCCGCGTCCAGAATGCGCATCAGCAAGGCCTTGGGTAAGCGACTGAAGAGCTGATCGAGCGTCGGCATCGCGTGGCCCTTGAACACCTGATCAAAGTCCGCCAGGGCTTTTTCCATGCCACGATTGAGCGCCGGGGTCATGGTCTGCTGGGCAGCCTCGGCGACCGCGCGGGTGTCGTCCGGCAGCCTGTCGAGGGCCGGCAAGCGGTTGTTCTCAAGGTCCTGAAGTTTTTTCAGCAGTTCGGGCATGTTGTTGAACAGCGTCATGCCCGCCGCCGGCACGAACGCATACTGAGCCCGGGCCGTCGTATGTTCGCTGTAGGGCCGCGTGTAAAACTGCGGGCGACTGAAGTGCGGGGCTTGCTCCAGGTACTGGAGCACCCGCTCGCAGGCGTCATCGCTTCGGCAAATGTCCTTCAGGCAGGCGTATTCGGTGGTAAAACATTGGCCGATCTGTCTGGCATTCTCGGGGTCGTAGTACCACGCGCTTTTATGGAAAAAACCGGCGCAAAACAGCGCCGTGCGATCCGCCGTGATGTGCTCGAGCAGGGTGTTCCAACGCTGGAGGGATTGGCGGTGAGCGAACAGCGCGCTGTCCATCGCCTCACGGTCGATCAGGTCATTGATACCGCGCTGGCCCATCTTCGCGCCATTGAGGACATCCCTGATGCGGCGGTCTTGCTCTTTACCAAGCTTGATCAGGGCCTCGAAATGTTCCTCGACGAAGTCCTGGGGCGACGTCTTGAAGTGTTCACGGGTGTAATAGCGCCGATCCGTGTCTTCGATGTCGTGAGTCGCGGCGGCGTAGTCTGCAGAGGCCCCCTGGTAGCGGACCATATACAGCGCGTCTTCCAGGGCCTCCTTGTGCAAGCGCGCCAGTTCTGGCGGTACGGGACTGCCCTTCGGCGGTGTAGGCAATCCGCCTCTGTTGAGGTAATCGACCAGAGCCTGGCGCGTCGTACCTTGCTGCGGCGCCGGCATGGCCTCCAGGTCGGCGAGCATGCGCTTGATGGCCGGGTGGTTACTGGCATCGGCCAATCCGCCGATATCCGCCTGGGTCAATTGGGTCAGCGATTCGATATAGCAGGCCAGCAGGTAGTCACGCTCGTTGCCGCGTGCTTGCGATCCGCCGTTGGCCCACGCATCGATCCACCCGACGACCTTATCCTGGTAGTTGGCGAGGTCGCGAAGCACGCCAATATCATCCCTCACCGGCAAATACATGACGTCATAGCGGTACTCTGCCTCGACGCAATCGCTCAGGTGCCGCATCGGTACATCATGAAACCGTACAAATGTTTCCCACAAATAGGGGGTGCGTTCAGGGTCGGGATCGCTGTCGTCATCGCCGCTGCAAGCGACCTCGGCCAACCAGCGTTCGGCCTGGTCGGGCGTCAATAAACCGGGGCCGCCGGTTTCACAATTGGCCTGGCCCAGATCGACGGGCTGCATGAAGTAGTCGCGTTCGGATGGGCTGTAGAGGACCTGGCGACACTTTTTCGCGGTCCACTGTATTTCGGAGTGGCAGACATGCAGCTCAGCGCGTGCGGGATAGATCAACACCGGCTTGTTGATGGGCGTTTCGCGGTGATCACTGTGGACGTCCGTGCCTTGCCAGAGCATCGCGGTGACCACGCCATCGAGGACGCGGTATTCCGAGAGTTCGCGCTTTTTCGCGTCGATCACATAGAGCCAGCCATCGCGCATCAGACGAATGCCGAGCGGGCGGGTGGCGAGTGTGTAGGGAACAGGGATCTCGGCCGAAGGGTCCAGGGCGGGGTCATCGACCAATCCGTAGCACAGGGGCACCAACTGCATCGTGCTTTTCATCAGCGGGCAGGTGGCCATGGAGTTTTTCGCGTCATCGCGGCTTGCATTGACGTGGTTAGGGTTCTTTTTCATACCGGCTTCCTTTGCAAGTGTTCAGCCCTTGCCTTGGCGATACTGGCGACCTCTTCGAGTCGCTGCGTGGGAGTTTGCTGCGATGGGGTTTTCAGTTGGGCATCCAGGTCTGGATGCGCCTCCAGCGCTCGTTCGCCGAGAAACCCGTGGATGTTGGCGTAGAGCGTGATATCCAACTCAGTGTTGAGCCCGCGATCGTAGGCAGCCGATGCAAGCGCATGCAGATGTTCCCAGCGCTGTGGCGGGGTCGCATGAGCCTGATAGTGTGGAAAGTGTTCGTGCAGGTGCCGGTCGATGCGCATGACGGCATGGCGAAAACTTACCGCATCCAAAAGGCCGATTTGCTCATCGTTCAATCGATAGCGCGTGTTGTGATCGGTCTTTGGGGCCCCGCCCGGACGCAGGGTCAGGTGCCAGCATCCCCGCGCCGCATCAGCGGTGACCACGTGGGTGCAAGGACCGAACAAGGTGGGGTCCTTGATGCTGTGGGCATGCACGAGGAGGGCGCGGGTGACGGCGGGGTCGGCGATGCGCAACAACACTTCTTCGCCTTGGGGGTGCCATACGCTGGTGAGCCAACGCCAGTGTGCGACCAAGTCACCCCACGGATGTTCGCTGAAGACCAGATAGCCCCATTCCTGGCGGGAGGCACTCAGGAACTGCTTCAGGACCGGGTCGTTTGGCGTTTTTATCTGCACCAGGCAGGGGGCGATATCGAGAACTTCAGCCCAGGGCGTGCCGAGGTACAGCGGTTCGAACAGTGGACTTTGTGCCCACTGGTACAGGCGCTGTGGAAGTTTTTCGATGCTCACACCATCCAGCAGCAAACCAACGGTGCTATTCCACGGCAAATGTTGCGGCAGCCCATTTTCCAGCATCCACGGGGAATCAGGCATTTCCCGCCTCCTGTTTGGCTTTTTCGCAGATCGCGCAAAACGGCTTCTTGCGCATCAATGCTTGTTGCAGTGCCGGCAGCAACAGCTGGCCTGGAGCCTCTACGTCCGCGGCCTTCAACAGTCCCGGCAACAACGGCGCCACCGCCGTGCCGCTGCCAGGACTGCCCCCGGAATTCAGATTCGTCGCCGGGCCGCTGATCCACACGCCGCTGGGATCGATTTTGATAAAGCTCCCGCCGGCCTTGAGCGTCAGTTCTATACCCGCTTCCAGCACCGCCTTCAGCCCGCTGCTCAGGTGTATCTCCCGGCCCGCTTCGACGAACTGCCCCGCGCCGATCTTGACGTGCTGATCCATCGCCACCGTGAGGTGGTCGTCTGCCCGCGCCTGGACTTTGCGGTCGGCGTGGACGGTGTGGTGTTCCTCGGCCTTGAATTCGCTGTAGGCGTTCTGCTCGACGGTGTCGTGGCGTTCGTTGCCGATGCGGATTTTCTGGTCGTGTTCGATGTTTTCATCCCAGTCGCGCTGGGCGTGCAGGAAGATTTGTTCCGCGCCTTTTTTGTCTTCGATGCGCAGTTCGTTGAAGCCACTGCCGCCCGGTGAGCTGAGGGTTTTGAATACGGTGCGGGTTTTGTTCGCCGGCAGTGGGTAGGGGACGGGGTTTGTCTTGTGGTACAGGCAGCCGCTGATCAGCGGTTGGTCGGGGTCGCCTTCGAGGAAGGTCACCAGCACTTCCATGCCCACGCGGGGGATGGCGATGCCGCCGTAGCGGGCGCCGGCCCAACTGCTGGAAACACGCAGCCAGCAACTGCTTTTGTCGTCGCCCCGTCCTTCGCGGTCCCAGTGGAATTGCACTTTGACGCGGCCGTGTTCGTCGCAGTGGATTTCTTCGCCTTCGGGGCCGGTGACCACCGCGCTTTGGCTGCCGAGGATGCGCGGTTTGGGATGATTCAGCGGTGGGCGGTAGAACACGTCCCACGGCGTGGCGAGAAAACGGTTGCGGTAGCCCTGGTGGAAATCGTCCTTATTGTCGGTGGTGTCGCTGGTGATGGATTCTTCGAGGACTTGGGGCTGTTTGCCTTCGTGGAGGACTTCGGTGAGCAGCCACAGGTCGTTCCAGCGGGCTTTGGGGTGGTGGGTCAGGGGCAGGAAGTGGCCGCTGAGCAGCAGCGGTTGATCGCTTTTGCCTTCGGCGAGCTGGTAGTCGCTGCGGTGGCGTTCGAGGGCGCGTTTGGCCAGGTGCCTACCGCGTTGGCTGTCGTGGAAACGGCCGGGGTAGTCGTAGTCTTCGAGGTCGGGCAGGGCGTCGCTACGCTCGTCGCCTTCGAGGGTGACGCGCGGGATTTCAAAGTTGTAGTCGCGGCGGGTGGTCCGGCTGGTACGGGTTTCCAGGCGCAGGTCGAAGCGCTTGACCACCGGCTCGCTGGCCACCAGGCCGGCGTCTTGCTGGTAGGCCACGGGGGCGAGTCTCGGGAACACCGTCTGGTCGTCGCCGAACACCACGGTGTGGGCGGTGGCGCTGTGCTGGAAGTGGTAGTGAATACCTTCTTCTTCGCACAGGCGCTGGATGAAATGCAGGTCGGATTCGTCGTATTGAACGCAGTAATCCCGTGTGGGATACGTCGTGCCCAGGTGAAAGGTGTAGGCCGTGCTCTGGATGCCATGCTCTTCGAGAACCTGGGCAATGATGCTGGGCACATTGAGGTTCTGGAAGATGCGCTGGTTGAAGCGGTGCGCGAGGTACGCCAGTTGCGGGCGCAGGGTCACCGAATAGCGGCTCAGGCGCTTGCCGGCGTCGCCCTGGGCCACGCGATGAAGCTGGCCATGAACGCCGCGGCCGTCCGGTGCCAGCTGCAAAAACGCGGGCTTGTGCAACAGTGCCTCGAGGTCGAACGACGGGTGTTCGCTGACCAGTTCAATGTCGAACGCGAAGGGTTGGCTGATGGCTTCGCGCCCCGTGAGGGAAAGGACTTTAAGCTCGTATTTCAACCCCTTGAGGATGAGGCGGAAGTGGGTCTGGTTGGCGGGTGCGAACATCCCTTTTTTCCTTCTGTCATGCCGTGAACTTGCTTGAAAAATGAAGGTGCCCAAGGGGCGAAATGCCCGGTTGGGGAGCGTCTTCGTATCAAGCGGCGTGCCAACATAAATAATGTCCATATAGAACAATGGCTTAGTTGGAAAAAGGCAGCCGGGACAGGTTTTTTGGACGGAAAAACGGGGAAAAGTGCGCAAGAAGTTGCACAGTGCTGTGCAACTTCTTGCGCACTTGGCTGCAGCCCTTGATTGGTAAGGGCCGCAGGGGATTTAGGGGTGGGTTTTCAGCTTTTTACTGTGCAACTTTTTGCCATGTGCGTGGAGCGTTGGGAGGGCGGGGATGTTGGGCAAATGTGTAGAAAACTGCGCATCGGATTTCTGCGGATTGGGCCGCTTCGCAGCTCAGCGCGAGGTAAGCCTGTTCGCCACAAAGAGCTCGTTCACCACAACAGGCCTGGCAACCATCACCATTCCACCCGCTATTCCTGCATGCTGGCCCGCAGCCGGGCAATCGCTTGGGCGTGCAGTTGGCATACCCGTGACTCGCTCACTTCCAGCACCACACCGATCTCGCGCAGGTTGAGTTTTTCGTGGTGACACAGTGCAAGCAGCAGGCGTTCCCGTGCGGGCAGGGCGTCGATGGCGCGGGTGAGGTTGGCGCGGTTGCGGTCGTTGATCAGCTCGGCGAACGGCGTCTGCAGTCGTGAGTTGCTGCCTTCGCTGTGTTCTTCATCCACGTCGTCAAAGGGCAGCATCTGGCTGCCGTTGGTGTCGTCGAGTACCTTCTGGTACTGCTCCAGGGTCAGGCCCATGGCCGAGGCCACTTCGCGCTCGCGTGCCGGTCGCCCGAGGTTCTGCTCCACGCGGTGCATGGCGTCCTCCACCGCCCGCGCATTGCGGCGCACGCTGCGGGGGACCCAGTCGCGGGTGCGCAGTTCGTCGATCATCGCCCCGCGAATACGCTGTGACGCGAAGGTGGCGAAGGTGGCGCCGACGCTCAAGTCGTAGCGTGTCATGGCGTCAAGCAGGCCGATGCTGCCGGCTTGAATCAGATCGTCCAGTTCAATATTGGAGGGCAACCGCGTCTTCAATCCCAGCGCCTGGCGCCGGACCATGGGTAGGTACTGCTGGAGCACTTCCTGCTGGTTTATCTTGCCCTGTGCCGTATACATCGTGCGCGCCTGCGAAAGACAAAAAAATCCACGGGATTATTACCGTTGGCCCTGGCCGCTTAAGCGCGGAACAGCTGTGTGCGAGGTGACGTATTTGAGGCTTAGCCCAATGTCGGTGCGATCTCGTCGATCAACAGCGAGCGCATCCCCAGGTCCCGCTGCGCCGCCGGATCGTGCCTGTTCAGAGGCTGCTCATCACCACCGACACGTACAGCAAGCCGTCGAGGATTTCGCGGGCATGGCCCCTGGGTTTTTTCGGCAACAGCCCGAGCAATTGGGCGCGGGCCTGGAATGCCCAGTCTTCGTTGGCATGGGTCAGGCGCAAGGCGGCGCTGGCGAGGCTGTTGGCCAGGGACCGGCGCAGTTCGCCGGGCAGGTCTGGATGGAGGTTGAGTAACCGCGCCGAACCGTGTGCGGTCAGGCTGACGAGTTCTTCGTGTTTCAACGCCTGCACCAGCTCAGCGGCCTGTTCATTCAAGTCTCGCTGGTCTTCGGCCAGCCAGTAGCGGTGTCCAAGGTGTTGGCCGCTGTGGCTGTCTTGCACGGTGCCGAACCAGGCGCGCCGCGCTGCATCGTTGAGTTCCACGGGCAGATGGCGCAGGGTCAATCGCGCGTGATGGTTGCGGTAGCGCAGCTCGCGAATACCGAAGGCTTCGCCGCGTCCGGCCAGGTTGCCCAGGCGTTGTCGTTCACCTTCATGCACCACCCGCAGGCTGCTCCTGGTGGTGATTGCTAAAAGCGCACACGGTGTTGGCTCACTCAGGCACGCGTCCGGCTGCAAGGCCATCAATGACGCGAAGCCGTCGATGTGCACGGCCAGGCTGGCGCATAACGCCAACAGGGCCTTGCGCTGTCCCAACAGCCCACGCACCAGCGCGTCCAGGTGTGGGCCCGCCGATGGAGCGGGTGCGGAGGCGAACCGCGACGGGAGCGAAACATCCAGCGCCTGCTGCAAAAAATCCGACGCGCCGGGCAACTGCAAGTCTTCCGGTACCCGCTGGCCCGCCGACAGGTAGTTCAGGCGCAAACCGTGGCGGATCAGGCTGTCCAGCACCGGCCCGAGCCGCGCGGCTTCGTCGCACTTGCTGACGATGCAATCGTCCAGGCGGCAGCCGGCGGTGTGCGCAGCGTCGCGGTAGGTGTGCAGCACATCGTCGAGGGTGTCGCCATGGCTGGCGGCGTTGAGCACCAGCATCAGGCGCACCGCGCGGCCACTGTTGCCCAGTTGCTGGATGTGCGTGACCAGGCGGCGGTCGCGCTGGCTGGTGCCGACGGTGTCGATGATCACCAGGCGTTTGTCGGCCAGCCTGCCCAGCAGCGGGCCGAGGGGCGCGTCCGGCGCCAGGGCGTGCAGCTCGACGCCGAGCAATTGCGCGTAGATTTTCAGTTGTTCATGGGCGCCGATCCGAAAGCTGTCGGTGGCCACCAACGCCACGTCGCCCGGGCCATGGCGCATCACATAGCGGGCGGCGAGTTTCGCGGTGGTGGTGGTCTTGCCCACGCCGGTGGGGCCGACCACGGCGATCACCGTGGGAGCGTTGAACAGGTCGGCTTCATCGGCCAGTTGGTTCAACTGGCTGTCGATGCGTTGCGCCAGCCAGGCCTTGAGCCGGGCCGGTGTGGCGTCGGGCGACTGCGGCGGATTGTGGCCCAGTAACTGCGTGCTGAGGCTGGCGCTGAAGCCGGCGTCGAGCAGCCATTTGAGCAGGGGCGAGGGCTGCGCTCGGGTGTGGATCAACTGGCGCATGTCTTCGATTTCACCGAGCAGGCGTTCGCTCAGCGCGGCGAGGTCTGGTGTGGGGCGCTGCGGCGCGGGCGCGGGTGGGGTGTCGGCCTGGGCCATGATTTCCACGCCGGCGTCGGTCATGCGGCTGGAGAGAATCAACGCGTCCTCACCCAAGGCAAACCGCACCTGGTTCATGGCGTCGCGGCTGTTGGCGCCGATAAAACGCTGCGCACTCACTTGGGTTTGCCTCCGATCACGTTAGTCATGCGCAGGGTGCGGTCGTCGGGGATTTCGCTGAGGGCGATCACCGTCAGTTGGCGCAGGCGTCGACGCAGGAAGCGCGACAGCACCGGGCGCAGCTTGTTGGGCACCACCAGCACCGGTGGCTCGCTGCTGTTTTCCTGGCGTTTGAGGGTCAGGGTGGTCTGTTGCATCAGGTTGTCTGCCAGGCTGGGCTCCAGCGCGCCGCCATTGCCCACCGCCTGCATCAAGACTTGCTCGAGGTTGAAGTCCAGGCCGATCACCTTCAGTTCGGTCTTGTTGCCGAATAACTGGTTGACGATCGAACGGCCCAGGGCCACGCGCACCGCCGCCGTCAGCTCCTGCACATCCGGCGGTTGCTGCACGCCACCGTGTTCGGCGAGGGCATCGAGGATGGTGCGCATGTCGCGGATCGACACGTTTTCTTCCAGCAGGTTCTGCAGCACGCGCTGCAACACCGTCAGCGACACCAGCTTGGGCACCACTTCGTCGACCAGGCCTTTGCTGTCGGGGCCGAGCTTGTCCAACAGCTTCTGCACTTCGCCCCGGCCGAGCATGTCCTTGGCGTGCTGGTGCAGCAGGTGGTTGAGGTGGGTGGCGGTGACGGTGCTGGCGTCGACCACGGTGTAGCCATAGATCTGCCCGTGTTCGCGCAGGTTGGGTTCGATCCAGATCGCCGGCAGCCCGAACGCCGGGTCCACCGCTGCGGTGCCTTCCAGTTCATGGGTGACCTTGCCGGGGTTGATCGCCAGCCACTTGCCGGGGAACACCTCGCCCCGCCCGATTTCTACGCCCTTGAGGCTGATGATGTAAGTATTGGCGGCCAGTTCCAGCTTGTCGCGCACATGCACCACCGGCGGCAGGAAGCCCATGTCCTGGGCGAATTTCTTGCGCAGGCTTTTGATGCGGGTGATCAGCTCGCCTTGCTGGCGCGCATCTACCAGTTGGATCAGGCGATGGCCGACGCGCAGGCTCAGGGTGTCGACCAACTGCACGTCGTCCCAGGACGCTTCGCTGCTTTGCGCGGCCGACTTGGGCAGCAAGGTCTGCGCGGGCGAGCCTTCCGGGGCCAGATCTTCCTGTTTGGAAAACCACCAGCCCAACCCGGCCAGCAGCCCGGTGAGGAGCAGAAACACCAGGTTCGGCATGCCCGGCACGAGCCCGAGCAGGCCCATCACGCCGGCGGTCATCATCAGCACTCTGGGGCGGCTGAACAGTTGGCCCATCATCTGTTGGCCCACGTCCTGTTCGGTGTTGACTCGCGACACGGTGACGCCGGCGGCAATCGAAATCACCAGGCCGGGAATCTGCGCGACCAGGCCGTCGCCGATGGTCAGCATGGTGTAGGTGTGGGCTGCGTCGGAGAAGGCCATGCCGTGTTGCAGAATGCCGATGGCCAGGCCACCGATGATGCACACGCCCATGATCACCAGGCCGGCCACGGCGTCCCCGCGCACGAACTTGCTGGCACCGTCCATGGAGCCGAAGAAGTCGGCTTCCTGAGCCACTTCCTTGCGCCGCTGGCGGGCTTGGGGTTCGCCGATCAGGCCGGCGTTGAGGTCGGCGTCGATCGCCATTTGCTTACCGGGCATCGAGTCGAGGGTGAAGCGCGCGCCGACTTCGGCGATACGCCCGGCGCCCTTGGTGATCACCATGAAGTTGATGGTCACCAGGATCAGGAACAGCGCCAGGCCCACGGCAAAGTTGCCGCCCACCAGGAACTCGCCGAAGGCTTCGATCACCTTGCCGGCGGCGTCGGGGCCGGTGTGACCCTCCATCAGAATCACCCGCGTGGACGCCACGTTCAGCGACAGGCGCAGCAGTGTCGTGAACAGCAGCACGGAGGGAAACGCCGAGAAATCCAGGGGCTTTTCCGTGAGCATGCTGACCATCAGCACCATGATCGCCAGGGCGATATTGAAGGTGAACAGCAGGTCGAGGATGAACGTGGGCAGCGGCAGGATCATCATCGACAGGATCAGCACGATGAGCACCGGGCCGGTCATGATCTTGAGGTCGGTGGTGGCCAGCCAGGAGTCGGGGCCGAATAGATCGGTCATGCCTTTCATGGGGTCGGATCATCCTCAGGTGTCGGGTTACGCGGGCCACGCTGGTCCATGCCTGGCGGTACAGTCAGGTTCACCGGGGTCGGCGGCAGGTCGCCGCCGTGTTCGCTGACACGCTTGAGGCGAATGGCCCAGGCCACCACTTCAGCGACCACGGTGTACAGCTCGATGGGGATTTCCCGGTCCAAGTCGACATGGAAATACAGGGCTCGCGCCAGCGGTGGGGCTTCGAGCATCGGCAGGTGATGCTCGGCGGCGATCTCGCGAATGCGCAGGGCTACGTCATCCGCGCCCTTGGCGACCACGCGGGGGGCGCCGTTCTTTTCTTTCTGATAGGCCAGGGCCACCGCAAAGTGGCTGGGGTTGGTGACGATCACGTCGGCCTTGGGCACCTTGCTCATCATGCGGCGCCGTGCGCGGGCCTGTTGCACCTGGCGAATCCGGGCCTTGATATGGGGGTCGCCGTCGGCGTTCTTGTGTTCCTGGCGTTGCTCTTCCTTGGACATGCGCAGGTTCTTGGCGTAGGTCCACAGCTGATAGGGCACGTCCATGCCCACCACGATGATCAGCGCTGCGACACACATCGCGCAGGCGCTGGCGGTCAGGCCCAGCATGGCGGCCAGGGCTTTGGGCGCGGGCATGTGCGGCAGGTTGAGCAACTGCGCAATATGGCTGCGCACAAAGCAGTAGGTCACGATGCCGATCAGGCTGGCCTTGGCGATGGCCTTGGCCAACTCCACCAGCACCTGCACCGAAAACAAACGCGCCAGCCCGCTCATGGGGTTGACCCTGGAAAACTGCGGGCGCACCGCCTTCAGGGTGATCACCAGCCCGCCCAGCAGGGCCGGCGCGGCAAGGGCGGCGAAGGTCATCAGCGCAAAGAACGGCGCCACGGCCAGCAGCGCGGTCTGGCTCAAGGTCCACAAGGTGCTGAGCAGGCGTGCGGTGTCGAACAACTGCGCGCGGTCGAACAGCAGCGCCTGTTCCATTACTTGGCCAAGGCCGTCGTACAGGCTGCCGCCCATCAGCCACAGCCCGCCGATGCCGGCCAGCAGCATGACGAAGGTGTTCATTTCGCGGGAACGTGGGACCTGGCCCTCTTCGCGGGCCTTTTCGATCCGTCGCGGCGTCGCCGCTTCGGTCTTGTCCTCTCTGCTGGTCTCGGCCATGGCTCTCCGGGCGCCTGCGGTGAGCCGCGCGACCTGTCAAAGCCGGTATTGTGCGCAGCCGCCGGGGCTGCCGATCCCACGAACAGCCGGCACAATCGCGCGTTAATGAGGGGATGGTTCCAGCGGGCCGTATTCATCCTGGGACAAGATGCGTTCGGCCACGCGGTTGTCGAGCACGATGATTTCGATGCGTCGGTTGGCGGCGTCATAGGGGCCGGCGCCGTGGAAGCGGATACGGTCGGCCATGCCGGAGACCCGCAGCAGCTTGTCGGAGTCCAGGCCGCCGGCCACCAGTTCCTGGCGCGAGGCCTTGGCGCGGTCAGCGGACAGGTCCCAGTTGTTGTAGCCGGTGTCGCCGCCGGGGTAGGGGTGGCTGTCGGTGTGCCCGCTGATCTGGATGCGGTTGGGCAGTTCGTTGAGCACCGGGGCGAAGGTCCTGAGCAGCTTGCGCAGGTACGGCGCGACGTTGGCGCTGCCTAATTCGAACATAGGGCGTTTGTCGGTATCCAGCAGTTGCACGCGCAGGCCTTCGGGGCTCAGCTCGATCGCGATCTGCTGCTTGAGTTCGCGCAGTTGTGGGTCGTGATCCACCGCGTTGTCGAGGCGCTGCTTGAGGGATTCCAGGTGCCGCCGTTCATCCTCGGAGAAGCGCGACGGGCGTGGCGTCTGCAACGCCCGCTCGCCTTCGGAAAACCGCGCATCGGGGCCGCCGCCGGGTATCGCGCTGTTGCTGGACGAGCTGCGATCGCCTTTGCTCATGGCCACCACCAGCGGGGTGCTGAAGTATTCGGCAATTGCCTCCTTGTCTTTGTTGCTGGCGTTGGACAGCACCCACAGCACCAGGAACAGGGCCATCAGCGCGGTCATGAAGTCGGCGAAGGCGATCTTCCACGCGCCGCCATGGTGGGCGTGGCGAGCCGCTTTTTTGCGGCGGATGATGATCGGTTGATCGCTCATGCTCAGTCGGCTCCCGGCTGGCTGCCACCGCCACGCACATAGGTTTCCAGCTCCAGGGCGCCGGGGCGTTCGCTGGTGTGCAGCGCCTTGCGGCCGAACTCCACGGCCAGTTGCGGCGGCAGGCCTTGTACGCTGGCCAGCAGCGTGACGCGGATGCATTGCAGCATCTTGGCGGACTCGGCGGCCTGCCGGTCGATGCGGCTGGCCAGCGGTGCGACCAACCCGTACGCCAGGTAAATGCCCAGAAAGGTGCCGACCAGCGCGTGAGCGATCATCTGGCCCATCAAGTCCGGGCCGACATCCACTGCGCTCAAGGCTTTGACCACGCCCATCACCGCCGCGACGATGCCGAACGCCGGCAGGGCGTCGCTGACTTTATAAAGTGCGTCGGAGGGCAGGTGGGATTCGTGCTCGAAGCCTTCGATCTCGTGCAGCATCAGCTCGTCGAGTTCATGGGTCTGCATAACGCTGCTGATCAGCAGGCGCAGGTAATCGGTGATGAACAGGATGATCAGTGGGTCGGCCAGTAGCCGTGGGTAGCGGGCGAAAATCGGGCTTTGCGCGGGCTCTTCGATATCCCGCTCCAGGGCCATCATGCCTTCGCGGCGGGCCTTGCTCAGCAAGGCGTAGAGCATGGCCATCAGCTCCAGGTACAAGGTTTTGTCGTACTTGGCACTGCGCTTGAAGCGCGAGACGGCGGTGAGCGTGGCCCGAATGGCCTTGCCGTTGTTGGCTGCGATGAACGCACCGATACCGGCGCCGGCAATCATCAACAACTCGGTGGGCTGGTACAGCGGGCCCAGGGCCCCACCGGACAGGACGAAGCCACCGAACACCGATAACAGTACAACGATAAGCCCGGATACGATGAGCACGTGGTCGTTCCTTAGATTCAAGCAATGGGTGACCTGCTGAATATCGGCAACGGCGAGGGGCGAATTGAGAAACTTTTTTGGCGGATGACGATGGCTGTAGCAGCGAGCTTGCTCGCGAAGATCGTTAACGATGACGCAGCGCTATCTGGAGGGCCGCGGCGTCTATGGGGTCTTCGCGAGCAAGCTCGCTGCTACAGGAGAGGACGTTCTACACCTTGCGCATCGGCGGCAGGCTGGCCAGCAGTTGTGCATCGATATCCCGGCGCTTCAAGGTCTTGCCCGCCCGCGACGGCGGCTGGCAAATCCCGCACACGTACTGCTGCGCCGGCGCGTGGGAGTGGGCGACGAATTCGCCGGAACAGCAGGAACAACGGATCAGCTCGAGCATGTCGCTTTCGAAAAAACGCACCAGGGTCCAGGCGCGGGTCAGGCCCAGCACCAGTTCGCCGTCCTGGTCGCCCACCTGTTCCAGGTACAGGCGATAGGCTTTGACGAAAGCATCGATGCGGTGCCCGCCGATATCCATCAGGCTGCGATAGATCCCGTAGAACAGCGACGAGTGAATGTTCGGCAGCCATGTCACGAACCAGTCGGTGGAGAAAGGCAGCATGCCTTTGGGGGGAGAGGCGCCGCGCACTTCCTTGTAGAGACGGATCAATCGACCTCGGCTCAGCGACGTTTCCGTTTCCAGCACCTGCAGCCGTGCGCCCAGTTCAATCAGTTCGATTGCCAGTTGCACTTGCTGCATTTCGGTGACCAGGCTTTTGTCTGACATGGATCAGCCTTCCCCGATGCGCAAGTCGCCGGTGCGATCAGCGGCGGCCATCAGCAGGGCGGAATGGATCTCCACCATGCCCAGTTCGCGCGCGTTGCCCAGCACCTTGGACAGGCGGTCGGTCTCTTCGAACACCGGCCGACAAATCAGTTGGTTGACTCGCGCCAATTGGGTCATTTGCTTGCTGCTGAGCTTGGTCAGCAGGTCGGCCATTTGTTCGCTGAGTTTCAGGCGAAAAATCGCGATCTCGCGGTCTTTGCGCAATAGGTTTTGGGCCAGTAATAAATACGAAAGATTCAGGTCCTGGATATCTTCAAGCTCAGTGTTGGTATTTGGCAACTTTCTACCCCTCCCGTTGGGTACTACAGTTCGGCACACCTAATAGTGCGACCTCTGGCAGACAGTGCTGCAAATCGACAAGTACTAAAGTCAGGCTGTTATAGGTGTACAGCGAGTGCCTGTTTGTATCGTTGTTCGGTTATTCATGCTCCCGACCATCCGCTAGCTGGTCGTGAATACCGATTCTTTTAATTTTTTCTAAAGTATCAAGTAGGTCGTACGATAACAGACTGAGGAATGTTATTTCTTGTCTGTTTTTAGTGTTTTTAACGTACATCAAAGATAGTTTCACACTTGCGTGTCGTAGGTAGATACAGCGTGTAGGTGCTTGTTATTTGTTTCGATACAAATAATGGCTTATTGGTATCACTTGCTGGGATGATGCTCGGTAAGCCGTATTCAGGTTGCTCTTTTTGCGGTTAATCTGCATCAACTCGCCCAAGTCATTCTGGCGCGCATGCAAAAAATAATTTACTTGCTCTTCGAGGGCCAGGATCTGACTGAGTAGTTCTAGCTTGTATTGTTGGCCATTGGCATCAAGATCAACTTGATCTTGTGCGCGGC
Source organism: Pseudomonas extremaustralis (assembly GCF_900102035.1). Classification (NCBI taxonomy): domain Bacteria; kingdom Pseudomonadati; phylum Pseudomonadota; class Gammaproteobacteria; order Pseudomonadales; family Pseudomonadaceae; genus Pseudomonas; species Pseudomonas extremaustralis. The sequence continues at coordinate 6,201,252 of NZ_LT629689.1, forward strand.
GCAAGTAAGCCGCGTCGATCAGTCCCTGGGACTTCAAGGCGAAGATGCCATCCCAATCCGCTTTTTTGGCGTACTCGAGCAGGCGTTGGGACTGTTCCAGCAGTTGTTCGTAAGCGGCGATCAGTTGTGCTTGCATCATGTCTACCGCTCTTCCTCGATGTGCGAACCTATGGCGCGCCAGGCGGCGGCAACATTTTCCAGCAATGCCGCCGCCGTGGTCAGTGCGTCGTCGTCATTGTTCAGGTTCGCGCGAAGCAGCACGCGCACCACGTAGTCGTAGAGTTGGTCCAGTTGCACAGCGATTTCCCCCCCTTGTTCAAGGTCCAGCGAGGCACGTAAACCCTGGCTGACGATGTTGATTGCCTTGGTGATGGCCTGGCCTTTTTCGGCGATGTGGCCGGCCTGCAGATGCAGGCGCGCGATACGGATCGAGGCCTGGTAGCTGTCGAACAGCATTACGATTCTTTGGTGCGGTGAGGCCGCCAAAATGCCGCTTTCCACGCCCACCTTGGCGTAGGCATTCGCGTCTCGAAGGGAACTCATCAGGGGCTGCTCCAAGTGGTGTCGTCAATCGCTGCTGTTAAGTGCATCGAACTGGGTGGTCAGGTAGTCGGATGTGGAGTTGAGCGACGAGATCAGGGTGTCGAGCTGGGTGAATTCATCGGTCCAGCGCGCCATCTCGGAGTCGATCAGCGCCTGCTTTTCGGTGTAGCGCTCTTCCAGTTGTTCCAGTTTGGAGGCCAGGCTGTCGGTTTTGGCGACGATCAAACCGCTGTCTTCGTCCAGGTAGGTGTCGAGGTCGTCGGTGATCTGGCCGATGAAACCGGATTTGCCATCGGTGCCGATAAAGAATTGCGACACGGCGTCGATGTTGTCGGTGATGGCGCTGGTCAAGGTGTCTTCGTCAATCTCCAGGGTGCCGTCGACTTCCAGGGAAATGCCCAACTGCGACAGGTAACTGAAGGTGCCGCTGCCGATGGCGGTGTACAGGTCGCTGCTCAACTCCGTGCTGATGCGGCGGGTGGTCGAGTCGCCCAGCAACTCGCCGGCGGTGTCGGTATCCGCGTCGTAGGCGGTGAGGGTGTCGACGCTGGAAACGTAACTGTTGTAGGCGCTGACAAACGCGGAGATGGCGTCGTAGATCGTGTCGGTGTCCTGGGAGATCGTCAGGGTCTGCGAGCTGCCGGCGGCGGACAGGCTCAGGGTCACACCTTGCAGGGCGCCTTCCACGGTGTTGCTTTGGCTGGTGATCGAGATGCCGTTGAGGGTCAGCTTGGCGTCCAGCGCTTCGACGGTCTGGGTCATGTTGCCGCTGCTGCCGTCGTAGCCGAACAGGCTGGAGGCTGTGTCGGTGCTGTCATCGCCGGTGTAGGTCACGGTCATCGCCGATTCGGTGCCGGTGCTGTCGGAGGTCAGTACCAGGCGGTACGGCGTGTCGCTGCCATCGTTGACGATCGAGGCGGTCACGCCGGCGCCGGAGGCGTTGATGGCGGTACGAATGCCTTCGAGGGTGTTGTTGGTGCTGTCGAGGGTGATCGTCACCGCGTCCGCCGTGCCCACCTGCAGGGTCAGGGTGCCGGTGCCCAACGCCGTGGTTTTGCTGGCGACGCCGTCGGTGGTCAAGCTTTGGGCCTGGGCCAGCTGGGTCACTTGCAGGGTGTAGGTGCCGGCTTCGGCTTTGCTGGTGGTGGCGGCTGTGACACCGCTGCCGGACAGGCTGTTGGTCAGTGATGTGTACAAGCTTGAGTCGGCCAGGGCTTCTGCCGCCGTCTGCAAGCTGGTCAGGGCGCTTGTCAGCGTGCCATAGGCGGTGATTTCGGCCTTTACCGACGTTTCCTGGTTGGTGATGGGCGTCAGCAGGCTGGCTTCCTTGGATTCCTCCAGGCTGGTCAGGATGCTGTCCAGATCCAGGCCGGAGCCGACCCCAAGGGAGGTGATGGTTGCAGTCGAGCTGGTCGAAGTCGTGGTTGCCATGTGAATGCCTGTCCTGGTTTGTGTTCACACTCGATGGGGTGCGGTTGAACCCAACATCGGCAATCGGCTGACCCGTCTTTAGGCGTGCCTCGGGTTTTTTTACACCTGCATGGCCATCACGTCTTTGTAGGCGCTCAGCAGGCGATTGCGCACCTGCACGCCCATCTGGAACGCCACGCTGGCCTTTTGCGAATCGGCCATCACATCGCTCAGCGACACCGCCTCGCTGCCGGCCTGGAAGGCGTTGGACTGGCGGGTGGCGGTCTGTTGCAACTGGTTGATGCGCTGCAGCGACGACTGCAACTCACCGGCAAACCCCGTGGCGGGGGCGATGCGTTGCAGGCTCGTGCCTTCGGCCTGTTCGGCCAGCAGCGACAGTTGTTGCAGGGCGTTGGTCAGTGCGGACGCATTCATGCGGCAGGTTCCATGGGCAGCGATCAGGCCAGCAGATTAGCAAGCCCGCTGCGCGGCACATTCGCCCAATTGAGCACAAAAGCGGTGGCTTTTCCGGGGTTTAGCTTTTGGCATTTTCGCCAGAATGAAGTCCTGCCGGCCGTCCCTCTCTGCTAGGGGAGGCTGATCGACCACTACTGTTACCGGACTCTGCAATGTCTTTCGTACAGGCCCTACCCTCGCTATCGAGGTGTTCGTGAGTACCGCAGTCCTGGCCAAAGGCGCGCAAAAAAATCTGGCGATCCGTACGCCGACCAAGCCGTTGGAGGCGCTGACCACGCTGTTTCGCAACCAGCCCCTGGTGCCATTGCTGCTGGCGGCCGCCGCTGCCGTGGCGGTGGTGGTGGCGTTGCTGCTGTGGGCGCGCGAGCCGGAATACCGCGTGCTGTTTTCCGGGCTTGGCGAAGCCGATGGCGGGCAAATCATCAGCGAGCTGGACAAGCGCGCCATTCCCTATCGGCTGAGTGAAGGCGGCAACACCATCCTGGTGCCCGGCGACAAGATGAACGCCCTGCGCCTGCAACTGGCCGAGCAAGGCTTGCCCAAGGGCGGCAGTGTCGGTTTCGAGCTGCTGGACAAGCAGGCCTTCGGCGTCAGCCAGTTTGCCGAACACCTCAATTACCAGCGCGGCCTGGAAGGCGAACTGGCGCGGACCATCGAGTCCCTGGGGCCGGTGGCCAAGGCGCGGGTGCATCTGGTGATGGCCAAGCAATCGGTATTCGTGCGCGACCGTGAAGCCGCGCGCGCCTCGGTGGTGCTGACCCTGCAACCCGGCCGCGAGCTGGGGCAAAGCCAGGCCAGCGCGATCGTGCACCTGGTCACCTCCAGCGTGCCGGAACTGAGCGTCGACGCGGTCACCGTGGTCGACCAGAACGGGCGCCTGCTGTCCCAGGTCCGTGGCGATGCCAATGGCCCGGACGGCACCCAGCTCGACTATGTGCATGAGATCGAGCGCTCCTATCAGCGCCGCATCGAAGACATCCTCACGCCGTTGCTCGGCAGCCAGAACGTGCATGCCCAGGTGGTCGCCCAGGTGGACTTTTCCTCCCGCGAAAGCACCGCCGAACGCTACGCGCCGAACCAGGACAGCAACGAGGCGGCAGTGCGCAGCAAACAGACCTCCGAGCATGTGGTGGACGGCGATGACGCCGGTCGCGGCGTGCCGGGCGCGCTGACCAATGCGCCGCCCAACACCCCGGCGCCGACCAAAGCCACCGCCCCGACCCCGGCCGGCGGGACGGCTGCCGCCGCCACGGCCAGCGATGCCAAGGCCAACAAGCCCGCCAGCACCACCCAAAGCGAGCGGATGATCAACTACGAGGTCGACCGCAACGTCGAGCACGTCAAGTCGAGCCTGGGCACGATCCAGCGTCTCACCACCGCCGTGGTCGTCAACTATCGCACCGTGCTCAAGGACGGTACGCCGACCACCGAGCCGCTGAGCAAGGAAGAGTTGGACAACATCAACAACCTGGTGCGCCAGGCCATGGGCTTTACCGAAAGCCGGGGCGATGCGCTGCAGGTGATCAACAGCCCGTTTGTGAGCGAAGACACGTCGGTGACGGAGCAGCCCTGGTGGAAAACCCCCGAGGCCTACAACTTGCTGACCAGCGGCTTGCGTTATCTGCTGGTGGCCTTCGCCGCGCTGATGTTGTGGTGGCTGGTGCTGCGCCCCATGCAGCGCCGCAACGCCAGCCATCAGGCGCAGATGCTCGCCCTCAGCGCCGCCGAGCCGGGCGCCGCGTTGCTGCCGACCAGCACCGGCACCAGCACCGGCACCAGCGTCGTGGTTGCCGGTCAGGAGAGCCTGCCCCACACCCTGCCGCGCAAATCGGCTTTGTATGAGCAGAACCTGCAGAGCCTGCAACAGATCGCCGCCGAAGACCCGCGGCTGGTCGCCATGATCGTGCGCGGATGGATGAAGAAAAATGACTAACAAAATGACCGGCTCGCGCCGCAGTGCGATCTTGCTGCTGTCCCTGGACGCCGACAGCGCGGCGGAAGTGTTCAAGTTCCTGCCCAGCAGCGATGTGGAAAGCATCAGCATGGAAATGGCGCGCTTGAGCCAGGTGTCCCATGACGAAATGCGCCAGGTGCTCGAAGAGTTCATGGACGAGAGCGACCAGTACGCCGCCATCAACATCCAGACCAGCGACCATATTCGCGCGGTGCTCACCAAGGCCCTGGGCAGCGAGCGCGCCGCCAGCCTGATCGACGACATCCTCGAAAACACCAACACCGGTTCCGGCATCGACAAGCTGAACCTGATGGAAGCCTCGATGGTCGCGGAGATGATCCGCGACGAACACCCGCAGATCATCGCCACCATCCTGGTGCACCTGGAGCGCCACCAGGCCTCCGACATCCTGCAATTGCTGCCCGACCGCCTGCGCAACGACATCATCCTGCGGATCGCCACTTTTAGCGGCGTACAGCCGGTGGCGCTGCAGGAACTGACCGAAGTGCTCGGCACCATGCTCGACGGCCAAAGCCTCAAGCGCAGCAAAATGGGCGGCGTGCGCACGGCGGCGGAGATCCTCAACCTGATGAGCTCGACCCACGAAGAACTGGCCATCGGTACCGTGCGCGAACACAGCGAAGACCTGGCGCAGAAGATCCTCGACGAGATGTTCCTGTTCGAAAACCTGATCGACGTGGACGACCGTGGCATCCAGACCCTGCTGCAACAGGTCGAGCAGAACTCCCTGGCCATCGCCCTCAAAGGTTCGCCGCCGGCATTGCTCGAACGCTTCCTGCACAACATGTCCCAGCGTGCCGGGCAGTTGTTCCGCGAAGACATGGAGGCACGCGGGCCGATCCGCATGTCGCAGATCGAAACCGAACAGAAGGCCATCCTCGCCGTGGTGCGGCGTTTGTCCGACAGCGGCGACATCGTGACCGCGCGCGGCAATGACACCTATGTCTGACTGGCAACCCTGGCAGATGGACCCGCTGGCCAGCCCGGCGGCGTCCACCGACGACCCGCACAGCAGCCATCGCGAACGCCTGCGCAAGCAAGCCTTCCAGCACAAGTTGGACATGCAGGTGCTGCGCGAAAAGACCCTCGCCGAAGCCCGGCAGACCGGGCATGCCCAAGGCGTGGAGCAAGGTTATGCCCAGGGTCTGGAGGAAGGACGCCAGGCCGCCGCGGTGGAGTTGCAGCAACAGGTGGTGCGCACCCTGCAACCGCTGCTGGAGTTGTGCCGCAACTTCGACGAAGCCCTCAAATCGATGGATGTGCAGATCGCCAGCCAATTGGTGCGCATCGCCCTGGAAGCGGCGCGGCAGTTGGCCGGTGAAGCGCTGACCGCACAGCCGGAACAGGTGCTGGTGCTGGTCAACCGCCTGCTCGACAGCGACCTGGAACTCACCGGCAAACCCAAGCTGTGGCTCAACCCGGAGGATTTGCGGCGGGTTCAGGACAGCCTCGGCGAGCAGCTCGACGCGGCGGGGTGGGCCTTGCACGCCGACCCGGCGATGTTGCCGGGCGGCTGCCGTGTGGTCAGCGCCGGCGGCGAGTTGGATGCCACGCGGCCTTCGCGGTTGGGCCTGCTCGAGCGCAACGTCGAGCGCGCCCTGGATGAGTGGTCATGAACGTGCATCTCGCGCGCTGGAGCCAACGCTTGCGGACGCTGCAGGGCGAGCCGTTGCAGGTTGCGCCGCACCTGCGCAGCGGGCGCATCACCCGCGCCACCGGCATGGTGCTTGAGGCAGTCGGCCTGCGTTTGCCGCTGGGCGGTGCCTGCCGCATTGAACTCACTGCCTTCGAAGACGTGTACGCCGAGGCTGAAGTGGTTGGCTTTGCCGGCGACACCCTGTACCTGATGCCCCTGGCGGAAATCCACGGCCTGCAACCGGGGGCGCGGGTGTTCGCCGCCGATGACGGCCAGACCGGCGCCGGCGGCAATCGCCGTTTCCCCCTCGGCATGGCGTTGCTCGGCCGTGTGCTCGACAGCGGTGGCCAGCCCCTGGACGGTCGCGGCCCGCTACTGGGCGCCCATCACGCCGGCTTGCACACCCAGCCGCTCAACCCGCTCAAGCGCGCACCCATCGACCGCCAGATCGACGTGGGCATCCGCGCCATCAATGCCTTGCTGTGTGTCGGGCGTGGCCAGCGCCTGGGCCTGTTTGCCGGTTCCGGCGTGGGCAAGTCGGTGCTGCTGGGCATGATGGCGCGCTACACCCAGGCCGATGTGATCGTGGTGGGGTTGATCGGCGAGCGGGGCCGCGAGGTACAGGATTTTATCGACAACATCCTCGGCGAAGAGGGCCTGCGCCGCTCCGTAGTGGTCGCCGCGCCGGCCGACACGTCGCCGCTGCAACGCTTGCAGGGTGCGCTGTACGCCACACGGGTGGCCGAGGACTTTCGCGACCAGGGCAAAGACGTGCTGCTGATCATGGATTCCCTGACGCGCTACGCCATGGCCCAGCGCGAAATCGCCCTGGCCGTGGGCGAACCGCCGGCCACCAAAGGCTACCCGCCGTCGGTGTTCGCCAAGCTGCCAAAGCTGGTGGAACGCACCGGCAACGGGCCGCCCGGTGGCGGTTCGATCACCGCGTTCTATACCGTGCTCAGCGAAGGCGACGACCAGCAGGACCCGATTGCCGACTCGGCGCGGGCGATTCTGGACGGGCATATCGTGCTGTCCCGGCACCTGGCCGAAAGCGGGCACTACCCGGCCATCGATATCGAAGCGTCGATCAGCCGGGCGATGACCGCCATCGCCAGCGACGCCCAGCAACGCAAAGCCAATCAACTCAAGCAAACGCTGTCGCGCTACCAACGCAACCGCGACCTGATCAGCGTGGGCGCCTACTCCCAGGGCCACGATGCACAACTGGACCGCGCGGTGGGCCTGTACCCGCATATCGAGCGGTTCCTGCAGCAGCGTATCGACGACCGCGCCAGCGTCGACGAAACCCTGCACGGCCTCAACCTGTTGTTTCCCGGCAACTGACTTTTTCGAGTGACCACCGATGGCTGACGACTCGCTGCACCTGCTGATCGAACTGACCGCCAAGGCCCGCGACGTCGCGGCCCGCGCCCTGGCGCAAAGCCGCGCCGCCGAACAACAGGTGATCAACCAGTTGCGCGCCCTGGACCAGTACCAGCAAGAGTACCGCCAGAACCTGCAACTGGAGCTGGCCAAGGACGGCATGAGCCCCTCGGCCTTGACCAATTACCGCGGCTTTTTGCAGTCGTTGGAAGACGCCGTGGAGCGCGCGCAGAAGAGCCTGGAACGGCACCGCAAACAGGTGGCGCACCACCAGATCGCGTGGATGGCGCAGTGGCGCAAGGTCAGCGCGATCGAGGCTTTGTTGAGCCGTCGCGCCGAGCAGGCCCAGGTGCGCGCCGGGCGTCTCGAACAGCGCCACACCGATGAGCTGGCCAGCCAGTTACGGCGGCGGGCGGCGACGTTTCCTTCTTCCATCGACAGCAGCCACTAAGGGACACCATGGATATTCTTGCGTCGTTAATGCCCCAGGCCGCCGCGTCTACGCCGACCGCTGCGCCGACCGATGCGCCCGCCGAGGCATCGCTGGTGCCGAGCGTGTCGTTTTCGCAAGTGTTGAGCCAGGTGAGTGCGCCCGTGGCGGACCCGCTACCGGTGGTGGTACCGGTCGAAACCGCGCCGGTTGCGCCGGTTGCGCCACAGGCCTCAGTCGCCCCCGAGCCTGTCGTGACGCCCGTGCCGGTGGTCGCCCAGGTGCAGCCGCTCGCCACCGAGCCGACAACGCCAGTGGTGGACGACGTGTTGAACCTCATCGCCGATGAACCCGTGGCGTCCGTTCAAGACCCCGAGCCGACCTCCAAAGGCGACACCAGCCTGGACGATATCCGCCAGCGCATGGCGTTGATCGAGAGCGCCGGCCAGTCGGACACCGCCGCGATGATCGTGGTGCCGGCGATTCCCGTCAGTGTGCCGGTGGCGGCGCCCGTGGCCGTGAGCACTGCGTCCTCGGCGTCGACCCCGGTGATCAACACGGTTCAGGCGCCCAGCGTGCCGGTGGCGGAGGACGATGCCGACATCGCCAGCGAATCCCTCGACCTGCCGGATGCCATGCCGGCCCCTGTCGCCAGCGTTGCCGACAGCGTGCCCACGGTGCATACGCAAACCGACGACCGACAGCCCGACAGCCAGCCCGATGGGCAAACCGTCTTCAGCCTTGCGCCGGCCCCCGTGCGGGCCGCGCCCGACAACGTCGCGAGCAGCGGCCTGGTGCTCAGCGCCGCCATCGGCAGCAGCGAATGGGCCGCCGACCTGGGCCAGCAGATGGTCGACATGGTCACGCGCGGTGAGCAGCAGGTGGACCTACGCCTGCATCCGGCCGAGTTGGGGCCGCTGTCCATCAGCCTCAACCTGAACGACGGCACCACCCAGGCACAGTTCCAGGCGGCCCATGCCTCGGTGCGGGCGGCGGTGGAGCAGGCGTTGCCGCAACTGCGCGAGGCCCTGGCGAGCCAAGGCATCGCGCTGGGGCAGGCGTCGGTCAGCGACCAGTCTTCGCGCCAGGCGGCAGGCGGCCAGGCGCAGCGTGACCCGCAGGCCAACCCGGCGAACGTGGCGGTCAGCCGCGACGAGGCGCTGCCGGCGCAGGTCCAGCAGGTGCTGCTGCGCAGTTCGGGGGTCGACCTGTACGTCTGAATCCCAAATCAAAACAGCGAGATACCACCGTTACCCCGGTCTTATCGCGCCATGGGCCGGGCAGGGCGATGGTCATACTGAGCCGTGCCTAACCGTTCCCCCCTTCATTCCATGGTTCCGCCAATAATGACCACCACCCGCAAAACCCCCTGGCTCCTGATTCTGCTGCTGGCGCTGGTCGTCGTTGCCGGCAGCTCTGCCGGCACCTACGTCTACCTCTGCCGGGTCGCCAAGACCGGCGAGGTGGCGAAGGCCGAGCCCGCCGAGACAAAACCCCAGGCGCCACGGCTGGTCAACATCGCGCCGATGACGGTCAACCTGGTGAACGAGCGCGACGAGCCACGCCTGCTGTATGTGGGGTTTGCCCTGGAAGTGGCGGATGACGCGACCCAGGCGCAGTTGCTGCAATACATGCCGCAAGTGCGCAGCCAACTGTTGACCCTGTTGAGCGGGCAGAACTCCGCGCAGGTCATCACGCCCCAGGGCAAGGCGGCGCTGGCCGAGCGCATCCTGCACACCCTCGGGCAACCCCTGGCACCGCAGCAACCCGCACCCGCGGTGCTGCGTGTGCTGTACACCGACTTTATCGTGCAGTAAGCCATGGCCATTGACGATTTGCTCTCCCAGGACGAGATCGACATGCTGCTTCGCGGCGGCGACGAGGGTGATGCACCGGCGGACGACGCCGACACCCTGGACGCTTCGCGAGTACGCCCTTACGACCCGGCGACCCAGCACCGGGTGATCCATGAGCGTCTGCACGCCCTGGACATCATCAACGAGCGCTTCGCCCGTTACTTTCGCATGAGCCTGTTCAACCTGATCCGGCGCAGCATCGACATCACCGTCAAAAGCGTGCGCTACCAGAGCTACAGCGAATTTTCGATGCACATGCCGATGCCCACCAACATCAACCTGCTGGCGATGAAACCGCTGCGCGGTACGGCCCTGGTGGTGTTCCCGCCGAGCGTGGTGTTCATGGTGGTGGACAACCTGTTCGGCGGCGACGGGCGCTTCGTGACCAAGTCCGAAGGCCGCGAATTCACGCACACCGAGCAGCGCATCATCCGGCGTTTGCTGAGCCTGGCGGTAGACGCCTACAAGGATGCCTGGAAGTCGGTCTACCCCCTGGACATCGAATACTTGCGCTCGGAGATGCAGGCCAAGTTCGCCAACATCACCAGCTCGCCGAACGAAATCGTGGTCAATGCCACCTTCCACCTGGAGGTCGGCAACCTGTCCAGCGATTTCAACATCGTGATCCCGTACCTGATGATCGAGCCGATGCGCCAATTGCTCAACGGCCCGTTGACCGATACCAATCCCGACGAAGAGCGCTACTGGAACAAGCGCATGGCCGGTGAGATCGCCCATTCGGAGATCGAGCTGATTGCCGACTTCGTCGAACTGGACGCCCGCATGGGCCAGGTCATGGCGCTCAAGGTGGGCGATGTGTTGCCCATCGAGCTGCCCGACATCATCAGCGCGCGGGTCGACGGCGTGCCGGTCATGACCTGTGAATACGGCAGCCAGAACGGCCAGCGCGCGTTATTGGTCAAGGACCTGGTCGACCACTCCCTGAGCCTTTCTTCCTCTTCTACCAGCCGATTCGTGAAGGGCCACGTGTCCACTGCCAAGGAATCCGACCATGACTGATTCAAACACCGTCCCGCCCCAAGAGCCCGATGAATGGGCCGACGCCCTCGCCGAACAGGCTGCCGATGCTGCCGACGCCGGAGACGACGACCCATGGGCGGCGGCCCTGGCCGAACAGGAACAGGTCGAGGCGGCGGTGGCAGGCCCGGCGCCGAGCGCGGGCTCGAGCCTGTTCAAGCCGTTGCCGACACCCACGCCCACAGCCGCCGCGCGCGAGCTGGAAATGATCATGGACATTCCGGTCAAGCTCAGCGTCGAGCTGGGCCGCACGCGGATCACCATCAAGCAGTTGCTGGAACTGGCCCAGGGCTCGGTACTGGCGCTGGATGGCCTGGCGGGGGAACCGATGGACATCCTGATCAACAGCTACCTGATCGCCCAGGGCGAAGTGGTGGTGGTGGATGACAAATACGGCATTCGGATCACGGAAATCATCACCCCGTCCGAACGCGTGCAAAAGCTCAACCGATGAGCCAGATCAGCGCGACATCCGTGCCCCTTGGCGTGCCCTCGGACAGCGTGATGAACCTGGCACTGCTGGGCAAGACCGCGATGGCCCTGGCGGTAGTGGTCGCCTGCGTGCTGGTCTGCGGCTGGTTCGCCCGGCGGATGGGCACACGGCCGCAGGCCTCGGGCAAGACGCTGCGGGTGGTCAGCAGCACCGGCGTGGGTCCGCGCGAGAAGGTGGTGATCGTGCATGTGCGCGACCAATGGCTGGTGCTGGGCGTCACCGCCCAGCAAGTCACCGCACTGGCGCAGCTCGACGCGCCGGCCGCCGAGCCTGAACCGGCGGTTGCCGTAGCGGGCGACAGCTTCGGCGAGCGCCTGGCCACCGCTTTGAAGCACAACCTGCAGCGCAAGGGGCGTTCGTCATGACCGCCCTGGAACCGGCGATGCAGGGCCTGAGCGCTTTCACCGGCCAGGCCGGCGGCCAGCAATGGTCGCTGAGCCTGCAAACCCTGCTGCTGCTCAGCGCCATGGCGTTCCTGCCGGCGGTGCTGCTGATGATGACCGGGTTCACCCGCATCATCATCGTGCTGGGCCTGCTGCGCACGGCCATCGGCACCACCTCGGCGCCGCCGAACCAGGTGCTGCTGGGGCTGGCGCTGTTCCTGACGTTTTTCGTCATGTCACCGACCCTGGACCAGGCCTACGAAAGCGCCTGGCAACCGTTCTCCCGGGATGAGATCACCGTGGAGCAATTTCTCGACAAGGGTAGCCAGCCGTTTCGCGCCTTCATGCTCACCCAGACCCGCCAGGGCGACCTTGCGCTGTTCGCCCGCGTGGCGCGCCTCGGCGACCTGCAAGGCCCCGAAGACGTGCCCATGCGTGTGCTGCTGCCGGCGTTTGTCACCAGCGAATTGAAGACCGCGTTCCAGGCCGGGTTCACCATTTTCATTCCGTTCCTGATCATCGACCTGGTGGTGGCGAGCGTGCTGATGGCGCTGGGCATGATGATGGTGCCGCCGTCCACTATTTCGCTGCCGTTCAAGCTGATGCTGTTTGTGCTGGTGGACGGTTGGCAACTGTTGCTCGGCTCCCTGGCGCAGAGTTTTTTCACCGGATGAGGAGGTAGACGATGACCCCGGAAATGGTCATGGACCTGGCTTACAAAGGCATGCGCATGAGCATGATCGTGGCCGCGCCTGTGTTGTTCGTCACGCTGTTCATCGGCTTGCTGGTGAGCCTGTTCCAGGCGGCCACGCAGATCAACGAATCGACCCTGTCGTTTATCCCCAAGATCATCGGCGTGTGCGTGGTGCTGGTGATCGCCGGGCCCTTGATCATGGAAATGCTGGTGGACTACACCCGCGCGCTGTTCACCAGCTTGCCCGCGCTGATTGGCTGACGGGCGTTGATCGAGTTCAGTTCGGCGCAGCTGCAACTGTGGCTCACCAGTTTTTTCTGGCCGTTCTGCCGCGTGCTGGCGTACCTGATGAGCGACCCGATCCTGGGGCATAAAAACGTCGCAAGCCCGGTGAAGGTCGGCCTGGCGATGCTGCTGGCGTTCCTGCTGGCGCCCAACCTGCCGCCGTTGCCGGACGTTGCCCTGTTCTCCTGGGCCGGGCTGGGGGTGACGGTGGAACAGGTGCTGATCGGCATGTCGCTGGGCATGGTCATGCGCGTGACGCTGGCGGTGGTGGAGATGACCGGCGATATCTGTGGCATGCAGATGGGCCTGGCGTTCGCCACGTTTTTTTCCGCCGACACCAGCACCAACAGCCTGGTGCTGTCGCGCTACCTGGGCATGATCACGATCCTGATGTTCCTGGCGCTGGACGGCCACCTGATGGTCCTGGAATTGCTGGCGAACACCTTCAAAAGCCTGCCCATCGGCCAACTGCGTTTCGACCCCAATGCCTGGAACCTGATCGCCCGCTACGGCAGCACCATCTTTCTCACCGGCCTGCTGCTGGCCCTGCCCATGGTCGCCACGCTGCTGATCATCAACCTGGCCATGGGCATCCTCAACCGGGTCGCGCCACAGCTGACGGTATTTTCGGTCGGCTTCCCGCTGACACTGAGCGTGGGCCTGATCCTGCTGATGGTGGTGATGGGCGACCTCGGTCCGTTCCTGGCCAGCCTGCTCACCAATACCCTGCACTTCATGCAGTACCTGGTCGACAACATGGCACGGCCTTGAGCTGCAAACCCGATCCAATGTAGGAGTGTCAGTCAATGAATGTATGGCTGACCCATTGCCATCGGGAGCAAGCCCCCACATTGGATCCGGTTGTGTTTTAGATGTATTCGAATAGCGACATCTTCTGGATGCTGACGAAGGTCTGCTGCGCCGCCTGCAACGCCACTTGCAGCGCGGTGTACTCGCTGACCGACTCGGTGTAGTCGGCATCCACCAGGCCGGACAGGCGTTCGGTGTAGCTCAGGGCCAGGTCGTCGCCGATGGTGTCGAGTACGTCCAGTTGGTTGAGTCGCGAGCCCACTGAGGTCTGTACCGTGAGCACGTTGTCCTGGGCGTTGCTCAGTTGGCGACTGGCGGTAGCCAGGGTGTTGCTCAGGTTGGCTTGGTCGGCGTCGGTTTCCACCGGGGTTTGCAGCACCGAGATCAGGTTTTTCAGGGTGGCGAACACGTCCGGGTTGGCGTCGGCGGCTTTGCTCACGGTAATCGTGTCGCCGTCCACCGGGGTGCCGCTGAGGGTCAGGGACAGGCCGTTGACTTCCAGGGTGTCGCCCGAGGTGTAGGCCACCGGGTCGGCGCCGTCGAGGCTGTATTGCGCGGTGCCGTCGGCGGCGGTGCTGAAGGTCAGGCTGAAGCCGGTGCCGTAGTTGGCGTTCTGGGTGTCGGTGATGGTCGGGCCGCTGTAGGTCACGCTGCCGCTGTTGCTGCCGGCCTGGGCGATGAACCCCGCCGAACTGCTCACCGAGAGGAAAATCGTCGCTCCGGTGTCGCCGCTGGCCATGCTCTGGGTGGAGCTGACCAACTGCGTGACCGCATTACTGTCGCCCTGGTACACCAGTTCGCCAGCGGCGTTGGTGGCGAACGCCGGGCTTTGGCTCTGGTAGCCGGAAAACAGGTAATTGCCGTTGCTGTCGGTGGCGTTGGCCAGGGTTACCAGGGTGTCGTACACCCCTTGCAGCGAGGTGGCGATGGACTCGCGGTCGGCGTCGCTCAAGGTGCCGTTGTTGGCCTGCACGATCAGCGACCGGGCGCTGGTGAGGGCGTCGTTGATGCTGTCCAGGGTGCTTTCTTCCTGGGACAAGGACGTGTTGATCGCGCTGCGCGAGTCGGCATATTGGCTATTCGCCGCGATCGCCTGGCGCACGTTGACCGCTTGGGCGGCGGCCAGCGAATCGTCGGAAGGGGTGACCACCCGCGTGCCGCTGGACACTTGCTGGGCGGCGTCCTGGTAGGCGCTTTCCTGGGTGAGCATCGCGTTCAGGTTCTGGTTGTAAATCGTCGCACTGCTAAGGCGCATGGCGTCGCTCCGCTAGTTGATGTCGAGGAGGGTGTCGAGCAGGGAGGTGCCCACTTCGACCACCTTCGCGCAGGCCTGGTAATACTGCTGGTAGACGATCAGGTTGGCCGCCTCCTCATCCAGGTTGACCCCCGATTCCGACTGCTGCAGCGCGGTCAGTTGGTCGGTGAGGCCGGACTGGGTTTCCAGTTGCCCGGCGACCTTGCTGGCGGTGCTGCCCACATCGCTGACCAGGGCCGAATAGGTCTGGCTGAGGGTCTTGCTGCCACTGACGATGTTGCTGGTCTGCAGGTTGAGCATCGCCAGGGCGTTGCTGTTGTCGCTGGCGCCCGTGGAGGTGCCGGCGGCGATCAGGCTGCCGTCGCTGGTCACAGTGCTGAAGCTGCTGGCGGCGTTGCGCGTGGGCAGGACCAGGAAGCTGTCGCCGCTGTTGGCGGTGCCGCTGATAGCCACGCTCATGCCGGCGAAGGTCAGGGTGGCGTTGCTGCTGTCGTAGGTCGAGGTGACGCTGGCGCCGGTGTCGTTGCGGGTCACGGTGTAGCCGTCGGTGGCGGAATACTTGACGGTGTAGTCGGTGGCGCTCAAGGCACTGACATCGTCGGTGAAGGTCGCGCTCAAGGTGGCATCGCCGGTGTTCTGGGTATTGCCGTAGATGCTCGGGTTGTCCACCGAGAACAGCGCGGTGCCGGTGTCGCCATTCAGATCCGTGCCGGCGGCCTGCAAGGTGTTGAAGGCTTGGGTCAGGCTGACCGCGAGGATACCCAGCTGGTTTTGCGCGTCCGTCAGGCTGGTGTCGCGAAAGTCCATCAAGCCGCCCAGGGAGCCGCCCTCGAAGGTGGCGTCGTCAAGCGCGGTGGTGTGGCCGGCGGCGTCCACGTAGCTGACCACGGTTTGCGTCGGGTCGCTGGCCGAGACGGTGGTTTTCAAGTCGAAGCTGTCATTGCCCGACACCAGCGCCAGGCCGTTGCTCAGGGACACGGTGTAGCTGCCGTTGCTCTGGGTAGTGACATCCACGTCCACCAGTTCGCTGAGCTGGCTGACCAGCAGGTCGCGCTGGTCGAGCAGGGTGTTGGAGGTGGTGCCCAACGCTTCGGACAGGCTGATCTTTTTATTCAGGCCGGCGATCTGTTCGCTGAGGTCGTTGACCTGGGTGACCTGGTCGCTGATCTGGCTGTTCACGTCGCTGGCCATGTCATCCAGGTAGCTGCCCAGTTGGGTGAACTGCGACGTGAGGGTTTGCGCGGCGCCGATCACTTCCTCGCGCGCGGCGGTGTCGCTGGCGTCGGAGGTCAGGGTCTGGATCGCCGAGAAGAAGCTTTGCATCAGGGTGTCGAGGCTCGCGTCGCCATCGGCCAACAGGCTGTCGATCTGGTCGATTTCGGTCTGGTAGGTCGACAGCGCGCTCTCGGCACTGGTGGAACTGTTGAGCTGGCTGGTGACGAACTGGTTGTACTGGCGATCCACGCTGGCGATCTGCACGCCGCTGCCGGCGGTGGCTTCGGAGAAGGTCGCCACCTGCAGGGTGTAACCCGCCGTGTAGGCGTTGGTGGTGTTGCTGCTGCTGGTGCTGAGGGCGATCTGTGCGGCGGTCAGGCCGCTGACGCCTATGGAAATAATGCTCATCGAGAAGCTCCTGGGCTACATGGTTGGCACTATCGGCCCGGCGAAAGGGCAACTTGACCCCTGTTCTATAAATCGTTTTGCAACTGCGCCACGGCCGGGACGGCGCGCAGCGGACCGATGGTGGCCATCACCGAAATCAGCTTCTGGGCATAGCGCGGGTCGGTGGCATAACCGCCCTGTTGCAGCGCGACGGCGGCCTGGGGCGCATCGTTGGCGGTGCGCACGGCGGCGTAGCCGGGGCGGCTGCGCATCAAGCGCGCGTAGTCGTTGAAAGCGGCTTCGTCGCTGGGGTACACGCGAAACGCTTCCAACTGTTTTTGTGCTTCGGCGTCGGTGTATTCGGTGGTCATCACCTGGGTGGTCGGGCCTTGCCATTGGCCGCCGGCCTTGATGCCGAACAGGTTGTGGCTGTCGGCGCCGCCGGCAGTGGTGATGGTGCGCCGGCCCCAGTCGGTTTCCAGGGCGGCCTGGGCCAGGATCAGTTCAGCGGGCACGCCACTGCTGCGCGCGGCCTTTTGCGCCGGCTCGCTCAAGCGCGCGATAAACGCTTGCACATGCTCGGGCTGGTCCTTGTCGGCGCCGCTGACTTCACGGCGCTTCCAGGCATCGAACGCCGGGCTGGCAAACGGCGAGGGGCGCGCCGGCGGCAGGTCGAGGAAGGCGCTGGTGGCGCTGTCCAGCTCGGGGCTCTGGCGGGTGGTGTAGCCGCTCAATTGCCGGGTGAGTTGCTCGGCCAGGCCGATGCCTTTGCCCGCCAGGCTCTGGGCCCATTGCTGGTCGAGCATCTCGGTGTACATCTCGGTCTGCGAGTTGTTCGACATCTCCGACTTGGGCACCGCCGCCCGCATGCTTTTGAGCATCATCTGCAGGAACAGTGCCTCGAACTGTTTGCTGGCTTCCTTGAGCCCGGCATGGGGATCCAGGTGCGCACTGTTGCGCAGCCGGTCCAGGCCCTGCACATCCAGGGCAAAACCTTCGGCGCTTTTCATCAGATGATCTCCAACTCTGCCCGCAATGAACCGGCGGCCTTGAGTGCTTGCAGAATCACCATCAGATCCTGCGGGGTGGCCCCCAGCGCATTCAGGCCTTTGATCACGTCCATCAAGTTCGCTGTGCCTTCGAGCAGGTGCAGCGAACCGCCCTGGGACTCGATGGAAATATTGCTCTGGGAGCTGGTCGCCGTCTGGCCGCCACTGAAAGCGCCGGGCTGGCTGACCGTGTTGGTGGTGTCGATGATGACCGACAGGTTGCCGTGGGCCACGGCGGCGCGGTACAGCTTGACCGAGCTGTTGAGCACGACGGAGCCGGTACGCGAATCGAGGATCACCTTCGGTCGCGCCTGGATCGGTAGCACTTCGATGCTCTCGATGCGTGCCATGAAATTGGTGCGCTCATTGGGCGACAGCGGGCCCTGGATCTCGATCAGGCCGCCGTCCACCGCCGAGGCCACGGTGCGGCGCATTTCCAGGTTGATCGCCGTCACCACGCGCTGCGCGGTGGCGGAGTCCGGTTCATGCAGAGACAGCCCCAGCAGGCCGCGTTCGTTGTTCAGGTTCAGCGCCACCGTGCGCTCGATGATCGCGCCCCGGCTGATGCGCCCGCCGGCCAACTGGTTGACCGTCACGCTGCTGCCGTTGGCCGACGCTCCGGCACCGCCCACCAGCAGGTTGCCCTGGGCCACGGCGTAGACCTCACCGTCGGCGCCCTTCATCGGGGTCATCAGCAGGGTGCCGCCGCGCAGGCTTTTGGCGTTGCCGATGGACGACACCACCACATCGATCTGCTGCCCCGCGCGCGCCAGGGCCGGCAGGTTGGCGGTGACGATTACCGCTGCGATATTGCGCATCTGCATGTTCGCGCCGGCCGGCAGGGTCACGCCCAGTTGCGACAGCATGTTGGTCAGGCCTTGCTCGGTGAACGGGCTCTGGGTGGTCTGGTCGCCGCTGCCATCCAGGCCGACTACCAGGCCATAGCCCACCAGGTTGTTGGGACGGATGCCGGCAAAGTCGGCGATGTCACGGATCTGCTCGGCGTGCACCGTCGCGCCCAGCCACAACGGGCAGCTCAGCAGCAGGATTCTGGCGGCTCTCATGAACATGGCATGGGTTCTCAAAAAAGGTGAGGCTCAGAAAGGTGAAACGTTCAGAAGGATGCGATGGAGCCAGCCCATCCGCTGCGCTTCATTGATATAGCCGTCGCCCACGTACTCGATGCGCGCCTGGGACACCTGGGTCGACGACACGGTGTTCTCGCCGGTGATGCTGCGTGGGTTGACCAGCCCGGAAAAACGGATGAACTCGGTGCCTTGGTTGATCGCGATCTGTTTGTCACCGCGCACGCGCAGGTGCCCGTTGGGCATCACCTGCATCACCGTCACGGAAATCGTGCCGGTGAACGAGTTGTTCGCCTGGGAACCGCCGGCGCCGACAAAGTCGTGGGTGGTGGACGCGTCCAGGCCGAAGGAGCCGACCTGGCTGGGGCGGCTGGACTTGGTCGCGAGGCTCAAGCCCATCGAACCGGCACGGCTGGCATTGGACGATGAGTTCTTGCTGGCGCTGACCTGTTCTTCCAGCTGGATCGTCAGGGTGTCGCCGACCCGGCGCGGGCGACGGTCCTCGAACAGCGGCTGCGAGCCCAGGCTGCCCTGGTAGATCGAACCGTTGGCCTGGCGCAAGGGGTAGACCGGCGCCGGCAGGTCTTCGTCGGGCACCACCGGTTTGTGCGGCAGTTGATCGCAGCCCGCCAGGGCCAATACGCCGGCCAATAAGTACTTGTGAACCATGGTTGGGGTCTCGATCAGAGCTGGGTCAGACGCTGGAGCATCTCGTCCGAGCTCTCCACGGCCTTGCTGTTGATTTCGTAGGCGCGCTGGGTCTGGATCATGCCGACCATTTCTTCCACCACGTTGACGTTGGAGGTTTCCACGTAGCCCTGGGACAGCGTGCCGCCGCCGTTGAGGCCTGGTGTGGTTTCGGTGGGCGCGCCCGAGGCGTCGGTTTCCAGGTAGAGGTTCTGGCCGATGCTTTCCAGGCCGGCCGGGTTGATGAACAGCGCCAGGTTCAATTGGCCGACCTGGGTCGCGGTGGATGAGGCCGGCGTGGTCACCGAGACGATGCCGTCGCTGCTGATGGTGATCGCGGTGGCGTTGGCGGGGATGGTGATGCCGGCCGACAGTTTGTAGCCGTTGGAGGTGACCATCTCGCCATTGGCGTCGAGCTGGAAGCTGCCGTCACGGGTGTAGCCGGTGCTGCCGTCGGGCATGTCCACCTGGAAAAACCCCAGGCCGTTGATCGCCAGGTCCTTGGAGTTGCTGGTCTGCTCCAGGTTGCCCTGGGTGTGCAGGCGCTCGGTGGCGACTTCGCGCACGCCGGTGCCCACCTGCAAGCCGGAGGGCAGGCGTGTGTCGGTGCTGCTCTGGGCGCCGGGCTGGCGCACGTTCTGGTACACCAGGTCTTCGAACACCGCGCGCGAGCGCTTGAAGCCGTTGGTGCTGACGTTCGCCAGGTTGTTGGCGATCACATCCATTTGCCCCTGCTGGGCTTCCAGGCCGGTCTTTGCCGTCCACAGTGATCGGATCATCGTTGGGTTCCTTGTCGGTTCAACCGGGCGGTCAGCTCAGGGAAAGCAGGCTGTTGGCGCTCTTGGCGTTTTCGTCGGCGGTGCTGATGGCTTTCATCTGCATGTCGTAGCGCCGCGAGTTGTCGATCATCGCCACCATGGCGTTGGTCGGGCTGACGTTGCTGCCTTCCAGTGCGCCGGGGGCCACGCGCAGGCTGTCGTCGGCCGGCAGGGGTTGGGCGTTGGCGCTGCGAAACAGCCCGTCAGTGCCGGCCTGCAACGTGCCGGGCAACGCCGAGACCAGCTTTAACTTGCCTACCGGGCTCAAGCCACGGGGCTCCATGCCCAGTTCACGCACGCTGATGGTGCCGTCGCTGCCCAGGGTGACTTCGCTGCCCAGCGGTACGGTGACCGGCCCGCCATCGCCGATCACCGGACGCCCGCCCACGGTCATGGCGCCGGTGCCGTCGACCTGCAAGTCCCCACGCCGGGTGTAGGCTTCGCTGCCGTCGCCGGTCTGCACCGCGAGCATCACGTTTTCGTCCAGGGCCACATCCAGCGCGCGGTCGGTGTGCACGATCGGCCCTTCGCTCCAGTCCACGCCCACGCCGTTGGCGGCCACCGACACACGGGTCGGCAGGCCTTCGCCCGCCACCGGTGAAGACTGCATCTGCACCAGTTGCGCGCGAAACCCCGGGGTCACGACGTTGGCCAGGTTGTTGGCCACGACGGCCTGCTGTTCGAGCGCCTGGTTGGCCCCGCTCATGGCCGTGAAGAGCATGCGATCCATAGGGTCAGGAACCGATGTTCACGGCTTGTTGCAGCACTTCGCTTTGCGCCGTCACCGACTTGGCGTTGGCCTGGAAGTTGCGCTGGGCAATGATCAGGTTCACCAGTTCGGCGGTCAGGTCGACGTTGGAGTCTTCAGTGGTGCCGCTCAGGATTGACCCCAGCGAACCGCTGCTGGCCACGCCCAGCAGAGCCTGACCGGAGGCGGTGGTGGCCAGCCAGGTGTTGTCGCCGTTGGCTTTGAGACCGTTTTCGTTGCTGAAGTTGGCGAGCTGGATCTGATTGACGTTTTTGGTCTGGTCGTTGGAGTAGGTGGCGACCACGGTGCCGGTTTCATCGATGGTGAAGCTCACCAGGCTGCCGGAGGTGTAGCCGTTCTGGGTGATGTCGGTCACCGACGAATCGTTGCCGAACTGGGTGGTTCCGGTCAGGTCGAGGGTCAGCGACATGCTCGCCGCGCCGTTGGCCGGGTCATAGGTATAGGTGCCGGTGGTGCCGCTGGTGATCAGGCCGCTGGAACTGAAGCTGACGGTTTGGGTGTCGGTCAGCAGGTTGCCGTCGATGGCGGTGTGCACGTCCCAGGTGTTGTCGGCGGTCTTGCTGAAATACAGCGTGCTGGTGTGGCTGATGCCCAGGGAATCGTAGAGCGTCGTGCTGGTGGAATAGGAGTAGGTGGTCGAGTCGGTCTGGCTGAACGCGGTAGTGATCACGCTTTTGCTGGCGTCCAGGTTCAGCTCGGCATCCAGCTCGGTGCTGGCGCTGGCTTGCATGCCGGTGGTGGGGATCTGGATCACGCCGTTGACCCCCAGCAATTTGTCGCCGGCGGCGTTTTCCAGGTAGCCGTCGGCGGTCAGGGTCAGTTGGCCGTTGCGCGAGTACACGGTTTGCGTGCCGTCGGAGAAGGTGAAGAACCCGTCACCGTTGATCGCCAGGTCCAGGGCGTTATCGGTGGTGGTCAGGCTGCCGGACTCGAAGTTCTGCACCACGCCCGAGACCTGGGTACCCAGGCCGACGTCGGCGCCGGAGTACACATCGGCGAACTGCGTGGTCGAGCTTTTGAAGCCCACGGTCTGGGAGTTGGAAATGTTGTTGCTGACCACGTTGAGGTCGGTGGACGCTGCCGACAGACCACTGAGCGCTTGGGAAAAAGCCATGGTGATTCTCCTTCGTTATAGGACGAGGCTGATGTCGCTCAGGGCGACGTTTTCGTTGACGCCGCCCAGGTCCAGCGCAACGGCGTTGCTGCTGTCGGTGGTGACACCGGTGACCAGCGCGTATTTGAGGGCAGTGCTGGCCACGGCGACGTCGTCGGTGGTGGCGCTGATGGAGAAGGTGTAGGCGCCGTCGGCGGCGGTGGTGCCGTCGTCCTGCAGGCCGTCCCACGACAGCGATTGGGTGCCGGCGCTCATCTCGCCTTCATCCAGGGTGCGCACCACGGTGCCGCTGCTGTCTTTGATGGTGACGGTGACGCTGTCGGCATCACTGTCCAGGGTGACGCCGAAGGGGGTGGTGACGCCGTCGTCGACCTGGATCGTGTTGCCGTCGATCAACACGCCGTTGCCCACCAGGGCCGAGGCTTGCAGGGTCTCGGAGGCACTGATCTGGCCAGAGATACCTTCCAGGGTGCTGGTGACGTCTTCGATGCTGCTGATGGTGCTGATCTGCGCCAGCTGGGTGACCATCTCGCTGTTGTCCATCGGGTCGGTGGGGTCCTGGTTCTGCAACTCCGTGGTTAACAGCGTGAGGAACTGGTCCTGCAATTCGTCCGATGCCGAGGTGCTGCTCTCGGCAGTGGTGCTGGTGCTGTTCATGGTCGACAACACCGAGCTGGAAATCGTACTGGTCATGGTTTATGCCTCACCTAGGGTCAAAGTTTTCAGCATCATTTCCTTGCTGGTGGACATGACTTCGACGTTGGCCTGGTAGGAGCGCGACGCGGAAATCATGTTGACCATTTCGCCCACCGGCTCGACGTTGGGCATGGTCACGTAGCCCGACTCGTCGGCCAGCGGATCGCCGGGGCGGTATTCCTGGCGCATCGGCGAGCCGTCCTCGACCACCTGGCTGACGCGCACGCCGCCGATGTTGCTGCCGGTCTGGTATTGCGATTCGAACACCACCTGCCGCGCCCGGTAGGCTTCGTTGTCCGGGCCGCTGGTGGTGTCGGCGTTGGCCAGGTTGCTGGCGGTTACGTTCATGCGCTGGGACTGGGCACTCAGCGCGGAGCCGGCGATATCGAAAATGCTGAACATCGACATGGTGGTTTCCCTGGGTTATTCGGACTGCATGGCGGTCTTGAGCGACTGTAGGCGGCTGCTCAGAAAGGTCAGGCTGGCCTGGTAGCGCACGGCGTTGTCGGTGAACTGCGCGCGCTCGCGGTCCATGTCCACGGTGTTGCCGTCCAGGCTCGGTTGGTCCGGCACGCGGTAGAGCAAGTCACGGCTGGCGAAGCGGCTGCTGTCGGCGTGCAGGTGGCGGTCGGACGTGGTGGCCAGGCTCATGCCGCGGCCCTGGGTGTGGGACTTTTGCAGGGAGCTGGCCAGTTCGGCGCTGAAGTCAAAATCCCGTGCGCGGAAGTTGGGTGTGTCGGCGTTGGCGATGTTATTGGCCAATACCTGCTGGCGCTCAGCCCGCAAACTCATTGCGTCCTGCTGAAAGCGCAGCTCGTTGTCGAGCTTGTCGATCATGGTTGCGGACCTGTGCATCAAATAAATGAACGGCTCGCAGGTTAGTCCCAAGGTCGCCCCGGCAAAGGCCGAAACAGGCGGCTATTTGACGACCAATTCAGGCCTTGCCTCGGCGGCGGGGCGACTAGAATTCTGCGCTGGGCAGCGCGGAGGGCTTGAGTGATGACGAGGCGATTAGGCGGCTTGATGTGCTGGTTGTGCTGCACCCTGGCCCAGGCCGACGGCCTGCAGGACGCGGTGCGCGAGTTGCTTGCGCCGCGCTTGCCGGCACGGGCGCAGTTGGTTGCAGTGGACATCGGCCAGCCGGCGGCGCGCATCGCCGCCTGCGCGACGCAACGGCCGTACCTGGTGCATCCAGAACAAAGCGTGATCGGCCGGGCCGCCGTGGGCGTGCGCTGCCTGGACGAAGTCGCGGGCTACCTGCAAGTCAGCGTGCGCGTGGTCGGCGACTATGTGGTCAGCCGCCAGCGCATCCCCGCCGGTGAGGTGATCAAGGCCTCCATGCTGGAACTCAAGCGCGGCCCGCTGGAACGTCTGCCCAAAGGCAGCGTGTTCGAGCCTTCGCAGATCATCGGCCGCCAGGCCAGCCGCACCCTCGGCCGAGGCATGGTGATTACCCAGAATCACGTGCGCGAGCGTTGGTTGGTGGAGCGCAACGCCCGGGTGGTCCTGCAAGCCCAGGGCGCGGGTTTTACCATCAGCCGCGACGGCAAGGCGCTGGACAACGGTAGCCTGGGCAGCACCGTACGGGTCATGGGCAGCGACGGCAAAATGCTCAGTGCCCAAGTGGTGGGCCAGAACGAGTTGCTGCTGCGCTATTAATTTTTAATCGAAGGTCAAAGTTTGCCGTCGCGATTGCCGATAGTGACCTCAACCACAGCCAATTGAAGCCTCTAACGTGAAAATCATAAGTGCAAACCTGACCAACACCCTGGCGCCCACCGACGGCAAAGCCACCGGCAACCCGCGCATCGAAACCTTGCCCCTGGAAGCCACCGTCGACGACAGCGTGCAAGTCTCCAGCAGCACCGCCAGCTCGCAGGTTGCGACGTCGTCGGACGTGGACATGGACAAAGTCGCGGCCCTGCGCCAGGCCATCGACAGCGGCACCTACCAGGTGAGCGCAGACTCGATTTTCGACGGCCTCGCCGCCAGCGTGCGCGAAACCCTCCCATGAACGCTGACCGATGAGGTGCAGGTGCCGATGAGTCTGGCCAAACACTTGGAATTGCAGCAGCAGGCGATCGTCGAACTTGTCGACTGGCTGGAACTGGAACGGCGTGCACTGGCCCAGGCCAAGGTCGACGGTGAAAAACTGCAGGAACTGACGGCGTGCAAACAGGCGGCATTGCAGAAGCTGGAGCAACTGGAAGCGATCCGCTCCGGGGCGCAGTTGAGGCTCGGCTATGGCGCAGGGCGGCAAGGTGCGCTGAAGGCGGCGCAGGATGCCGAGTGCGTAGCGGCCTGGCAGGAAGTGCAGGCCCTGGCGCGACGGGCGCGGGAGCTGAATGTGGCGAATGGCGAGGCGTTGGGGCTGCGCATGGCGGGTAACCAGCGGATTGTCGGGTTTTTGAATTCGGTGGTGGGGCACGCGTTGTACGGGCCTGATGGGCGCAGACTGCGCGGGGGTGATTGAGTCGTGAGGTTGGCTGTGTGATTGAAGCAAACACGCTTTTCAGGTGTGTCAGTGAATCGGTCAATCGCTGACGCAATATCAGGATTTCCTGATGGCTCTTTGCTATGTGTAGCGCTAGAGTGGTTAAAAGATTTAAAGAAATCTTCGTTTCTCCGGCTTCGACCGAAGCCGCAGCACACTTCATAAATGTGGAGTGCACCATGAAAGTTCTAATTGCCGACGACTCATCCATGTCCCGCAAGATGGTTTTGCGGGCCCTGCCAGAATCACTGACCGAAGATGTCCGCCAGGCCTGTAATGGCTCCGAGGTGATGGAGGCCTATCACGCAGGCTTGGTCGATCTGCTTTTTCTCGACCTCACCATGCCCGTCATGGACGGTTTCCAGACCCTGGAGGCGCTCAAGCGCGAAGACGCCAATGTGGTCATCGTGGTGATCAGCGCAGACATCCAACCCCTGGCCAGGCAACGAGTCGTGGACCTGGGCGCTGCCGCATTCGTAGCCAAGCCCGTTACGGCTGAAGCCCTGCTCAATGCTTTGCACTTCATAGGAGTGCTTTGATGGAAACTTTGGCCGCGCTTACCGAAGACCAACGTGATGCCTTGCAGGAGCTGATGAATATTGCCATGGGGCAGGCCGCCGAGCGATTGGCTCTGCTGACCAACACCATGGTGACGCTCTCGGTTCCTTTCATTCACCCCCTGATCCGGGAACAGAACCACCTGTTGATCCCGGACCATCTTCGTCAAAGCTCCATGGTCGTTACCCGACAGTCTTTTCTGGGCGAGCTACGTGGAGAGGTGTTCGTTTGCTTTGGCGCGATGGGGGCCGACAAGCTCGCCGAACTGCTGGGCTATAACGACGGCGACCCCGCGCAGCAGGAAGAACTGATGTTGGATGTCACCAACATCCTGTCCGGTGCCTGTATCAGCGGCCTGGCCAAGCAGGTGGCGATCCAAGTGAGCTATGACGCGCCGTCGATTCTGGTCCACAGGGAAGAGTCCGGCAACGCACTGGATGAATTGGACCTGAACGAACACCTTGCGATGGTGCTGGAAATCCGTTTCGAGGTTCAGGCTCATCAATTCTCCTGCGACCTGCTGATCTGCATCACCGAACGTACTGCCGGCGTTGTTATTCGGGCCATCGATCGTTTGCTGGACGAGCTTTGAGGGGCCTCTTTATGACAGACAGCAAAGCAATTTCCCGGGAAACCCTGGAGTCGATGCTCAAGGCCATCAACATGGGTGTGCTGTTGGTCGACCAGGACTGCAAAGTGCTGTTCTCCAATCACTTTATGACTATCAACAGCGGTCGCAGCGCTGAAGAACTTGTGGGCCGGACGCTGTTCGAAGCATTTCCGGAATTGCCGGAGGTCTGGACCCGACAGAAGATCAACAGTGTCGCCACTCTGCAAAATTTTGCTTTCACGTCATGGCAGCAACGGCCGCACCTGTTCAATTTCGAAAGCACCCGGCCTATCAGCGGCTTAGTCCGGCACATGTATCAGAACTGTACCTTCTTCCCCGTGCAGGACGCCGATGGCAGCAGTCTGGGGGTGGGCCTGGCCATCACTGATACCACCGACACTGCGGCCCGCCAACTCGAGCTGACGCACCTGAACAAGTTGCTGGAAGAAGAAAAGAGTGCCCAGGCACTGCTTATCGCGCGGCTCGAAGATGCACAGGCGCAGTTACTGCAGTCCGAGAAGATGGCGGCGATAGGTCAACTTGCAGCGGG
The DNA here is from genome assembly GCF_900102035.1 of Pseudomonas extremaustralis. Taxonomy (NCBI): domain Bacteria; kingdom Pseudomonadati; phylum Pseudomonadota; class Gammaproteobacteria; order Pseudomonadales; family Pseudomonadaceae; genus Pseudomonas; species Pseudomonas extremaustralis. Next base: position 6,227,952 of record NZ_LT629689.1, read on the forward strand.
CGTGGCCCACGAGATCAATAACCCGATCGGCTTTGTTTGCTCCAACGTCAACACCTTGCGTCGTTACCTCGTGGACATCTTTGCGCTGCTCGAAGCTCATGAACAGGCGAGCGATGAAACGCACGCCAATGCACATCCTGAGCTGGCGATCATGCGAGACAAGATGGATTACAAATTCATGCGTCAGGACATCGACGACCTGCTTGTCGAGTCGGCCGACGGTCTTGACCGGGTCACTCGCATAGTCAGGGACCTGCGCGAGTTCTCCCATGTCGACAGTTACGAATGGCAGTTGGCCGATCTGCACAAGGGGCTCGACAGCACCCTCAACGTTATCTGGAACGAGATCAAGTTCAAGGCCCAGGTAATCAAGTGCTATGGGGATATCGAACTCATCGAATGCATGGGCTCACAGATCAATCAGGTCTTTATGAACTTGCTCATCAACGCGAGCCATGCGGTGGGCAGCGACGGCGAAATCACCGTCAGGAGCGGGCGAGAAGATGGCGGGGTGTTCGTTGAAATCGCCGACAACGGCCATGGCATCCCCCCTGAAATCCAGAACCGAATATTCGAACCGTTCTTCACAACCAAGCCGGTGGGCATGGGATCGGGCCTTGGCCTGTCGTTGTCCTACAGCATCATCCTCAAGCACCACGGAAGGCTCACCGTCGAAAGTGAGCCGGGCAGGGGGAGTCGCTTCCGCGCGTGGTTACCATTACGCCAGCCCCAGCAGCAGGCCCTTTCAACTTCTGCCACAGAAGGATGCTGATCATGGAAGCCCTCTCCTCCAGCGTAAAACGCCACACCATCATGCTGGTGGATGATGAAGAGAGCATCCTCAACAGCCTGCGACGCTTGCTGCGGGTAAAACCTTACGACTTGCTTCTGGCCACGAGTGGGGCCCAGGCGCTGGAGCTCTTTGAACAGCACTCTGTCGACCTGATCGTCTGCGACGCGCGCATGCCGTTCATGGACGGTCCGACGCTGCTTCGCGAGGTGTATAAGCGCGACCCGGAATGCATGAATATCTTGCTCACCGGTTATGCCGACATGAGCATGATCACGCAAGCCCTCAGCGACGGGTACATTTTCCGCTACATCAGCAAACCCTGGAATGACGAGGAGCTTCAGCTCACCCTTGATCAGGCTCTAGAAGTGCAGAGAGTACTGCGTGATCGTGAAAATCCCCAGGCACTCGTTGGTGGATAGAGCGAAGCCCTGTGTGGTGCACACTTATGCTGGAAACTGCGTCAGTTTTTTTCTCAGCTAAACAGGTGGCAACCGGTGTTGGGCTGATGCTGGCTAGCTTGCCGCCCTTGCTCGGCTCACGTTTCGTAAGTAATGGCGTAGGTGTATCGTCCCCAGCCACTATTTGCCTCGAACAATTCGAGATTTCTATATGAAACCCAATCCGCCAATCGATAACGCATTACGCGTCGCGTTGGTTACAGGATCCACATCCGGTATCGGCGCGGCCATTGCACGTGTACTAAGCGGGGCAGGCTATGCGGTGGTTCTGCATTCGCGAAATTCTGCGGATACGGGTCGCGCTATGGCTGCCGAAATGAAACAGGCTATCTACGTGCAAGCTGATCTTGCTTGTGAAGCCGATAGGGTCAGGCTTGTTGACGAGGCGATCGCCGCGTGGGGTCAGCTCGACGTATTGGTCAATAACGCCGGCATCAGCAGGGTCATTCCCCATAGCGACCTTGCCTCTGCTACTTCGGCGGTGTGGCACGAACTTAACGAGATTAATGTCGTGGCGCCGTTCCATCTGGTCGCATTGGCCGAATCGGCATTGCGCGATGCCGCCCGTTACCGTCGAGCAGGTAGCGTCGTAAACATCAGTTCGCATGCTGGTGTCCGTCCTAAGGGCGCATCCATTCCCTATGCGGTGAGCAAAGCGGCGCTCAATCACATGACCCGCTTGCTCGCGGTGTCACTTGGGCCAGACATTCGCGTAAATGCTGTGGCGCCTGGCCTGGTCGACACGCCTCTGACCGCCGAGTGGAAAGAGGCCCAAGAGCTGTGGCGAGATCGCGCCCCAATGCGCAGGGCCGCTAGCCCAGAAGACATTGCAAACGCTGTTGCCATGTTGGTTGATTCGGACTACCTAACCGGTGAGGTACTCCTGTCAGACGGCGGATTAAATCTGACCTAGGGTCAGCGCGCCCCGCAGGGGCGGCCTAGATGACTTTGTCGGACGTACAGGGCCGCCGTCATGGGGCAGACGCTGAGCGACTCAGAACTTCACATTGAAACCGGCATACATCGCTCGAGGCGCCGCCGGGGTGATGGTCTGGGGATTGGATAGCCCCAGCGACGGGATGTCGCCAACGGCGGCGAACGTACCGTAGGTGGCATATTTGCGATCAAGGGCGTTGTCCACTTTGGCGAAGAGTTTGATTGTTTTGGTGAGCTGATAATCGCTGTGGACATTGAACACCGCATACCCGGCCAACTTGGCATTGTGGTTTGAATCGTCGCCGACATAGTACTGGCTGCTGTTGGCGAGCATGTCCGCGCCGAGGGTCAAGGCCGATGTCAATTTATAATCCCCGCCCATCTTCAATTGCCATGGCGAAATGCCGGGGATTTTGTCGCCGCGGGCGACAGCAATATTGCCGTTGGCATCGGCTTCAGGATTGTTGGCCGACGTCAGCGTCAGGTTGGATTGGTAGGTTGCATCGACATAGGCCAGTGTCGTGTAGGCAGACCAGTCGCTGGTTCGGTACTGGACGTAGGCATCGAGACCCTGGCGACGGGTTTTGCCCGCGTTCACATAGTAGCCATAGCCCGGGACCACGCTGCTGGGCTGGCTGACGATGTCATCGCTGTTGTCGGTACGGAACGCGCTGAGCTTCCAGTCAATCGTCGAGTCGGCGTTCACCGTGCTGTGGCCCCGCAGGCCTGTCTCGTAGGTCCTTGAGACAACTTGCTTGAGGGTCGGGTCTGACACCAGGAAACCTTCGAGCAAGCAGGGTTTCGCCGGGTTTGCACAGCCCAGTTCAAGCGGCGTGGGCGCGCGGTTGGCTTCGGAGTAGCCGCCGTAGATGCTCATGTCCGGCGTCAGTTTGTAGGTGAGGCCGGCGAGCGGGTTCAAGCGAGCGTAGCGATGATCGCCGGTGAGTTCAGGGGAGTTGCCCAGCGCGTCGCTCAGGTTGATCTGAGCGATATTCAGCCGCGCGCCGAGCGTGGCCGACAGACGATCGGTGAGGTCGAGCGTATCGGAGGAAAACAGCCCCTGATAGGTATTCTTCGCCCTCAGCTTGACGGGTTGAATCAAGCCGTCGCTGGTCTGATAAGTGATTCCGGAGCCGACGACGTAAGGATCTATCGTGGTGTCCGCTATGGTCCCGAGCTCATTGCTTCCCGAGAACGACAGGCTGGAATAGTCGATGTTGGCGCCCGCCACGAAATGATTGTTCAGTGTCAGGAACGAGCCGTCATACGTAGTCTGCAGAGAGGCGCCGACGGTGTCGGAGTTGACGTGGGTGCGGTCTATCGAGCCGGCGATCCCTTGGTTCAATCCGGTGCCAGGCAGCAGGCTCGAGGATAGATTTTGTCCGCTCCCGGCGTTCTGCGCGACCGCATCGCCCAGGCACAACTGCGTTGGATCGCCTGCACATGCGGCCACATCGGAGGTGTTGCCATCGACATGTTTCTGGTCGAAATGACGCACATAGAGATTGCTTTGCACCGCCCAGTCGTCATTGAGCGATACCTTGCCGTTAAGGCCGACCATCAACATGTTGTTTTCTGTGGTCTGGGGGAACGTATAGACACTCGAGTACCTGCGCGCCAGCTCCTCGACGGGCGTCGGGCCAATGACCCCTAGCGTGTTCGATGCGGCCGAAAGGTTGAGATGGAACTCGCGCACGTCGTCCTTGTACCCAAGGTCGGTGTAGAACCGCTTGATCCTCGAAGACGAGTGATCACGCCAACCGTCCTCATGGATTTCTTCACCGGAGGTGTAGAAGGCCCAGTTGTCTTTTTGGGCACCGTATTGCAGAGAGCTGCCGATGCGTCCGAACGACCCTCCTGTGACCTCGGCTTCCAGTCCGTCATAGGTGAAACCGTTCTTCAACTGCAGATTGATCGCCCCGCCGAGGGCGTTAAGCCCGAAGACCGGATTGCTGGTCCACACATCCGCGCGGTCAATGGCCACGCTGGGCACCAGGTCGAAATTCACGGTATCGCCGAACGCTTCGTTGATTCGCACGCCATTCAGATAAACCGCCAGCCCCTGCGGGGTTCCTTGCGTCGCGGAGGCCCTGAAGCCATGCAAATTGATGTCCTGCGAAAACGGATTGCCCTGCACATCGGAAATCTGCAGGCCTGGCGTTTGTTGCGACAGCGTGTCCAGTACGGAAGCGGATTTATTGCGGTCGAAATCGTCGGCAACCAGCGATTGGGTATTGGTTGGCACTTTATCCCGATCGATCGAGTCGCCGGCCACGGGCGAACTGCCGATGACTTGGATCGTTGGCAATTCCATTTCCTGGGCGTGCGCGACGATGGGGAGGTAAATGCAGGCAGAGCAGAGGAACATACGTTTTAACGTCTGGTGCATGGTCGGCCTGCGTATTTGTTTTTATTTTTTTGCGCAATTTACCAGCACCTATAACCCCGGACTTCGGGGGAGCACTTGATAAAACGCGAGGGGTAAAAAACCATATTCCTGGCGTGATAAATACGTCAACGCCTCTTTGCAATATCACGACCTATTAATAGGGAAGTTGAGACTTTGGGATGAGGCGATGGGGGCAGTGCTCTTGAGTGTTGTTTTCGGTAGGGCGGTAATAAGCCTGCGCAGGTTTATTGGGATCGGGTGAGCCTTTTATTTATTCGGCTTATGATCACGCATGAATAAACGGCGCTTCTATTGGGAGGTCCTGATGGCCACTGCACATGTTTTCATCGCCGTCAGCCTGGACGGCTTCATCGCCCGGCCAGATGGCGACATCGATTGGCTTTTGCAGCGTGATGATCCGACTGAAGATCATGGCTACAACGCCTTCATTGCCGACAAGGATGTGATCGTGATGGGGCGAGGGAGCTATGAGAAGGTACGGACCTTCGACACATGGTTCTACGACCGGCCCGTCGTGGTCCTGTCTGAACAACTGACCGGTACGCCGGTACCCGAGGCGCTGAAGGGCAAGCTGCGTTTCTCAAACCTCGCACCAGCAGACCTGATGGCCGAACTGGCGGGGCAAGGCGTGCAGCGTGTCTATGTCGATGGCGGGCAGTTGGTGCAATCCTTCCTGCGCGATGGGTTAGTCGCCGATATGGTGATTACCACCGTTCCGGTGCTGATCGGATCGGGAAGGCGATTGTTCGGGGGCCTTCAGCGGGATATTGACTGGGAACTGGTATCCAACTGCAGCTTTCCTTCGGGGTTGGTGCAGGCTAGCTATCGGTTGACTGTATGACTGGTTCGGGAGGATGTTCGGTCTAGAGTACGAGGGGGAAAGGGGGCGGATATATTTTTCAGAAGAGGGGTGAAAAATAAATCCGTCTCCTTTTTACAAACATTGTTTGCTTGGGACAACCTTCACAATGAACCCACTGGATAGGGTTTCAAAAAGGCAACGCAGCTGCGCTTACTTATCCCCGGCTCGAAATTGAGACATCAGTGCTGGATAATCCTGCGGATCCGGGAAAGCTTCATAACTGACAGATGCCCCGGTCGTCACCCAAGGTAATTTCTCTCTCGTCCAGGTTTCCATGAACGGTCGGTAGTGCTGCGGGTTTTCCAACAGGCTGCTGCGCACACCTACGTACTCGTCGACTCCGGCGGGCCGTGTGAATAGCCACGTCAGGCAGTGTGCGCAGAAATAGTGGCGAGTTGGGCCATGTAGACCACCGAGGACAGTTTCGCCTTGTGTTACTGCGAAGGCTGCCGCAGGAAAAAGTGCCGTCAGAGAAAATGCGCTAGCGGACATTTTTTGACATCCGACGCAATGACAGGCAGTAGTCATGACAGGTGGGCAATCGCTCTCAAAAGTAACGTGTCCGCAACGGCAGGTTCCCGAAAATACCATGAGCTTTATCTCGTAGTGCGCGGATGGGCGCTGGTTGGGTAAAGTGGGGTCAGGGAAAGCATGCGCGAGTCTGGGTTTGATTGAAACTAAGTCCGTGAGATCGCATCCCGGCGGAACACTGGACCGCGATAGCGGTGAGAGCGATGAGCCGGTTACCCATAGCGCAAACGCCATTTTCGTGCAGGTTCTGCTTTTGTGCCATCGCTAGAGCAATGAGTCAACTACAAGCCGCCATGGAAAATTTCTTCATTTACCTCAAGTTGATGTAGCTTGATTCGTGACAACAATGAATTCATCTGAACAACATTGGCCCTTGCCAAACTCATGATGGCTTAATGCTCCCCCAACCTTGCCAAGCAGAAATCCATGCCGCCTAAAGAACTATCCTTCCTGACTCGCGTTCGTGAATCACTCAGCACGCTGAATCCGGCTGAGCGGCGGCTGGGGGAATTCGTGTGTGATTTTCCAGCAGAGCTGGCAAGTTATTCGGCGTCCGAACTGGCGACATTAGCCCAGGTGTCCAATGCCACGGTGTCACGGTTCGTTAAGCGCCTGGGCTATGAGAATTACGAAGCAGCGCGGCGCCATGCCAGGGTGGAGAAGCAGAGTGGGTCGCGGTTATTTCTGACCGGTTCCGTGGACAGCGCGTCCGTGCAGTCGGTGGAAGCACACGTTGCGCAAGGTGTCGCCAATATCGAGTCGACGTTCTTGGGCATCAGTGAGGGGCAAATCAGCGCGGTGGCGCAATCAATGCTGGATGCGCGCAAGGTCTGGGTGTTGGGTTTTCGCAGCAGTTATCCCTTCGCTAGTTACCTTCAATGGCAGATGACGCAGGTGGTAGAGAACATCGTAGCTTTACCGGGGGCAGGACAAACACTGGGAGAAAGCCTGGTGAGCATGACTGAGCAAGATATGGTGGTGGTGTTCGGCTTGCGGCGTCGGGTAGCGAACATGGATGCGATTCTGGAACTGATCAAAAAAAATGGCGCGAAACTGCTGTACATCACCGACGAGGGTGTTGCGCCGTTGTCCAGCGTGACGTGGCATTTTCGCTGCCAGACGTTGGCGCCGGGGCCGTTGTTCAATCATGTGGCGGTGATGGGTGTTTGCCATTTACTGGCGACCCGGGCAATTGAGCTGGCAGGTTCGGCTGGACGTGCACGCTTACGCGGAATCGAGTCGTTTAACGACAGTCTCGACGAACTCTGAGCTTTCTTTTATTTGCCAAGCAAAACCCGCAAAAACGACCGTATTTCGTGCCTCGCCCGCACATGGGGCACCGTTGAGGTGCGGGCTGAAAAGGCCCACCTTTTTTCATAACGGCGCAAAAAATAAGGTATCTGATTGATTTGTAAAGTGAAAATACATTTTCACTGTATATGGCATGAAAAATGAATTTCATTTTCCCGCACACCTAGCGGGCTGATGCGATTTGGCGGGTCCGCTTTCTTACTTGATTAAGACAGGACACGCACATGGCGCATCGCACTCTTCTCAGTTTGGCAGCCGCGCTGCTGGTCAGCACCGCCCAGGCACAACCCCTACAGCTTAAAGTGTTAGGCCAGCCCGCCGGTTCGGGCTTGATCCAGCAGAACCAGGAACAACCCTTCTTCAACACGTTTGCGGCGGAATCGGGTCTGGACGTCAATGTGCAGTACGTGCCGACCGATATCGCCGGCATCCCTGACAGTGATGGGCTGCGCATCCTCAAGTCCGGGCTGTTCAATATCGTGTCCATCCGTGGCCCTCAAGTCAGCCGTGATGAGCCTTCGCTGCTGGGCTTCGACCTGGTTGGCCTGAACACCTCGTTTGACGCCGGCCGCGCTAATACCCGTGCGTTCTATGACTACGTTGATAAGCGTTTGCAGAGCAAATTCAATGCGAAGTTGTTGGGTGTATGGCCAGCCGGGCCACAGTTGGTGTTCTGCAAACCGGCGATCAACAGCCTGGCCGACTTGAAAGGCCTGAAAGTGCGCGTGGGTGATCAGAGCGGCGCGAAGTTCATGACCGGCCTGGGTGCCATCGGTGTACCGATGCCGTTTGGTGAAGTGCAGCAGGCACTGACAATGGGCGTAGTGGATTGCGCAGTCACCGGACCAGCTTCGGCAAACGCCGCCGGCTGGCCGGAAGCCGCCACCACCGTGTTGCCTATCGCCTTGCAACTGGCGGTCAACGGTTACGCGATCAACCTCAAAACCTGGAATGCAATGAGCCCCGAGCAGCAGAGCACGTTGCAAAAGGCATTCGATAAGCTGGACGACAACATCTGGAACTACTCCAAGGACCTGTACGAAGACGCCATGCGATGCAACGCCGGCGAACTGCCGTGCAATCAAGGCAAGTCGTACAAGCTGAAAACCTTGCCGGTGACGGCAGCCGATCAAGCCACCGTGGCTGCTGCTGTCGAGAAAACCTCGCTGCCGGCATGGGCGGCCCAATGCAATGCCGTGGACCCTGAGTGCGAGAGCGTCTGGCGGGCCACCATCGGCGCGCACCCGGGTCAGTAAGGCAAGGTATTGGAGATCATACTCATGAAAAATTATGCGCGATTTTCCGGCATTGTCTTTGGCGCCGTGATGTTGCTGCTCGCCTTGGCCATTACCGCTGAAACCGTGTTGCGCAAGCTGTTTTCCTTTTCGCTGGGTGGCCTGGATGAACTGGGCGGCTACGCGATGGCCGTTTGTGCACCCTTGGCATTCACTGTTGCGCTGATTGAGCGGGCGCACATTCGCATCAGCATTTTCCAGGTGAAAATGGGCGCTCGGGCCCAAGCGGTGACCAACGCACTGGCAATGGCGTCGCTGGGCTTGTTGTCGGCCTACTTGCTGTACTTCACCACCATCACGCTGCTCGACACGCAGTCTTATCAGTCTGTCGCACAGACCCCTTGGGCGACACCGTTGGTCTACCCCCAAGCGTTCTGGTTATTGGCAATGTCGGTCTTCACCGTCGCCGCGCTGGTCCTCTGCTGGCAGGCTTGCCAGCTACTGTGGCATGGAGACTGGGCAATGCTGAACCAACGCTTCGGCGCCGATACTGTGGCCGAAGAACTCAAGGCAGAGCTGGGCGACCTGGCCAAACGTGAGGCGAGCCAATCATGAGTATTGCGTTGGTAGGCATCGGTTTCGCCCTCATGTTGCTGCTGATGTTTTTGAGCATTCCGGTGGCGGTTTCAATCATCACGGTCGGCGCGTTGGGCGGTTATCTGCTGTTCGGTCCGCCGCTGGTCGACATGATGGGTGGCGTGCTGTGGACCAGCCTCAACAATCCGTCGATGCTGGCGATCCCATTATTCATGTTGCTGGGCGAACTGCTGCTGCGCGGCGGCATGGCCGACCGCATGTATGAAGCGCTGGCCGTGTGGATGGGGCGCCTGCCAGGCGGGCTGTTGCACGCCAACATCGCCAGCTGCGCCTTGTTTTCGGCCACGTCGGGGTCGTCGGTCGCCACCGCGGCCACTGTCGGCACCATCGCCCTGCCCGCCTTGTCGGCACGTAATTATCCGGTGCGGCCGTCATTGGGATCGCTGGCGGCCGGTGGCACGCTGGGTATTCTGATTCCGCCCAGTGTGAACATGTTGGTGTACGGCTCGCTGGCCAATGTCTCGGTAGGTCAACTGTTCACCGCCGGGGTGATCCCGGGTTTGCTGCTGTCGTTGTGCTTTTCGCTGTACATCTTTTTGGCCCACGGCAAGGCTGGTACCCACGCACCGCAAACACCAGCCATCCCGTTGAGGGTGAAGCTGGCGATGCTCAAGCATCTGGTCGCCCCGCTGATCATTTTCGGCGTGGTCATGGGCAGCATCTACGGCGGGCTTGCCACGCCGACCGAGTCTGCCGCACTGGGCCTGATCATCGCGCTGGTGTTGGTGGCGATCAACGGCAAATTGAGCACTGATCTGCTGATCAGTTGTTCGATGCAGGCAGCCAAGACCACTGGGATGGTCATCATCGTGTTGGCCTGCGCGCTGATGCTCAACGTCACCATGGCGATGGTCGGCCTGGCCCAGACCGTGACGGAATGGGTCGCCACATTGGGGATGAATCAACTCTCGTTGCTGCTGTTGCTGATTGTGTTCTACCTGGTGCTGGGCATGTTCATGGATGCCATGTCGATGCTGGTGCTGACCGTGCCCATCGCAGTGCCGATGGTGATGGCCGTCGGGGTCGACCCGATCTGGTTCGGCATTTTCATTGTGCTGATGTGCGAGATCGCGCTGATCCACCCGCCGCTGGGCATGAACCTGTTCGTGGTACATGGCGTGCGCAAGGACGGCGGCAGTTTCAACGACGTCATCATGGGGTCGCTGCCCTATGTGTTTGTGATGATTGGTTTCACCCTGTTGACCATGGCATTTCCAGTCATCGTCACCTGGTTGCCCAACCTGATGGCGGGGCAATGAACATGGATGGTGTACCCATGACCCGCCGGATTCTGGTGATCAACCCCAACAACAACGCGGCGGTGAGCGAAGGAATCCGTCGCGCCGCCGCTCAGGTGATTTGCGCCGATACCGAGTTGACGGTTGCCAATCCACTTCACGGACCGTTATCCATCGAAAGTCTTGAGGACCGAGCCCAAGCCATCCCGCCCTTGCTGGCAATGGTCGACAGTTACATAGGCCAGGGCTTCGACGCCTGTGTGCTGGGCTGCTATGACGATATTGCCCTGGACGAAATACGCCGGAGGCTGAAGATCCCGGTAGTGGGCGCGTTCGAAGCGAGTATCGCAGCGGCCCGCACGGTGTCGGCACGCTTTTGCGTCGTTACCACGGTGCATTCGGCGCTCCCTACCATCACGGCGCTGTTGCACACCTATGGCGCTCAACACATTGCGTCGGTGCTGGCCGCTGGCATAGGCGTCGCTGACGCCGCCGCAGGTGGCGAGGCAGCCTCGCACAAACTCAACCAAACCATCCAGGCGGCCATAGCGCAGCAGGGGGCCGACGCCATCGTGTTGGGGTCGGGTGGTTTGATCGGCCGAGCACCAGCGCTGGCGAAGGCATTCAACCTGCCGGTAATCGACGCGGTGCTTTGCGCCATCACTCAGGCTGAAGGGTTGGCAAAACTGCACAAACAGACCTGATGCCATCAAGACGGAGCGCTTTATGTCGCGCTCCGACTGACGACTCCAAGCATGAGCCTCTTTTTACGAAAGACCTGCCAGCCGGGCCCTCTTGGCCTGACTTTATCGACTCGGGGAGATTGAAATGAGTAATTTGACTAAAGGCCTGCTGGCCTTGACGGCATCCGCATGCCTGCAAAACGTGGCGCAGGCAGCACCACTGGTAGCCGACCAAGCGACAGCCAAGGGGTTGTCGAAGACAGCCACCTCAACGTGTTGCTGCGTAATTACTACTGGAACCGCGATGGAAAAAACGGTGGTGTGGACCGTCGTGATTGGTCTCAGGGCGTCATCGCCAACTTCGAATCCGGCTTCACCCAGGGCACGGTGGGTTTCGGTGTCGATGCGTACGGCGCGTTTGCCCTGAAACTTGATGGCGGTGCAGGCACGACCGGGCTGGGCAACCTGCCGATCAACCGTAATGGCGAACCGGAAGACTCGTACGGCAAAAGCGGAGGGGCATTGAAAGTGCGCGTCTCCAAAACGGTATTGAAGATCGGTGAAATGCAGCCCAAGAACCCGCTGTTCGCACCGGGCGGGGTGCGTGTATTGCCGCAAACCGCCAGCGGCATAAACCTGCTGAGCAGCGAGATCGACAACCTGAACATGGACGCCGGACACTTCTACTCTGGCACCAGCCCGGCAACCACACGCAGTGATGGCGAGCTGTTCGCCAGTTACGCGCGCAGGGCGTCAAGCGAGGCGGATTACATCGGTGGCAAGTATTCACCCTCCCCCAACTTCAGCCTGTCGCTGTACGGCTCGGAACTCAAAGACATCTGGCACCAGTACTACACCGGTGCCAACTACGTGCTGCCGCTGTCGACAACCCAGGCGCTGAACGTCGATTTCAGCCTGTATCGCACCCTGGATACCGGCAAGGCCGACGCGGGCGACATCAACAACACCACGTGGTCACTGGCCGCCGGTTACACGTTTCTCGGCGCCCACAAGATCACGCTGGCGTACCAGAAAGTACACGGTGATACGCCGTTCGACACCATCGCCTTCGGCAACGGTTCTGGCAACAAAGGCGACTCAGTGTGGCTAAGCAACGCGATTCAGTACTCGGACTTCAACGGCCCAGGTGAAAAGTCGTGGCAGGTGCGTTATGACCTGAACATGGCGCCATACGGCGTGCAGGGGCTGACGTTCATGACCCGCTATGTCAGTGGCGATGACATCGACGGCACCAAAGTTGATTCAAGTAGCGCCTACCGCAACCGTTACGGCGAGGACGGCAAGCACCATGAACTCAACCTTGAAGCCAAATATGTGGTTCAGGCCGGGCCGGCGAAGAATCTGTCGCTGCGTTTGCGTCAGGCCTGGCATCGCGCCAATGCCGCTCAAGGCGAGGGCGATCTGAGCGACTTGCGGCTGATCGTCGAGTATCCGATTTCAGTGTTTTGACGGGAGTCGGATCAGCGGTGTCAGAGTCTCACCAACTGCATCTGACACCGTGTGTCCCTCTACGCCAGGCTCGAAGTTGGCGATGATGAAGGCGGTGTAGCGAATGGCCCTAGCGCCGACTCCTAAACATCGTGTTCTACAGGCATTCGGTGCGCGAAATTCAATTTTGTACATTGCCTGTCAGGATCTGTACTTTCTAACCGGTAATTTGATCTCACCTTGTTGTGTCGCTAGACCGCAAAGGCGAGATTAATTTTTGAGGATTGGCTATTGGCCGATTGTGTTGAAAAAGTCGGTTTTCCCAAAATATTCGAACATTGATGGATGAAAACACCTCTATTGCCCGCAGCTACGTGAAATCCGAGTAATGAACTCTTCTGCCAAAAATTCAGATTTCAATCTCTGGCGCGTACTTTTCTGGCGTGGAATTCGAAGCCGACTTTTTCAACAGAATCGGCCGATTACAGCCTGCCCAAGCAAGCGCTCCCTGTTGAGTCGTGCTTGGTGTGTAGAAGACCATCCGCCCAGGTTGGGTTCAGCACAATGGCGTATCCGGACAATGATGTTAGTTCCGCATCTGGGGGGGAATCGGGGGCGTCCGCCAACCCCGGCCGACCTAACGGAAAATTTTCGCCACAGATACTAACTTTCCGCCCCGACCGCTCTTGCGCTACCGTCCTCTCCGTCGCTTTGTACCTTGCGACCGGACTTGAGAATCCGCGAAACAATAGGCTCACTACATTATTAGGAGCTTAAGCAATGAGCATTTCCGACAGGCCATATCACAATCCCACCACCCGCACCTCCGTCCACCCAGGAGGTGTCCAATGATCAACCCACCCCTCAACAAAACCCTCGGCGTCATCACCTTTTCCACCTGCGGCAAACAGCCCAACCTTCACCGACTATTCCGCGTCAATTCCGGCGTTCCTATCCGCGATGCCCTGGAGCATGCCTCCGAGCTGCTGCACTGTTCAAAACTGTTGGCCTTGGATGCCGCCATGGACAAGAGCGCGGACCGTTACGCCTGGGCGGCGCATTATTTGGGGGAGATGGCGAAGGCGGTGGTGGATGATTTGGCCAATGGGATGTTGCCCAATGGGGTGGCGGAGGAGGGGGACGTGGCGGGTAGTGGCGCTGCGGCTGACGCTATCGCAGGCAAGCCAGCTCCCATAAGGGGCTGTGTTTCAAGTTGAGATTGTGGTGGTCGGGGATTTTGCTGGCTGCTCACTTTTCGACAGGCGAAAAAAAAGACCTTGAATTTCAAGGTCTTTTTTTAAGATGGTGCCCGAGGGAGACTCGCGCATGCCATATAAGCCGTGCCTTGTAGGCGGATTTTACGGTTAGGGATACAGGTAGGGATACACGCTGACGTGGGCTGGCTCACCTTTTATCCCTTTGCGAGTTTACGAAAGTGCTCGAATAACCGAAACCCCACATAGTCCTGCCTGTGCTTATACAGGTGTCGGTAGTAGCAATCCCAGTAACTGATCATCCGATCCTGTTGTGCTTTGAAGTACTTTGGGTTGTCCCTGATGAATGCTCCGTACAGCTCCGGATCAAGCGCTTGCAGGTGAGCCTCGCAGGTATCAAGTATTTCCATTACGTACTCGCCAGTTAGCTGCACCACGAACGGGACCACCCAAGGCTCAGGCACAGAGATAATTTGCCTTAGCTGACGTTGTCGGACATGACCATCGTGATGCCTTGTCAGGATGCAGGAGTACATGACGCTTTGAAGCCCACTTAACTGCAGACATCCTTGCTCATTGCCCTCGTGATGAATTCGATAGGGAATGACTAAATCCTCGCCACCTACTCTGACTTCAATGCCTGGATGAGTTGCTTGGCTGGAGCTCCCCAGTATTGGGTGTAAGCCTTCAGCTCTCAACGTAAGGTCAGACGGGAAGGCGGTTGTGATTGAGCCTGTACGAAATGCAAGGTTTGATGCTGGGCTGGATGGCATGCTCAGTCTCGGGAGGCAGGGACGATGTGCTGTATATCTATCCTGACATAAAGCGACGCGGTTCATGTGGTTGGATGGATATGACCGAGGCCCCTTCGGCCGTCTGCCAATGTATGCGGCTCGTTGGACAGTCACGGATCTGAAATGCTGCTGGGGACCCTGAGGCTTTTCACTAGATACGGGGCATGAAACCCGCGGGATCGAGTTAGTGGGATGTGCCGGAAGTTACTGAAATTTCAATCGTTGAAATTGAAAGGATGTTGAAGAAAAAGGGCCATCGTTACAGCTTCGGTAAAGGTGGCTGTATCTGTTGCTGATAGTGAACACTCGCAGGGCGTCAACCATGGTGATGGGTGTCAACCACGTCAACCTGTCAACCAACTTAAAAAATCCACCCGCTAACACGAACGCGCGGGTTCTTTGCCCCGTATCTAAAAGAACTCTCCAGGGTCCCCACCATCGAAACCAAGCCAAGAGCATGATCCACCTTGCTTCGCTGAAGGAGCAATACCATAGGGGCTAGGGGGCTACCCTAATAAAACCGTGTTACCGGTGTTACGTGTGTTACATAAGTATATAACTATATGATTTTTATGCATTTATGTGGCGTTACACCGCTGGGGCTGGTATGTCGGTAGCAGTGTTACTAGGCGAAAAGGTGTTACATCAATTAGTGCCTCGGCAGGAGCTGTTTGCGATGATTGCAGCGGGTGCCATCGACCTAAGGGCTTCGTTTAGAAGGGCCGCTACCGGCCATCGGCGGACATAGCTCCATGGCTCACACGTCAGGCCTACGTTAGCTTCAGATCTCTTACCTGCTCATGGAGTAGATCACGTCGGCGTTCGGCCTGGGCAGCATGGTCCGAGTTCGCAATCTCCGACAGTAACGGTACAAGTAGTAATCCTTGACGGGGGCAGGGCGCTGGACTTCGAGGTTAGGGCTGAAGCGGAAAATTGAATTGCTAAATGGTGAGGACTGACACACCGATATCAAAGTGATACTATTAGGCTAATGAAAATTGGAATATTTGGTCATGGAAAACCTCAAAGTTGAGTACCTCGCGATAATCAATTCAAAAGAGGGGTTTTGTAATACCACGCCGTCTTTTAATAATTTGATTCAATCCTATGGCAGCGTAGATATAAAGAATAAGTACATTATTTTTGACGGCTTGAGATTTGATTATGACGTACAGCGAGGGGAAATACAGAATAACAGCCATCTTTTTTATCATGTCCGGCTGGGCTGCCCTAGTGATAGAGATGTCTCTATCTTCCTGTCTCTGCTGAAGTCGATTCGTACGATTTTGGCCAAGGTTTCCGAAAAACCGGTTGAAGTGTTATGGGATGATGTAAGCAGCAGTTTGTCGTATGCAGCTTATCCAGTGATTCATGAAATTGAGAACATGATGCGTAAGCTTATCACCAAGTTTATGCTAACAAAAATTGGTTTGGGCTGGACCAAAGAGGCGGTGCCGAAAGAGGTTTCCGAGTCGATTCGAACAAAGAAGAGTTCGGCCGGGAATAATTATCTATTCGAGACCGACTTTATACAGCTTTCCGACTTTCTGTTCAGGCCGTATTCGACAGCTAATTCTTCGAAGCTCTTAGACAAGCTCCGCTCGGCGCTTACAACCAATGATGTCAATATAGAAGAGCTCAAGGAATTGGTACCCACCTCAAACTGGGAAAGATATTTTCAGCCCATTGTGAATTGCAAGAGCGAGTACCTGCAGACTCGATGGGCAAGGCTTTATGATCTGCGCTGTTTGGTGGCTCATAATAATTTCATCGGTCATGAAGATTTTGAAAACATCCTAAAAATCTCGGGGGAAGTTAAAGAGAAACTGGCCGAGGCGCTGAGTAAACTCGATAGCATCCATATGTCTGCCGAGCAGAAAGAGGAAGTTGCAGAAAATATAGCCACTACGGTAAACAGTACTCATGCCGAACTGATTAGTATTTGGATTTCAATACAGCAGTTACTCATTGAAATAGCGATGAACGCGCTGGACCATGTGCAAGCACGCGACCTCATCAAGAATAAGACATCTACTCGGATGATAATAGATAAACTTGTAAATCATTCTGTTATCCCGGTGAAACTTGCTCAAGAGTTGATAAAGCTCCAGCTGTCCCGAGATATCATTGTGCACAACGTTGATGCTGAGCTAAGTGATTCAGTGTTGCTAACTGCTGACTCTGTAAAGCATGAATTGATTGATTTCTTGGAAACATTGGACGACATTCCCAGCTCCACTAGCTTGGAGGAAATTAACCCGGATACTCTCGAGCCTTCCGCGGCTCCGTCGCAGTGAATTGATAGAAAACGAGTGGCAACGGCCGGTATGGGTCGCCTTGAATCGAAGGCAGAGGTTTGCGAGAGGCTGCTCTCGGCCGATTCTGTTGAAAAAGTAGATATCCTGCTTGGCCTGCGGCAAAATCAGGTCATCGGCCAGCGGGAGGATTCGCAGCATGATGGGACAATTGTCGAGCGGACAAGAGAGGCTGTTTTACTCGTTCAACATTGAAGATCACATCCCAGCCAATCACCTCCTGCGCAGCATTGATCGATGCCTTGATCTCAGCGATCTGCGCCATTATCTCGCCGATTTTTATAGCCCAATCGGGCGCCCATCGATTGATCCCGAACTGATGATTCGCCTGTTGGTGGTGGGCTACTGCTACGGCATTCGCTCCGAACGTCGGTTGTGCGAAGAGGCTCATTTGAACTTGGCGTATCGCTGGTTCTGCCGCTTAAGCCTCGAAGACGAAGTCCCCAATCACTCTACGTTTTCCAAGAATCGGCACGGTCGCTTTCGTGACAGCTCGCTGTTTCGCTGGCTGTTCAACGAGGTGCTGCGTCGCTGCATGGACGCAGGTCTGGTCAAGGGCGAAGGGTTTGCGGTCGACGCCAGCGTCATCAAAGCAGATGCCAGTCGGCAACGTGGCGTACCTGGCGATGATGAAATCAACTGGCGCGATCCGTCGCTGAGTACTCGCGCCGTGCGTGAGTACCTTGAAGCGCTGGATGAAGAAGCGTTACGCGAAGCACTGCCTAAGCGCCTGTCATTGACTGATCCACTTTCTCGTTGGACCGCAGCGCCAGGAGGCCCGGCGTTTTTCGCCTACTCGACGAACTATCTGATTGATGTCGAGCATGGCGTGATCATGGATGTGGAGCCGACCCCAGCGCATCGAACCGCCGAGGTCGAGAGCACCAAGACCATGATCGAGCGGGTCGAAGAACAGTTCGACATCAAGCCGGATCGGCTCATCGGCGATACCGCTTACGGAACCGCACCGATGCTGGCCTGGATGGTGAACGAAAAAGACATCGAGCCGCATGTGCCGGTTTGGGACAAAACCGAGCGTAAGAACGAGAGCCTCTCGATCAGTGATTTTCAATGGAGTGAAGAAGCGCAGGAATATCGTTGTCCCACGGGGCACGCCCTGCGCAGCGAGTGGCGGGCCTTCAAGAACCAGCGCTCACATGTCACGAAAGCCGACACCATCATCTTTCGATCCCGGAAAACAGACTGCTCTAAATGCTCAATGAAAGAGCGCTGCTGCCCAAACACCTCGTTCCGAAAAATCGCCCGTAGCGTCCATGAGGCGGCACGCAATGTTGCTCGGCGAATTGCCGCAACACCGCAATACGTGTGCTCTCGCCATGAGCGCAAAAAGGTCGAAATGTTGTTCGCTCATCTCAAACGAATCCTGAAACTGGATCGATTAAGGCTACGAGGAATGACCGGTGCAAACGACGAATTTACCTTGGCCGCTGCGGTACAGAATTTAAGACGACTGGCGAAACTGACCTCACAAGGGCCGCCGACCACGGGATAGGTACGCCCGGAATCAGCAAAAACCCTCAAATTAACCTATTAACCAAGCTGCAACGGTCAATGCAGAACCGGAAAGCCACGCAACGTGGTGACCAGGTTCTGAAACGAGGGCCAACGTCGCCTTCTTACAGCCTGAAATTCCGACTTTTTCAACAGAATCGGCCAGAAGCAGCCCTTTGAAGGCTCGAGTCGCACCTACTTCGAAAGCCCGTTTGCGCCGTCGTCGATCTCACACAAAATCCGCTCAAGCTCAGGTCGCGACCACTTCTCCCAAGAAAATACATCCCGGTCATCACCGGTGTGCCAATACTCGCCTGCGTCAAATGCCTGATAGATAGAGAATGCCGGCTGGGGCATATCCGCGTGCATGGACAAGTCGATAATATCGCTGATGACAGTATTCATCACCTCATCACAGTAATGAAAATCGCGGGTGCCTGTAATAAACAATCTTGCAACTGAGATCGCCAACTGATTCAAAAGATCGCGACTGTCGATCTGTAGGTACTCACACATCACACTCAATTCCGTGTTTGGGGCCTCTTCAATGACCGTAAGTACGTAATCAAGGTTGTAATCACTTAGACCTTTGTTCATGGGGTAACAGCACTCGCCAATTCAGTTTTGCCATGGATTCAGGACAGGCTTGTCAGAAAGGCATATTGCCAGATGTGCTGCCGAAGGTCCGCTTTGGGTGGATTGTAGCCGGTCGCGAAAGACCGGAGCCGGCCAAAAGCGGCCCTCCCCGGAATGCAGGAGTCGGCCGAAAGCCTTCCTTGCGCGGACATTAAGTGTCCTACGGTAGCGGCTTTGTTGAGCGTTCGAATATTTTCTTCATCGCCAAAACACTAAAAATCAAGCCATTGATTTTATGAGAAAAAATTGAGATTAATGTGATTTTAGACGTCCGGAAAAAGCCTACGTGGAAAAGATGTGGATTTTCTCGTAATCATTCAGATCACATTTGCTCGCATAAAAGCGTTCCTTGCTAGCCTCGGTGGTGTCTACAATCAGCAGATAGGCCAAAATGATGGAGACTAATTTCAATGAGCATGCATGAAGCAGCTGTGCTGGTTGAGAAGTACTCCCTTGCCGAAGCGAATGCGGCTATTCAGGAAGACTGGAAGCTTTTAGCTGTCGTGCCAGGTGACGATGCGGTGATCTACATTCTTGGTAAGCCCGCTCCGGAGCCTGAGATGGCAAAAAACATAAATATTCGCTTTACTTGAATAGCGAAAAACTGCGTCCTTCTTATGTTCTGAGATTGGTTTTTAGGCCTGGATGGGTGGTATAGCAAGGAGCACTTAGTTGCCACGTTGGGATTTTAGTATTGTTGTGGATGTAATTTATTTAAGCTTTAAGTGTTTTGATATAAATTTCAATGAGGGATGCAGATGAGTCCGGATGACCTGAAATATGAGAGCCTTCAAAAGATATTAGCGGTTTATGAGGAGAAAGGTCGAGGGGAATCCATCGCGTTTTTAAACTGGTTCCTAGAAAATATTTTTCGACTAGATCCAGTAGATGCTGATGATGCTATCTGTGATCGCCCTAACGATCGTGGCATTGACGGTGTCTATGTTGACCATACCAAGCAAGAAATTATTATCCTGCAAGGTAAACTTAAGCAAAGAGAGTCAACTATAGGGGATGCTGGGTTACGGGAGTTGGCAGGTACAATTAGTCAGTTTGACACTCCTCAATCTGTTCAGGCGTTACTCGATGGTGGCGCCAATCAAGAACTAAAAGCAGCGCTGACTAGAAACAACGTTAAAAGCCTCATAGAAAATGGCTATGAAGTAATTGGTGCTTTTATTTGTAACCAGGCACTTGATGCCAATGGGATGGAATTTCTAGATCAAGATAGTTCCATTCGGGTCTACGATAGGAACCTCATCGCCAGTGAGCTTATAGATATTGACAGGGAGGGTGGGGTAAAGGGTACGTTCTCTTTTGACACGTCTTATGTGTCTCCGATGGTTATAAGCACTGGAACAAAGGCTATAACCTATATCCTGCCTGTACAAGCCGTAGAACTTGTCATGCTGTCAGGAATTGATGATGGCACTCTTTTCTCTCAAAATGTACGCCATTCGTTGGGTAATACGAAGGTCAATAAAGAGTTAAGAGTGAGTGTGCTCGACAAGTCAGAACACGAAAACTTCACCTTGTATCATAACGGCGTTACTATCTTGTGCAAGGATGCCAAATTTAACGGTGAGGCCATTGAGATTACTGATTATGTTGTTGTCAACGGTGCGCAGAGTATATCTACATTCCGAAAGTCGAGGGAGCATCTTAGCAAGGATTTGAGGGTTCTTGCGAAGATAATTAAGCTTGAAGATTCTGTTTTGTCAAAGAAGATTACTATAAATAGCAACAATCAAAATGCCATCAAGCCACGCGATTTAAAGTCTAATAATGAAATTCAGGTGCGATTGCTAGAGGAGTTTAAGAGGGTCGAAGGTGGCGAGTATGCATTTGAGATAAAGCGTGGGCAGGATATCAAGCCTGGTAAAAAAGTCATCACTAATGAAGAGGCTGGCAGGTTACTTCTCGCGTTTGACTTATTGGAGCCAGAGTCCTGTCATCAGGTATATAAGCTGTTTGATGACAAATACAATGATATTTTTGCTCGACCTGCAGTGACGGCGCATAGAATTCTTTTTCTTCACGCTATAATGGGTAGGATTTTAACGGCCGCAGAAGGTATAAATTATAAGCCGTTGGCTAAGTACGGTTTGACACGCTTCTTTTTGCTGTCTGTTATATCTGATCTTATGAAGTCAAATTCTAATTCTGCACAGTTCCTGAAAGAACCCAGGGCTCTGTTTGAAGCAGGGACAATTCAAAAGTTTCTTCAGTCCATTGAGGAGGTTTTGCAGTCGATTGTTATTGATTTAAATTTTGAGGTTGAGTCGCTTGGTGATCAGTTCGATTATAAGGGTGATCTGAAAAGTCCTGCAAAACTTAGAGAGTTACGCGGAAAATTACGTCGAAGCTACGAGAAGGATGTGGCACGTAAAAAAAGCTAGATCGCTATCTGATCTGTTGAATTGACAAGGCGAATAATCTATATGAAAAAATGGGTGGCGCGGCGATCGCGCACATTCGCGCCAGCCATTGTAAATAGTTTTCAATTAATCTGATTCGTATTATTTATCCGTATATTGGGATTTATAGGAATGAAGGTACGGCATAGGACGTGGAAGCTTCAGCGCTAGTTGCAGTATTTCCACGAAATCCCACCTATCCTCATTGATCCACGTCCCGTAATGCTGACGGACCTTGTTGCTGTTGGTGTGCCGCATTTGTTCGGTGATCCAATCGATTGAGGCAATGCCCCTCGGCAGAAGCTAATGGCGTAGGTGTGCCGGTAGTAAGAGTCAATGTTAAAGGCCGTTTTTGGGCTGTCTCTGCCTAATCAGTCGGCTGAGCGCTATTGACCGATTGCCGCTTCTCTTAGAGAAGTTTGAGCTATCTGCGATTTCGCCTCTGAGTTACCCGTCCCTATGCTCGATGGATTACGCCGGTCTTATAGAAATCATTTATGCGTATCTAAACTTCTGAATCGCCCCGGGTTTCGTAGACACCTCCATGCCTTAAACTGAGGCCAATCAGGAGGTGCCATGAGCAACCCACGTTATCCCGAAGAGTTCAAAATCCAAGCGGTCAATCAAGTGACCGAAAAGAAGCTGCCTGTCGCTGATGTGGCGGCGCGTCTTGGCGTGTCGACGCATAGCCTCTATGCCTGGATAAAGCGCTACAGCAAACCTCAGGCAGAACGGCAGCAAGACGACGATCAGCACGCTGAACTGCGTCGTCTGCGAGCCGAACTCAAGCGCGTCACCGAAGAGCGAGACATCTTAAAAAAGGCCGCCGCGTACTTTGCCAAGGAGTGCGGTTGAAGTACGCCTTTATCAAGCAGCGAGCGGGCGATTATTCCATTCGACGGCTTTGCCTGACGCTGAAAGTCCATCCCAGCGGTTATTACGCCTGGCTGTCTGAGCCGCAATCTGTACGCGCCAAAGACGACCAGCGACTGCTGGGTTTGATCAAGCATTCCTGGCTGGAGAGCGGCGGCGTTTATGGCTATCGCAAAGTCCATGACGATCTGCGCGAAGTCGGTGAGGATTGTGGTCGGCATCGTGTGGCGAGGCTGATGCGTCTTGAAGGTCTGCGCTCTCAGACAGGGTATCGACGCCGTCCTGGCAAATACGGCGGTAAGCCAGCGGTCGCCTCACCCAATTTACTGAAGCGCCAGTTCGATGTCGTAGAACCCAACAAAGTTTGGGTCACCGACATCACTTACATTCGTACGTATGAAGGCTGGCTGTATTTGGCAGTGGTGCTGGATCTGTTTTCTCGTCAGGTCGTTGGCTGGTCAATGAAGTCGCAGATGACCAGTGATTTGGCCATTGATGCGTTATTGATGGCGGTCTGGAGGCGTAAACCGAAGCAGGAGGTGATGGTTCACTCCGACCAGGGCAGCCAGTACAGCAGCGCCGATTGGCGCAGTTTTTTGAAGGCGAACAATTTGGTTGCCAGCATGAGCCGCCGAGGCAATTGTCATGACAACGCCGTGGCTGAGAGCTTTTTCCAGCTTCTAAAGCGGGAACGGATCAAGCGGAAAATCTATTCCACGCGCGAAGATGCTCGTAGTGATGTGTTTGATTACATCGAGATGTTCTACAACGCAAAACGCCGCCATGGTTTCAACAATCAGCTGTCACCGGTAGAGTTTGAAAAGCGTTATGCAATGAGCTTGCAAGGTGTCTAGAGAATCCGGGGCGATTCACTTCTTCTTGGCTATCCTGACCGCTTCTTGCTCGGCTTGCAGCGTGCTTAAAATATCCTCTTCGTGGGGCAATTCGAATGTATTGCCCTCATATTCGGTGGTGACCTGCATCGTCATATATAGGCGCGGAGTAAGCGCCTTTATAACTTTCTTTTTGACCTGGGCTTCATCTGCTGAGGGTAGGACAATATCGATTATCGCTGGCGGTGAGGGTAGTATCTTCGCCTCGGTTGCCGGCGCGGCGCCGCCGAAGAGAGCTCGACGCATATCGTCTTCGGTTAAATTTCGGTTAAATCCTTAGTCACGAGCTTCTCAGGGGAGACGGCGGTTGTAGGTCGGGACCATGCTCCAACTTTTGCGCTGCTACTTGGGAGGCCACTGCGAGATTTTTCTCCGATAACGACCTTTTACGCTTCTGTGTCCGCTTGCGTACCGATTTCCATTTTCCTTGAGCCATTGGATTACTTCTCGAGGGGCTAATCGGCAGCACGCATTCCCAGTAAAATTCGAAGGATTTGCGATGACCATCTGGGAGGCCAGCTGTAGCCAATCGCTGTCCGAACGATGGAGAGAGTTGCCATAATGCTCTTATGGGAGCCGCATCAGTCATGATGAAGGATTGGTATAAGAGATACTTGAGTTCATATATTGTGAGTTGAGACGATAGGATAGCTAGGTAGCTTTCTTTACGCTCAGGTGCAGGATTGTCGTTTTCAATCATTGCTAGAAGTGCGATAAAAGTCGCTAGATATCTCCCTTGGCGGATAAACACCGAGTGGCAGGTTTGAAACAGCAAATAAACATATTCCTCCTGATCGTCTAGCTTTTCAGAGAACCTATAGTTCTTGTGTTTGCGCCACGCACGATCAAATCTGGTGAGGAATACGCTTAATGCTTCAATTCCATAGGATTTCTCATGAGCAGAATGAGGATTAATGACTGATAGTGTGCTCAGGTTTTCCTTGTAGAGCGTCAATAAACGATAAAATGACTCTTCAAACTGTTGTTGCTGAAACGTCTTGCTCTGAATTTTTATCTCTTGACGAGTCTCTGATAACTCCTCGCGAGTGAGTTTGAGATCTTCACGTTGTAGAAAAATGGTTACCAATAGTCCCATAAATCCAAGCCCTGTGAACAAAGCATTGAGGGCCCCAAAGCTGTCCCCAAAGGTGCCAGATTTAGCTATCGAGAGCTCGCTGACTGGCCAGGTGAGCGATATCAGCCCTATCGCGTAAGCACCAACCGTAGCCACCACAAAAATAAATCCGGCTAAAATTACCTTCTTCACGTGTAGCGCGGGGACTCGTCCATCATCGTCTGGAGCAGGTGTTTCGTGAAAAAACTGTATCAACCGGTCAAGCATAGCGTCTCCCCTGATAGCTCAACTATTGGGCGACAATAAGGCCCGTGGTGGCCAGATAATAGCCTTTCCCGAATCAGCAAGATGGATTCCAATCGGCTTCACCTAGCGAGATTGATAAAGTCAGTTCGACTGTCCGCTTGTGGCCGATTCTGTTGAAAAAGTCGGAATTTCAGGCTGTAAGAAGGCGACGTTGGCCCTCGTTTCAGAACCTGGTCACCACGTTGCGTGGCTTTCCGGTTCTGCATTGACCGTTGCAGCTTGGTTAATAGGTTAATTTGAGGGTTTTTGCTGATTCCGGGCGTACCTATCCCGTGGTCGGCGGCCCTTGTGAGGTCAGTTTCGCCAGTCGTCTTAAATTCTGTACCGCAGCGGCCAAGGTAAATTCGTCGTTTGCACCGGTCATTCCTCGTAGCCTTAATCGATCCAGTTTCAGGATTCGTTTGAGATGAGCGAACAACATTTCGACCTTTTTGCGCTCATGGCGAGAGCACACGTATTGCGGTGTTGCGGCAATTCGCCGAGCAACATTGCGTGCCGCCTCATGGACGCTACGGGCGATTTTTCGGAACGAGGTGTTTGGGCAGCAGCGCTCTTTCATTGAGCATTTAGAGCAGTCTGTTTTCCGGGATCGAAAGATGATGGTGTCGGCTTTCGTGACATGTGAGCGCTGGTTCTTGAAGGCCCGCCACTCGCTGCGCAGGGCGTGCCCCGTGGGACAACGATATTCCTGCGCTTCTTCACTCCATTGAAAATCACTGATCGAGAGGCTCTCGTTCTTACGCTCGGTTTTGTCCCAAACCGGCACATGCGGCTCGATGTCTTTTTCGTTCACCATCCAGGCCAGCATCGGTGCGGTTCCGTAAGCGGTATCGCCGATGAGCCGATCCGGCTTGATGTCGAACTGTTCTTCGACCCGCTCGATCATGGTCTTGGTGCTCTCGACCTCGGCGGTTCGATGCGCTGGGGTCGGCTCCACATCCATGATCACGCCATGCTCGACATCAATCAGATAGTTCGTCGAGTAGGCGAAAAACGCCGGGCCTCCTGGCGCTGCGGTCCAACGAGAAAGTGGATCAGTCAATGACAGGCGCTTAGGCAGTGCTTCGCGTAACGCTTCTTCATCCAGCGCTTCAAGGTACTCACGCACGGCGCGAGTACTCAGCGACGGATCGCGCCAGTTGATTTCATCATCGCCAGGTACGCCACGTTGCCGACTGGCATCTGCTTTGATGACGCTGGCGTCGACCGCAAACCCTTCGCCCTTGACCAGACCTGCGTCCATGCAGCGACGCAGCACCTCGTTGAACAGCCAGCGAAACAGCGAGCTGTCACGAAAGCGACCGTGCCGATTCTTGGAAAACGTAGAGTGATTGGGGACTTCGTCTTCGAGGCTTAAGCGGCAGAACCAGCGATACGCCAAGTTCAAATGAGCCTCTTCGCACAACCGACGTTCGGAGCGAATGCCGTAGCAGTAGCCCACCACCAACAGGCGAATCATCAGTTCGGGATCAATCGATGGGCGCCCGATTGGGCTATAAAAATCGGCGAGATAATGGCGCAGATCGCTGAGATCAAGGCATCGATCAATGCTGCGCAGGAGGTGATTGGCTGGGATGTGATCTTCAATGTTGAACGAGTAAAACAGCCTCTCTTGTCCGCTCGACAATTGTCCCATCATGCTGCGAATCCTCCCGCTGGCCGATGACCTGATTTTGCCGCAGGCCAAGCAGGATATCTACTTTTTCAACAGAATCGGCCGGAAGCGGTCATAAGCTCGCAGCCGCCACAGACCGAAAGCCAGAAGAATCTGGGATACTTTTTTTAATGGAGGGATATTGCGAGGCGGAAGCTCCTTAAGCTTCCACCTCCTTATCAACCGCTCCTTCTTTTGAGCTGGAGGTCAATGAATTCAAGCTCTGCCTTGATAGCATCAATCGTGAGCGTTTCAACCTTGGTGTCTTCGTATTCTCTTGCGTTGAGCTTTTTCACTCCCGCCATGCCGACGATTATCCCGTTTAAATGCAGCTGCCGGGCCTTTAGGTCATCAGGCATCTGAGCGCTGTTCTGTGGTTTTTGGTTCATGGTTAGACCGATGGTAGGCCCGAAGCAACCGGCCCTCGCCGGTTGCTTCAGGGAGGGTTTAGGTTAGGCCGGCAACAGGTCAAGCAGGCTGTGTTGGTGTTTCCGCCACGTTGTGAGCGTCTCTAGCTTCGAGGGATGCCTGGAGATCTGCACAGTCGGTGCGGGTGATTTCGTCGAGGGGCGTATCTCCCAATGCCGGGAGTATGTCCTTGTCGAGGTAGGTGCGGATTTTGTGAAGGGTAGAGGTTGCGAGGCCCTTTTCTTCTTTGGCCTTGAGCCAAGCTTCAGCAGCAGCTCGAAACGTTCGAGCCTTGGCCGCATCGATTGCAGCTTTAGCGGATCGTTTCTGCTCAAGGGGATCGGCGCCGCTACTCACCACTTTGCGTAGATCAGCAGCTTTCTCTCTTGCCAGCGCACCACTGACCTCTGGGTAACCCCCGAGCCCCATCCAAGCCCAATTGCCCGCCGGACGTTTGTAGCGTAGCTGCCAGGATTTACCACCATCAGGTTTGACCCTGAAGTAGAGGCCGTTTCCGTCTAGCTCCCGGTATTCCTTTGACTCCGGCTCCAGCCCTGCAAGCGTCGTGTCTGCGAGAGGGCGGCGCTTGATATCTGCGCGCTTCATCCTTGTATCCCAAAGTTCGGTATTTTTCTCAGGATACAAGCAGGGATACAGGGATACAGGGATACAGGGATACAGGGATACAACGGATAAGGGGATACAGAGGTAGAAAGCCAGACACAAAAAAACCGGCTCAAGTGGCCGGTTTCTCTGGGTCTGAGAGTCTGGTAGAGACTTTCAGATACTGCTATATGGTGCCCCGAGGGAGACTCGAACTCCCACTCCTTTCGAAAACGGATTTTGAATCCGCCGCGTCTACCAATTCCGCCATCAGGGCTCAATGGCGGCGAAGTATAGAGATGAGATTACCGTTGGTCAATCACGTTTCATGGTCAATTTTGACTATTTCCGCTAGACTTCCCGGCCCTGCTAGACGAACCCCATCATGCGCGTTGCTGACTTTACTTTTGAGCTCCCTGATTCGCTGATCGCCCGCCACCCTTTGGCCGAGCGTCGCGCCAGTCGACTGCTGACCCTGGACGGGCCCAGCGGTGCCCTCGCACACCGTCAATTCACTGATTTGCTTGAGCATTTGCGCCCAGGCGATTTGATGGTGTTCAACAATACCCGGGTGATTCCGGCGCGGCTGTTTGGCCAGAAAGCCTCCGGCGGCAAGCTGGAAATTCTGGTGGAGCGGGTGCTGGACAGCCATCGCGTGCTGGCCCATGTACGCTCCAGCAAGTCGCCGAAACCGGGTTCGACCCTGTTGATCGATGGCGGTGGCGAGGCCGAGATGGTGGCGCGCCATGATGCGTTGTTCGAGCTCAAGTTTGCCGAAGAAGTGTTGCCGCTGCTGGAGCGCGTCGGCCATATGCCGTTGCCTCCTTATATAGATCGCCCCGACGAAGACGCGGACCGCGAGCGCTATCAGACCGTGTATTCCCAGCGCCTCGGTGCCGTTGCGGCGCCGACGGCCGGGCTGCATTTCGACCAGCCGCTGCTGGATGCGATCGCCGCCAAGGGCGTCGAGAGCGCGTATGTGACCCTGCACGTGGGGGCCGGTACGTTTCAGCCGGTGCGTGTGGATAACATCGAAGACCACCATATGCACAGCGAATGGCTGGAAGTCAGCCAGGACGTGGTGGATGCGGTCAACGCGTGCAAGGCGCGCGGCGGCCGGGTGATTGCTGTCGGTACCACCAGCGTGCGTTCCCTGGAAAGCGCGGCGCGTGATGGCGTGCTCAAGCCGTTCAGTGGCGACACCGATATCTTTATTTATCCAGGCCGGCCGTTTCATGTGGTCGATGCGCTGGTGACCAACTTCCATTTGCCGGAATCCACGTTGTTGATGCTGGTGTCGGCATTTGCCGGTTATCCGGAAACCATGGCTGCTTATCAGGCTGCCATCGACAATGGATACCGTTTTTTCAGCTACGGTGATGCGATGTTTATCACCCGTAATCCGGCGCCACGCGGCCCAGAGGAACAACTATGAGTCGTATGTCGTTTGAATTGCTGGCCACTGACGGCAAAGCCCGTCGCGGTCGCCTGACCTTTCCGCGCGGTACGGTGGAGACCCCGGCGTTCATGCCGGTCGGCACCTACGGCACCGTCAAAGGCATGCTGCCACGCGATATCGTCGCCACCGGCGCCGAAATCATCCTCGGCAACACCTTCCACCTGTGGCTGCGTCCGGGTACGGAAGTGATCAAGAAGCACGGCGACCTGCATGACTTCATGAAGTGGCAAGGCCCGATCCTCACTGACTCGGGTGGTTTCCAGGTGTTCAGCCTGGGCGCCATGCGCAAGATCAAGGAGGAGGGCGTGACCTTCGCCTCGCCGGTGGACGGCTCCAAAGTGTTCATGGGCCCGGAAGAGTCGATGCAGGTCCAGCGCGACCTGGGCTCCGACATCGTGATGATTTTCGACGAATGCACGCCGTACCCGGCTGACGAAGATGTCGCGCGGGTTTCCATGGAGTTGTCGCTGCGTTGGGCCCAGCGCTCGAAGAACGCCCACGGCGACAACACTGCGGCGCTGTTCGGTATCGTCCAGGGCGGCATGCATGAAAGCCTGCGCAAGCGCTCGCTGGAAGGCCTCGACAAGATCGGCTTCGACGGCCTGGC
Source organism: Pseudomonas extremaustralis (assembly GCF_900102035.1). NCBI lineage: Bacteria > Pseudomonadati > Pseudomonadota > Gammaproteobacteria > Pseudomonadales > Pseudomonadaceae > Pseudomonas > Pseudomonas extremaustralis. The sequence goes on from NZ_LT629689.1 coordinate 6,257,281, forward strand.
CATCGGCGGTCTGTCGGTAGGCGAGCCCAAGCACGAAATGATCAAGGTGCTGGATTACCTGCCGGGCCTGATGCCGGCTGACAAACCTCGTTACCTTATGGGCGTTGGCAAACCGGAAGATCTCGTAGAGGGTGTGCGCCGCGGTGTGGACATGTTCGATTGCGTGATGCCAACCCGCAATGCCCGCAATGGGCATCTGTTCATCGATACAGGCGTGCTGAAGATCCGAAACGCGTTCCATCGCCATGATGATTCGCCGCTGGATCCCACCTGTGACTGCTATACCTGCCAGAACTTCTCCCGTGCTTATCTGCACCATCTGGACAAGTGCGGGGAAATGCTGGGTAGCATGTTGAATACCATCCACAATTTGCGTCACTACCAAGTCCTGATGGCTGGTTTGCGCGAGGCTATTCAACAGGGTACATTGGCCGCCTTCGTCGATGCCTTCTATGCCAAGCGCGGGCTCCCTGTGCCGCCCTTGGACTGAGTTTTCCGACCCTAAGATTCACTATTTGCAACTGGAGTGCTAAATGAGCTTTTTTATCTCTAACGCCATGGCTGATGCCGCTGCGCCTGCTGCTGCCGGCCCTATGGGCGGTGGTTTCGAGTGGATTTTCCTGGTCGGCTTCCTGGTCATCTTTTACCTGATGATCTGGCGTCCACAGGCCAAGCGTGCCAAAGAGCAGAAAAACCTGCTGAGCAGCCTGCAGAAAGGTGACGAAGTCGTGACCACCGGCGGTATCGCGGGCAAGATCACCAAGGTTTCCGATGCTTTCGTGGTGCTGGAAGTCTCCGACACCGTCGAAATGAAGTTCCAGAAGGGCGCCATCGCCGCCACGCTGCCAAAAGGCACGCTCAAAGCGATCTAAGCAACAACCTTTACCAATCGACGGGGCGCGCAAGGCGCCCCGCGTTATAAGCGGGCGGCGTGATGCTGAACAAATACCCTCTGTGGAAATACGTACTGATCCTGGCGGTGCTGGCGATCGGTTTTATTTATTCCGCTCCCAATCTCTATCCTGATGACCCTGCGATCCAGATCTCTGGCGCCAGCACTTCGCTGAAGGTCAATCAGGCTGACCTGGAACGCGCGAGCAAAGCGCTGACCGATGCGGGCATCCAGGTCAAGGCGGCAACGTTGGCAGCTGATGCGAAGGGCGGCTTGTTGCGCCTGACCAAGCAAGAAGACCAATTGCCGGCCAAAGACGTCGTGCGCAAGGCCATGGGTGACGACTACGTTGTCGCGCTCAACCTGGCACAGACCACGCCAAAATGGCTGCGCAGCATTGGCGCGCACCCGATGAAGCTGGGTCTGGACTTGTCCGGTGGTGTGCACTTCCTGCTGGAAGTCGACATGGACAAAGCCCTCGACGCACGCCTGAAAGTCTACGAAGGTGACGTGAAGAGCCTGCTGCGCAAAGAGAAGTTGCGTTATCGCAGCCTGCCGCAGCTCAACGGTGCCATCCAGCTGGGCTTCTCTGACGAAGCTTCCCGCGAACAGGCCCGCGCGCTGATCCGCAAGAACTTCAACGATTTCGACATCGTACCGGCCGACCTCAATGGTCAACCTGTACTGCGTCTGGCGATGACCCCGGCCAAGCTGGCGGAAATCCGCGAATACTCCATCAAGCAGAACTTGACCACGGTACGTAACCGCGTCAACGAGCTGGGTGTGGCCGAGCCGATCGTTCAGCGCCAGGGCGCCAACCGCATCGTGGTTGAGCTGCCGGGCGTGCAGGACACCGCTGAAGCCAAGCGTATCCTGGGCAAGACCGCCAACCTGGAATTCCGTCTGGCCGCTGAGCCGGGCGCTTCCAAAGCCACTTCCGAGACCTTCGAGTTCCGTGAAGGCAACCGCCCTCCGGCGCAGATCGAACGTGGCTTGATCATCACCGGCGACCAGGTGACTGACGCCAAGGCCGGTTTCGGCGAGCACGGTACCCCTGAAGTGAACATCCGCCTGGATGGCCATGGCGGCGAATTGATGAGCCGCGCCACGCGCAGCAACGTCGGTCGCAGCATGGCGGTGATCTTCATCGAGCAACGCCCGGTGACCACCTACACCAAGCAAATGGTCAACGGCGTCGAGAAAGACGTACCGGTGCAGACCTTCAAGGAAGAGAAGAAGATCATCAGCCTGGCGACCATCCAGTCGCCGCTGGGTGCTCAATTCCGCATCACCGGCCTGAACGGCCAGGGCGAATCCTCGGAACTGGCCCTGCTGCTGCGTGCCGGTGGCCTGGCTGCGCCGATGTACTTCGCTGAAGAACGCACCATCGGCCCGAGCCTGGGTGCCGACAACATCACCAAAGGTGTCGACGCAGCCTTGTGGGGCATGCTGTTCGTGTCGCTGTTCATCATCGCCATCTACCGCTTCTTCGGCATCATTGCCACCGTGGCCCTGGCGGGCAACATGGTGATGCTGCTGGCCCTGATGTCGCTGCTGGGCGCTACGCTGACCCTGCCGGGCATCGCCGGTATCGTCCTCACCATGGGTATGGCGGTGGACGCTAACGTGCTGATCTTCTCGCGGATCCGTGAAGAGATCGCCGCCGGCATGACCGTGCAGCGTGCAATCAACGAAGGCTTTGGCCGGGCATTTACCGCGATTCTCGACTCCAACCTGACCACGTTGCTGGTCGGTGGGATTCTCTTTGCCATGGGCACCGGCCCCGTCAAAGGTTTTGCGGTGACCATGTCCCTCGGTATCTTTACCTCGATGTTCACGGCCATCATGGTGACCCGCGCAATGGTCAACCTGATCTTTGGCGGACGTGACTTCAAGAAGTTGTGGATTTAAGGGGCTGCCATGTTACGTACAATCAACTTCATGGGCGTTCGCAATATTGCGTTCGGCGTCACCGTGCTCCTTACCGCTCTGGCGTTGTTCAGCTGGTTCCATAAGGGCTTGAACTACGGTCTGGACTTCACCGGCGGTACGCTCATCGAGCTGACCTACGAGAAGCCGGCCGACGTTACCCAGGTGCGCGAAGAGCTGGTCAAGGCCGGCTATCACGAAGCCATCGTGCAGAGCTTTGGTGCGACCACCGATCTGCTGGTGCGTATGCCGGGCGAAGACCCGCAACTGGGTCACCAGGTCGCCGAAGCCTTGCAGAAGGTTGGCGGTGATAACCCGGCGTCGGTCAAGCGCGTCGAGTTCGTCGGCCCGCAAGTGGGTGAAGAGCTGCGCGACCAGGGCGGCCTCGGCATGCTGATGGCGCTGGTCGGCATCATGATCTACCTGGCCTTCCGCTTTCAGTGGAAGTTCGGTGTCGGCGCCATTGTCTCGCTGATCCACGACGTGGTCGTAACCGTGGGCATTCTGGCGTACTTCCAGATCACCTTTGACCTGACCGTATTGGCTGCAGTGCTGGCGATCATTGGTTACTCGCTCAACGACACCATCGTGGTATTCGACCGGGTTCGCGAGAACTTCCGTGTGCTGCGCAAGGCCACGTTGATCGAGAACATCAACATCTCCACCACCCAGACCCTGCTGCGGACCATGGCGACATCGATCTCCACCTTGCTGGCGATCGCGGCACTGATGATCTTTGGCGGCGACAACCTGTGGGGCTTCTCCCTGGCGCTGTTCATCGGCGTTCTGGCGGGTACCTACTCGTCGATCTACATCGCCAACGTGGTGCTGATCTGGCTGAACCTCAACAGCGAAGACCTGATCCCTCCCGCTTCCACTGGCAAGGAGGTCGACGACCGTCCTTGATGGGCGCTTGTTGATCTGCTGTTACAAAGAAGGCACGAGTATTGAACTCGTGCCTTTTTTGTTGCTCCAAGGCTGGGTATAGCGCGGATCGTCCGGTCCGTTTGTGATGGTCAGGAGGTTCAACGTGAACAAGTCGTTACTGGTTGGTGCGGTATTGGGTGCTGTCGGTGTGACTGCCGGGGGTGCTGTCGCCACCTACAGCCTGGTAAAAAGCGGCCCTGAGTATGCGCAAGTGCTGGCGGTGCAGCCGGTGAAAACCCAGATCAAAACCCCGCGCGAGGTCTGCAAGGACGTCGCCGTGACCCGGCAGAAGCCGGTGCAGGATCAACACCAGATCGTCGGTACCGTGGTCGGTGCGCTGGCCGGTGGCCTGTTGGGCAACCAGATCGGTGGCGGTAATGGTAAGAAGCTGGCCACCGTGGCCGGCGCGGTCGGTGGTGGTTACGCCGGTAACAAGGTTCAGGAAGGCATGCAGAACCGCGATACCTACACCACGACCCAGACTCGCTGTAACACCGTCAATGACATCAGCGACAAAGTCGTCGGTTATGACGTGCGTTATACCCTGGGTGGCAAAGAAGGTTCGGTGCGCATGGATCGTGATCCAGGTGGCCAGATCCCGGTCGATAAAGAGGGTCGTCTGATCCTCGGCCAAAACCAGCAATAACCCCCGCCCTTGCAGGAGCCGGCAAGCTGGCTCCTGCAATGTCCAAATCCCAGGCACAAAAAAGCACCCCGAAAGGTGCTTTTTTTGTGCTCGCTCGCTTAACGCTTCAGCGAGGCCGGCAGGTGCGGCTGGATCGCCGTCAATACGGCCTTGAAGCATTTGGTGTTGCCGGCAACCACATGGCCTTTCTCCAGGAAGTCGTGACCGCCGGTGAAGTCGCTCACCAGGCCGCCGGCCTCTTGGATCAGCAGGGCGCCCGCAGCCATGTCCCACTCGGACAGACCCGACTCCCAGAATGCATCGAAACGACCGGCGGCAACGTAAGCCAGGTCCAGGCTCGCGGCGCCAGCACGACGGATGCCGGCGGTCTGGCCAACCAGGGCGCGGAACATGCCCAGGTAGTTGTCCAGGTTGTCCATCTGGTCGTCACGGAACGGGAAGCCGGTACCCAAGAGGGCGCCGTCCAGGCTGGTGCGGCCGCTGACACGCAGGCGACGGCCATTGAGCTGGGCGCCACGGCCACGGCTGGCGGTGAATTCTTCCTGGCGAACCGGGTCCAGCACAACGGCATGTTCCAGGCGGCCGCGGTATTTGCAGGCGATGCTCACGGCAAAGTGCGGGATGCCGCGCAGGAAGTTGGTGGTGCCATCCAGTGGGTCAATGATCCACAGGTAGTCTTCGCCTTCGCCACTGCCTTTGTGCATGCCGGTTTCTTCGCCGAGGATGCCGTGGGTAGGGTAGGCCTTGCGCAGAGCGTCGATGATTTTCTGTTCGGCGGCGCGATCCACCTCGGATACATAATCCTTGGCGTCTTTTTCGTCGACCTTGATGGTATCCAGGCGCTCGATGGAGCGGAAGATCAATTCACTGGCGCTGCGGGCGGCGCGCAGCGCGATATTCAGCATGGGCTGCATGGATGTGTCACCTAAGGTTGTTAAAGAAAGCCGGGCATTCTAGCAGAAACTTTCTTCAGGTGAAGGACGGTGTGAGCTTTCATGGCATAACCTTAGGCTGTTCTGTAAGATTTGCTCCCCTTTCCCGTGTCCGAGAGCGCCTCCCTTGCTGCAAAACATTCGTGTCGTCTTGGTCAATACCAGTCATCCCGGCAACATCGGCGGGGTGGCGCGAGCCATGAAGAACATGGGGCTGACGCGTCTGGTGTTGGTTGAGCCGCGTTTGTTCCCGCATCACGAGGCCGATGCCCGTGCATCCGGCGCCAATGACATCCTTGAAAAAGCCCAGGTCGTCGCCACCTTGGAAGACGCGCTGGTCGGCTGCAACCTGGTACTTGGCACCAGTGCCCGCGACCGTCGCATTCCCTGGCCGCTGCTGGACCCACGTGAGTGCGGCACCAAAGTAGTGGAAGAGGCTGCCGGAGGTGCTGAAATCGCCCTGGTGTTCGGTCGTGAAGACTCCGGCCTGACCAATGAAGAGCTGCAGCGATGTCATTACCACGTGCACATTCCATCGGACCCTGAGTTCAGCTCGCTGAACCTTGGGGCGGCGGTGCAGGTGTTGAGTTACGAAGTGCGCATGGCCTGGCTGGCCGCTGAAGGCCAACCGAGCAAGGTCGAGAAGGATGAAGTCGCGTCGACCAAAAGTGGCGAGCTGGCCACGATGGACGAGCTGGAGCGGTTCTATGAACACCTGGAGCAGACCCTGGTGGCCATTGAATTCCTCGATCCTGAAAAGCCCCGGCACTTGATGGCGCGCCTGCGTCGCCTGTACGGACGCAGCTCGGTAAGCCGAGCGGAAATGAATATATTGCGTGGCATCCTCACGGAAACCCAGAAAGCGGCCCGTGGCGAGCTCCTTAAGCGGAAGGATTAAAAATGTTCGAGCGTTTGCGAGAAGATATCCAGAGTGTTTTTCACCGTGATCCGGCGGCGCGCAACGCCTTTGAGGTGCTGACCTGCTACCCCGGCATGCACGCGATCTGGATTCATCGCCTGTCCGGTGCCTTGTGGGGCATGGGCTGGAAGTGGCTGGCGCGGCTGGTGTCGAACTTTGGTCGCTGGTTGACCGGCATCGAGATTCATCCGGGTGCGAAGGTCGGTCGTCGCTTCTTTATCGATCACGGCATGGGCATCGTCATTGGTGAGACCGCCGAAATTGGCGATGACGTGACCTTGTATCAGGGGGTAACCCTGGGCGGTACCAGTTGGAACAAGGGTAAGCGCCACCCGACCCTGGGCGACGGCGTGGTGGTCGGGGCGGGTGCCAAGGTGCTCGGGCCGTTTACCGTGGGGGCTGGCGCCAAGGTGGGTTCCAATGCCGTGGTGACCAAGGCCGTTCCGCCGGGTGCAACCGTGGTGGGTATCCCTGGCCGGATCATCGTCAAGCCTGAAGTGGGCGATGAGCAGGAAGCCAAGCGCAAGGCCATGGCCGAGAAGATCGGCTTCGATGCCTACGGCGTCAGCGAAGACATGCCCGACCCGGTAGCCCGTGCCATCGGTCAGTTGCTCGACCACCTGCAAGCGGTAGACGGCAAGCTGGATGGCATGTGCGGCGCGCTGAAGGAGTTGGGCAGCAGCTATTGTGCGAAAGACCTGCCTGAGTTGCGCGAAGAAGACTTTGCCGAAATCAAGGACGAGGCCGCCACCAAAACGAGCTGAAAAACTCCCCTATAGGCGCTGGCTTGCCAGCGATAGCGGTCTGCCAGCCACTGATCAGGTCGCTGACCCACTGCCATCGCTGGTAAGCCAGCTCCTGCAAGGGGGCTCCATTGGTCTTAGAAACCCCATCCCGCCGCGTTCCCGCTGTTCGTCCCTACCCCATCCTGCTATTATTCGCGCGCCCTTTTTACGGGTAATCCTGACTAAAGTAGTGGGTCTTATAGTTGACTTAAATACTCGGGAATCGCATACTCGCTCCCATTCTGAAACACCTTGGTACTTGTCCATGAGACTGACTACAAAAGGCCGATACGCGGTGACCGCCATGCTCGACTTGGCCTTGCACGCGCAAACTGGGCCGGTGTCCCTGGCCGATATCTCCGAGCGCCAAGGCATTTCCCTGTCATACCTCGAGCAACTGTTCGCCAAGTTGCGCCGCAGCAATCTGGTTTCCAGTGTGCGCGGTCCGGGTGGCGGCTATCAACTGTCCCGTGACATGCAGGGCATCCAGGTCGCCCAGGTGATCGACGCGGTCAACGAATCCGTCGATGCAACCAAATGCCAGGGGCTGGGTGACTGCCATGCCGGCGACACCTGCCTGACCCACCACTTGTGGTGTGACTTGAGCCTGCAGATCCATGAGTTTTTGAGTGGTATCAGCTTGGCTGATCTTGTGACTCGCCGTGAGGTGCAAGAAGTAGCCCAGCGTCAGGACCAGCGCCGTTGCAACACCAAGGCGCCGCGTCTGGACAAGATTGAAGCGTCCGCCGTCGAGTGACAGCCGAAGAGCTAACGGCACGCCAGCCAGCCTGATTTAGGAGAAAGTCCATGAAATTGCCGATTTACCTTGATTACTCAGCGACCACCCCGGTTGATCCGCGTGTCGCGCAAAAGATGAGCGAGTGCCTGCTGGTTGACGGAAACTTCGGCAACCCAGCGTCCCGTTCCCACGTATTCGGCTGGAAAGCCGAGGAAGCGGTCGAGAACGCCCGTCGCCAGGTCGCCGACCTGGTGGGTGCTGACCCGCGCGAAATCGTCTGGACCTCCGGTGCTACCGAATCCGACAACCTGGCAATCAAGGGCGCCGCGCATTTCTACGCGACCAAAGGCAAGCACCTGATCACCACCAAGATCGAGCACAAGGCTGTCCTGGACACCATGCGCCAGCTGGAGCGTGAAGGGTTCGAAGTCACCTACATCGAGCCGACCACCGACGGTATCGTCACTCCGGCGATGATCGAAGCGGCGATGCGTGAAGACACCATCCTGGTTTCGGTGATCCACGTGAACAACGAAATCGGCACCATCAACGATATCGCGGCCATCGGCGAGCTGACCCGCTCCAAAGGTGTGTTGCTGCATGTCGACGCTGCCCAGTCTACCGGCAAGGTCGACATCGACCTGTCGAAGCTGAAAGTCGACCTGATGTCGTTCTCCGCCCACAAGACCTACGGCCCTAAAGGCATCGGCGCCCTGTATGTGAGCCGCAAGCCTCGCGTGCGCATCGAAGCCACCATGCACGGCGGCGGTCACGAGCGCGGCATGCGTTCGGGCACCCTGGCGACCCACCAGATCGTCGGCATGGGCGAAGCGTTCCGTATCGCCAAGGAAGAGATGGCTGCTGAAAACGTGCGCATCAAGGCCTTGAGCGAGCGCTTCTACAAGCAGGTCGAAAACCTTGAAGAGCTGTACATCAACGGCAGCATGACTGCCCGTGTACCGCACAACCTGAATTTGAGCTTCAACTACGTCGAAGGTGAGTCGCTGATCATGGCGCTCAAGGACCTGGCGGTTTCGTCCGGTTCGGCCTGCACCTCGGCGTCCCTCGAGCCGTCCTACGTACTGCGTGCCCTGGGCCGCAACGATGAACTGGCACACAGCTCGATCCGCTTTACGTTCGGCCGTTTCACCACCGAAGAAGAAGTCGACTACGCCGCGCAGAAAGTCTGCGAAGCTGTCACCAAGCTGCGTACCTTGTCGCCGCTGTGGGACATGTACAAAGACGGCATCGATATTTCCAAGATCGAGTGGGCGGCACACTAACTATAGAAGCCGCCACCCCAGCTCTGTAGGAACGTGGCGGAAAACGCAGGCGTTTCTACAGGGTTCCAGAGCGGCCCTGATGAGTGAGGATTCAGTACCATGGCTTACAGCGAAAAGGTCATCGACCACTACGAAAACCCGCGCAACGTCGGCAAGATGGACGCGGAAGATCCTGATGTCGGCACCGGCATGGTCGGCGCTCCGGCGTGCGGCGATGTGATGCGCCTGCAGATCAAGGTCAACGAGGCGGGCGTCATCGAAGACGCCAAGTTCAAGACCTACGGCTGCGGTTCGGCCATCGCCTCCAGTTCCCTGGCGACCGAATGGATGAAAGGCAAGACCCTGGATGAGGCTGTGACTATCAGCAACACCCAGCTGGCCGAAGAACTGGCCCTGCCGCCCGTGAAAATCCACTGCTCGGTACTCGCTGAAGACGCCATCAAGGCGGCCGTTCGCGATTACAAGCAGAAGAAAGGCTTGATCTAAGCATTTGGCGACGAGTAAGGAGTCAACGATGGCTATCAGCATGACAGAAGCGGCTGCGCGGCACGTGCGACGCTCCCTGGATGGGCGCGGTAAAGGTGAGGGGATTCGTCTGGGTGTTCGCACCACAGGCTGTTCCGGCCTTGCCTATGTGCTGGAGTTCGTCGACGAGGTGGTGGCGGAAGACCAGGTGTTCGAAAGTCACGGCGAGAAAGTGATTATCGACCCTAAAAGCCTGACATACCTGGACGGCACCGAACTCGATTTCGTCAAGGAAGGGTTGAACGAAGGCTTCAAGTTCAACAACCCCAACGTGCGCGGTGAATGTGGCTGCGGCGAAAGCTTCAACATCTGAGGCTATCTGTGGGTACTCCTTGTCATTTCGCTTTATTCGAGTTGCAGCCGAGCTTTCGACTGGACCTCGAGCAACTTGCCACGCGCTACCGTGAATTGGCGCGTGGCGTGCATCCGGACCGCTTCGCTGACGCTTCCGAGCGTGAGCAACGCCTGGCGCTGGAGCAGTCGGCCAGCCTCAACGAAGCCTATCAGACGCTCAAGAGCCCCTCGAAACGCGCGCGTTACCTGCTCGCGATGAACGGTGGCGAGTTGCCGATGGAGGTCACGGTGCACGATCCGGACTTCCTGATGCAGCAGATGCAGTGGCGCGAAGAGCTCGAAGATTTGCAGGACGACGCCGATGTGGCGGGGGTTGCAGTCTTCAAGCGTCGTCTGAAAACCGCCCAGGATGAGCTCAACGAAAGCTTCGCGGCCTGTTGGGATGATGCAGCGCAACGCGAGCAGGCCGAGCGCCTGATGCGACGCATGCAGTTCCTCGACAAGCTCACCTACGAAGTGCGCCAGCTAGAAGAGCGCCTCGACGATTAACCCAGTGCTGCCCATGATGCACGCCTGATAGACAGATAAGACCTGATTACCATGGCTCTACTGCAAATCGCCGAACCCGGCCAAAGCCCCCAACCGCATCAGCGTCGCCTGGCGGTGGGGATTGACTTGGGCACCACCAATTCCCTGGTTGCTGCCTTGCGCAGCGGCCTGTCCGAGCCGCTGCCCGACGCCGATGGCCAGGTGATCCTGCCATCCGCCGTGCGCTATCACGCCGATCGCACCGAAGTCGGTGAGTCGGCCAAGCTGGCGGCGTCTACCGATCCCCTGAACACTGTGCTGTCGGTCAAGCGCTTGATGGGTCGTGGTCTCTCCGACGTCAAGCAACTGGGCGACCAGCTGCCATACCGGTTTGTCGGTGGCGAGTCCCATATGCCGTTCATCGACACGGTCCAGGGCCCGAAAAGCCCGGTGGAAGTGTCGGCTGACATCCTCAAGGTCCTGCGCCAGCGGGCAGAAACCACCTTGGGCGGCGAATTGGTGGGCGCGGTGATCACGGTTCCGGCGTATTTCGATGATGCCCAACGCCAGGCCACCAAGGATGCGGCGAAACTCGCCGGCCTGAATGTGCTGCGTCTGCTCAACGAACCAACCGCAGCCGCCGTGGCCTATGGCCTCGATCAGCAGGCTGAGGGTCTGGTCGCCATTTACGACCTGGGTGGTGGCACCTTCGATATTTCGATCCTGCGCCTGACCGGCGGGGTCTTTGAAGTGTTGGCCACCGGCGGCGATACGGCCCTGGGCGGCGATGACTTCGATCACGCGATCGCCCGCTGGATCATCAGCAGTGCCGGTTTGTCCGCTGATTTGGATCCTGGCGAGCAGCGCCATCTGCTGCAAACCGCCTGTGCCGCCAAAGAGGCCCTGACTGACGCGTCTTCTGTTGAAGTGTCCTACGGCAACTGGTCGGCCCAACTGACCCGCGAAGCCTTTGATGCGCTGATCGAGCCGATGGTTGCGCGCAGCCTGAAAGCCTGTCGCCGCGCCGTGCGTGATTCCGGCATCGAGTTGGAAGACGTTGGCGCTGTGGTCATGGTCGGCGGTTCCACCCGTGTGCCGCGCGTCCGCGAGGCCGTTGCCGAGGCGTTCGGTCGCCAGCCGCTGACCGAAATTGATCCGGATCAAGTGGTGGCCATTGGTGCCGCGATCCAGGCCGATACCCTGGCCGGCAACAAGCGCGATGGTGGCGAACTGCTGTTGCTCGACGTGATTCCATTGTCCCTGGGCTTGGAAACCATGGGCGGCCTGATGGAGAAGGTGATTCCGCGCAACACCACTATTCCCGTCGCCCGCGCCCAGGATTTCACCACCTACAAAGATGGCCAGACGGCCATGATGATTCACGTGCTGCAAGGCGAGCGTGAACTGATCAGCGACTGTCGCTCCCTGGCACGCTTTGAATTGCGCGGCATTCCGGCCATGGTCGCCGGTGCGGCGAAGATTCGCGTGACCTTCCAGGTCGACGCCGATGGCCTGCTCAGCGTGGCGGCGCGTGAACTGGCGTCCGGCGTTGAAGCCAGCATCCAGGTCAAGCCGTCCTATGGCCTGACCGACGGCGAAATCGCCAAGATGCTCAAGGACTCGTTCCAATACGCCGGTGACGATAAAGTCGCCCGCGTACTGCGTGAGCAGCAAGTGGATGCCCAGCGCCTGCTCGAAGCGGTGCAGGGCGCCCTTGAAGTTGACGGCGAGCGTCTGCTGGACGCTGAAGAGCGCATGGTCATCGACCAGCAGATGCAGGAATTGGCCGAACTGATGGAAGGTAACGATGGCTACGCCATCGAGCAGCAGACCAAGCGCTTGTCGCAAGTCACTGATGCCTTTGCCGCTCGCCGCATGGATCAGACGGTGAGAGCCGCACTGGCTGGGCGCAACCTGAATGAAATCGAGGAATAATTAATGCCGCAGGTCATTTTTCTGCCACACGCCGAGCATTGCCCGGACGGTATGGTCGTGGAGGCTGAGACCGGCAAGTCCATCCTCGAAGTTGCCCACGAAAACCACATCGAGATCGAAAGTGCCTGCGGCGGTGTTTGCGCCTGCACGACGTGCCACTGCATCATTCGCGAGGGTTTTGACTCGCTGGAGGAGGCAGACGACCTGGAAGAAGATTTTCTGGATCGCGCATGGGGCCTGGAAGCGCATTCGCGCCTGAGCTGTCAGGCCAAGGTCGGGACTGAAGACATCACTGTCGAAATTCCGAAATATTCGCTCAACCATGCGGCCGAAGCGCCGCATTGATTCAAGGAACTGTCATGAGTCTTAAATGGGTTGATGTGCAAGAGATCGCTATCCTGTTGGCCGACGGCAACCCGGATCTGGATCCCTATTCCCTGAACTTTGTCGCTTTGCGTGACATGGTCATGGCTTTGCCTGGGTTTGAAGACGAGCGGGATCGCGGCGGTGAAAAGGTTCTGGAAGCTATTCAGACGGCCTGGAAAGAAGAGCAGGACTGACGCCTCCCTTACGCAGTTAGGCAATACCCAATAACCCGCGTATAATTCGCGGGTTTAATTTTTCGTAAATTACCGTTTCTGGAGTTACACCATGGCTGTTCAACGTACTTTCTCCATCATCAAGCCTGACGCTGTTGCAAAAAACGTCATCGGCGAGATCACCACTCGTTTCGAAAAAGCCGGCCTGAAGGTTGTAGCTTCGAAACTCAAGCAACTGTCCAAGGCTGAAGCTGAAGGCTTCTACGCTGAGCACAGCGCTCGTGGCTTCTTCGGCGACCTGGTTGCTTTCATGATCTCCGGTCCTGTTGTCGTTCAGGTGCTGGAAGGTGAAAACGCTATCGCTCTGAACCGTGAGCTGATGGGCGCTACCAACCCTAAAGAAGCCGCTCCAGGCACCATCCGTGCTGACTTCGCTGATTCCATCGACGCCAACGCTGTACACGGTTCGGACTCCGAAGCCGCTGCTGCTCGCGAAATCTCGTACTTCTTCGCAGCTACCGAAGTAACCACTCGCTAAGCATTGGCTTGAGAGTGAAGGTGAATCCATGACTACATCGACTGTAAAAACCAACCTGCTGGGTCTGACTCAACAGGAAATGGAAAAATTCTTCGACTCAATCGGGGAGAAGCGTTTCCGTGCCGGTCAGGTAATGAAGTGGATTCACCACTTTGGCGTCGATGATTTCGACGCCATGACGAACGTCAGCAAGGCCCTGCGCGACAAGCTCAAGGCCATTGCCGAGGTCCGTGGTCCCGAGGTTGTCAGCGAGGACATCTCCAGCGACGGCACCCGTAAGTGGGTGGTGCGCGTGGCGTCCGGCAGCTGCGTCGAGACTGTCTACATTCCCCAGGGCAAACGCGGCACGTTGTGCGTTTCGTCCCAGGCAGGCTGTGCCCTGGATTGCAGTTTCTGCTCCACCGGCAAGCAAGGCTTCAATAGCAACCTCACCGCCGCCGAAGTCATCGGCCAGGTGTGGATTGCCAACAAATCCTTTGGCAGCGTCCCGGCGACCGTCGACCGTGCCATCACCAACGTGGTGATGATGGGCATGGGTGAGCCGCTGCTGAACTTCGATAACGTCGTCGCCGCCATGCACCTGATGATGGACGACCTGGGCTACGGCATCTCCAAGCGCCGTGTGACCCTGTCGACCTCCGGCGTGGTGCCGATGATCGATGAGCTGTCCAAGCACATCGACGTCTCCCTGGCGTTGTCGCTGCACGCACCCAATGACGCATTGCGTAACCAATTGGTGCCGATCAACAAGAAGTATCCGCTTAAGATGCTGCTCGAATCTTGCCAGCGCTACATGTCGTCCCTGGGCGAAAAGCGCGTGCTGACCATCGAGTACACCTTGCTCAAGGACATCAACGACAAGGTCGAACACGCGGTCGAGATGATCGAGTTGCTCAAGCACATCCCGTGCAAGATCAACCTGATTCCGTTCAACCCGTTTCCCCATTCTGGCTACGAGCGGCCGAGCAACAACGCCATCCGTCGTTTCCAGGATCAACTGCACCAGGCCGGCTTCAATGTCACTGTACGCACCACCCGTGGTGAAGACATCGACGCCGCCTGTGGCCAATTGGTAGGACAGGTGCTGGATCGCACCCGTCGCAGCGAACGTTATATCGCCGTGCGCGAACTGAGCGCCACCGACGATATGCCGCAAAGCGCTGTGAATCGAACCTGAGAGAGGATCTCTATGCCCTTGCGCCTTGCGCTGCTTCTGCTTGTTACCGGCCTTGCCGCCGGTTGTGTTTCATCGGGACATGACAGCCCTTTGCAAACCGGTAAAGGTCGTGATGAGGCGCGGGTGGCCTATGTGCAGTTGGGCTTGGGCTACCTGCAGCAAGGCATGAGCGAGCAGGCCAAGGTGCCGTTGAAAAAGGCCCTGGAACTCGACAGTGACGATGCCGACGCCAATGCCGCACTGGCCCTGGTGTTCCAGGCCCAGGCCGAGCCAGAACTGGCTGATCGCTATTTCAGCAAAGCCCTGGCCGCCCGACCTGCCGACCCGCGGCTGCTGAATAATTACGGCAGCTTCCTGTTCGAGCAGAAACGTTATGACCAGGCAGCCCTTTATTTCCAGCAAGCCAGCGCCGATACCCTCTATCCTGAGCGCTCGCGGGTGTTCGAAAACCTTGGCGTGACCTCGATGCGCCTCGGCCAGCGCGACAGCGCACGCCAGCAACTGGAAAAAGCCCTGCACTTGAACGGACGCCAGCCGCGCGCGTTGCTCGAAATGGCTGAGTTGTCCTACGAAGACAGGCATTATGTGCCGGCACGTGACTATTACGAACGTTTTAGCCTGCTTAGCGGGCAAAATGCACGTAGTCTATTGCTCGGTGTGCGCCTGGCGACGGTTCATGAAGAACGCGACGCGGCCGCACGTTTTGGCCAGCAACTCGAACGACTCTATCCCGGTACGCCGGAATATCAGCAATACCTGTCGGAGCAATGATGAAAGCGGCGCACCCGGAAGTTGTAGCAGCTAATCGCGTAAACCCAGGCGACACTTTGCGTCAGGCCCGCGAAAGCAATGGTTGGTCGCTGGCGGAAGTGGCCCTCAAGCTCAATTTGACCACCACATCCCTGGGCAACCTGGAAGCCGGCGCGTTCGACAAGCTGCCAGGGCATACCTTCGCTCGCGGCTATATCCGCGCCTACGCCAAGTTGCTGGGCATCGACCAGACCGTATTGGTCCAGGAATTCGACCAGTTCACCGGTACCGACTCCCAAGGCAGCAATGTCCATGGCCTGGGTCGCATCGAAGAGCCGGTGCGGGTTTCCCACACGATCCTGCGGATTGTCAGCCTGTTGCTGCTGATCGCCGTGATTGGTGGCGGTTTTATCTGGTGGCAGGACCAGGCCTCCCAGCGCACCAAGGACATGACCAGCAACGCCATGGAGCACGTCGAAGTCGAAAGCGCCGACGGCACCACCCAGATTCATCCGCTGGACGAGCCAGAAGACCAGGCCGTTGCCGAAGGGCAGGCAGCGCCGCAAGAGCCGGCCGCCGAGCCTTCAGTCGCGCAAACCGCGCCGGCTGCCCCAGCAACTGCACCGGCCACACCAGCCCCGACCGTACCAGCTATACCGGCTGCTCCGGCCCAGGTCCATACTCCGGCTACCCCGTCGCAGGCTCCTGCGACTGCCGCCCCAGCCGCTCCGGCCGCCCCCGCGATGTCGCCGCCCACCACCCCAGCGTTGATCGCCGGTGACGGGCACGTTCAGATTACCTTCGTCGCCGATTGCTGGACGCAAGTCAGTGATGGCAACGGTAAAGTGCTGTTCAGCGGCCTGAAGCGCAAGGGCGATACGCTCGACCAGGGCGGCAAGCCTCCTTTGACGCTGCGTCTGGGCTATGCCCGTGGCGCGCAAGTGGTCTACAACGGCCAGCCTGTGGACGTGGCGCCGTTCACCAGTGGCGAGACCGCTCGCCTGAAGTTGGGACAATAGTCATGCACGGCGAATCTCCAATCAAACGTCGCGTATCGCGCAAGATCTGGGTCGGCTCGGTGCCGGTGGGCGGCGATGCCCCCATCGCGGTACAGAGCATGACCAACAGCGACACCAACGATGTTGCTGCCACCGTCGCCCAGATCAATCGTCTGGAAGCGGCCGGCGTCGACATCGTGCGGGTATCCGTACCGGACATGGATGCCGCCGAGGCCTTCGGTCGCATCAAGCAGCTGGTCAAGGTGCCGCTGGTGGCCGACATTCACTTCGACTACAGGATCGCATTGCGCGTGGCCGAACTGGGTGTGGACTGCCTGCGTATCAACCCGGGCAACATCGGTCGCGAAGACCGTGTACGCGCTGTGGTGGATGCGGCCCGGGATCGCGGGATTCCGATCCGTATCGGTGTCAACGCCGGCTCCCTGGAAAAAGACCTGCAAAAGAAATACGGCGAGCCGACACCGGCGGCGCTGGTAGAGTCTGCGCTGCGCCATGTCGAGCACCTTGAGCGCCTGAACTTCCAGGACTTCAAGGTCAGCGTAAAGGCCTCCGACGTGTTCATGGCGGTTGAAGCCTACCGCCTGCTGGCCAAGGAAATCGTGCAACCGCTGCACCTGGGTATCACTGAAGCTGGCGGTTTACGTTCAGGCACAGTGAAATCTGCGGTGGGTCTCGGTATGCTGCTCGCCGAAGGGATTGGCGATACTATCCGCATCTCCCTGGCGGCAGACCCGGTCGAGGAAGTGAAAGTCGGTTACGACATTCTCAAATCCCTGCATTTGCGTTCCCGAGGCATCAACTTCATTGCCTGCCCGAGCTGCTCGCGGCAGAACTTCGACGTGGTGAAAACCATGAACGAACTGGAAGGGCGTCTCGAAGACCTGCTGGTGCCGCTGGATGTCGCGGTGATCGGTTGTGTGGTCAACGGCCCGGGTGAAGCCAAAGAGGCGCACATCGGCTTGACCGGCGGTACGCCGAACCTGATCTACATCGATGGCAAGCCGTCGCAGAAGTTGACGAATGACAATCTGGTGGATGAGCTCGAAAGACTGATCCGCGAGAAAGCGGCCGAGAAGGTCGCCTCTGACGCAGCGCTTATCGCGCGCGGCTAAGAACGAATTTAAGGATTTGATGTGAGCAAGTCTCTGCAAGCCATTCGTGGCATGAACGACATCCTGCCTGAGCAGACGCCGCTGTGGCGCTACTTCGAGGGCACTGTCGCGCGCCTGCTGGATAACTACGGTTACAAACAGATCCGTATGCCGATCGTTGAGTTCACCGAGCTGTTCAAGCGCTCCATCGGTGAAGTGACCGACATCGTCGAAAAAGAGATGTACACCTTCGAAGATCGCAACGGCGACTCCCTGACCCTGCGTCCGGAAGGCACCGCCGCGTGCGTGCGCGCCGTGCTCGAGCATGGCCTCACCGGTGGCGGCCAGCCGCAGAAGTTGTGGTACATCGGCCCGATGTTCCGTCACGAGCGCCCACAGAAAGGCCGTTATCGCCAGTTCCACCAGATCGGCCTGGAAGTGTTCAACCTCGAGGGTCCGGACATCGACGCCGAGCTGATCGTGCTGACCTGGCGCCTGTGGGGCCTGCTGGGTATCCGCGACGCGGTCAAGCTCGAGCTCAACAGCCTGGGTACCAGCGAATCCCGGGGCCGCTACCGCGTCGCCCTGGTTGAGTACCTGTCGGCCCACCTGGACAAGCTGGACGAAGACAGCCAGCGCCGTCTGAAAACCAACCCGCTGCGCGTCCTCGACACCAAGAACGCCGATACCCAGGCCGTGCTGGTCAATGCGCCGAAAATGGCCGACTACCTGGACGACGAATCCCGCACGCACTTTGAGGGCCTCAAGGCTCGCCTGGAGGCTGCGGGTATTCCCTACGTGATCAACCCGAAACTGGTGCGCGGCCTCGATTACTACAGCAAGACCGTGTTCGAATGGGTCACCGACAAACTCGGCGCCCAGGGCACCGTGTGTGCCGGTGGCCGTTACGACGGCCTGGTCGAGCAGATGGGTGGCAAGCCGACCCCTGGCGTGGGCTTTGCCATGGGGATCGAGCGGCTGATCCTGCTGCTGGAAACCCTGGAGCAGGTACCGGAAGAAATCTCCCGTCAGGTGGACGTGTACCTGTGCGCCTTTGGCGAGGCCGCCGAACTGGCCGCCCTGGCCCTGAGCGAAAAAGTACGCGACCAACTGCCGAACCTGCGCCTGCAGATCAATGCCGGCGCCGGCAGCTTCAAAAGCCAGTTCAAGAAGGCTGACAAGAGCGGTGCGCTGTATGCGCTGATCCTCGGCGATGACGAGCTGGCCCAGCAGGTGATAGGTTTCAAACCCCTGCGTGGCCAGGGCGAGCAACAGAACATTGCCTTTGATGCGCTCGCTGCGCACTTGGCCACCTGCGTCGTGCAGGGTTGAAGCTGTCGAACAGCGGAATTTAGCGATTAAGGAGTATTGGGGTGTCGAGTACTGATGATGAGCAACTGGCCGAGTTCAAGGACTGGTGGCAGCGTAACGGCAAGCCCCTGGTTACTGGCGGTCTGCTGGCTTTAGTGGTGGTGTTCGGCTGGCAAGCCTGGACCAAATATCAGGCCAACCAGTCCCAAGGCGCCTCGATCGTTTATCAGCAATTGCTGGAAACAACCCTGACGCCGGACGGCAAGCCCGACCCTGCGCGGGTTGCCGACCTGGCCAGCAAGCTGAAGAACGAATTCGGCGGTAGCACCTACGCCCAATACGGCAGCCTGTTCGTCGCGAAAGTCGCGGTCGATACCGGCAAGCTGGATGACGCCGCCGCCGAACTGAAGGCCATCGTCGACAAACCGACCAACCCGACCCTGGGTGAAATCGCACGTCAGCGCCTGGCTCAGGTATTGGCGGCACAGAATAAGGCCGACGAAGCACTCAAACTGCTCGACGGCGATGCTGACAAGGCATTTGTAGCCACTCGCGAAGAGCTCAAGGGGGACCTGTTGGTCCAATTGGGTCGTACCGACGAAGCCAATGCTGCGTACCAAAAAGCCAAGGCGGCGCTGTCTGATGAAGCGGCGGTCGGTGGCTTACAAATCAAGCTGGACGACTTGGCCAAAGGGGATGCGTGACGTGATCCGTTGGAAACATGCAGCATTGCTGGCTCTGGCCGTTCTGGCCGCGGGTTGCAGCAGCAACAGTAAGAAAGAATTGCCTCCGGCCGAGCTGACCAGCTTCAAGGAAGAAGTGGTCCTGCAAAAGCAGTGGAGCCGTTCCATCGGTGATGGGCAGGGCGAGACCTACAACATGTTGGTACCGGCAATCGACGGTGACAACATTGTGGCCGCTGACGTGACCGGCGTAGTGATCTCCATGGATCGCATGAACGGCGACGTGAAGTGGAAGAAAGACCTTGAGTTGCCTGTATCCGGCGCCGTCGGCGTGGGTTACGGCATGGTTATGCTCGGCACGCTCAAGGGCGAAGTCGTGGCGCTGGACTCCAGCACCGGTGAAGAGAAATGGCGCGCTCGCGTGACCAGTGAAGTCCTCGCACCGCCTGCTACCAACGGCGATATCGTAGTGGTTCAGACCCAGGACGACCGTGTGATCGGCCTTGACGCCAGCACCGGCGCACAGCGCTGGTTGTATGACAGCACCCCGGCGGTGTTGACGCTGCGCGGTACCAGCGGTCCGATTGTGACCAATAATCTGGCCGTTGCAGGCTTGTCGACCGGTAAAGTGGTCGCGCTGGATACCAAGAACGGCGTGCCGGTCTGGGAAACCCGCGTGGCCATCCCGCAAGGTCGTTCCGAACTGGATCGCGTTGTGGACATCGACGGTGGCTTGCTGCTGTCGGGAGAAACCCTCTACGTCGCCACTTACCAGGGCCGCGTTGCCGCTCTGGACCTGCAAAGCGGTCGCGTCAACTGGCAGCGTGATGCTTCCAGCTACGCCGGTGTCGCCCAAGGGTTCGGCAGCGTCTATGTAAGCCTGGCGTCCGGCACCGTTGAAAGTGTCGACGAACGTTCCACCACTGCACTGTGGAGCAACGACTCCCTGGCTCGCCGTCAACTGTCGGCTCCGGAAGTGTTCTCCAGCTATGTGGCGGTCGGCGACTTCGAAGGCTACCTGCACCTGCTGAGCCAGGTGGACGGTCGCTTTGTCGGTCGTGAACGTATTGACAGCGACGGCCTGCGTGCGCGTCCGCTGGTGGTGGGTAACATGCTTTATGTGTTTGGCAACAGCGGCAAGCTGGAAGCCCTGACCATCAAGTAAAGGTTTGACTATGCTTGGGGTCATTCCCCAGGCGGCCCTGCTTCATTGCTTAAATGTAGGAGCGAGCTTGCTCGCGAAGGACGTCAACGCTAACGCGGGTTTCTGGATGAACGCGGCGTCCTTGGGTTTTTCGCGAGCAAGCTCGCTCCTACAAGACTCAGTGTCGGGCAGGGTATGTGGCATTCAAATGCCGCCCCGAGCACCAGCCGCTGCCCCGCAGCGGCTTTTGTATTTTCTGAAATAACGAAGTGGAGAGCCGCATGGTTCCCGTAATCGCCCTGGTGGGCCGACCTAACGTCGGCAAGTCCACCTTGTTCAACCGCCTGACCAGGACTCGCGACGCCATCGTCGGCGACTTGTCCGGTCTGACCCGTGATCGCCAATACGGTGAGGCAAAGTGGCAAGGGCGCTCCTACATTATTGTCGACACCGGTGGTATCTCCGGTGACGAGCATGGCATGGACGAAAAAATGGCCGAGCAGTCGCTGCTCGCCATTGAAGAAGCCGATGTCGTGTTGTTCCTGGTGGACGCCCGTGCGGGCTACACCGCTGCCGACCAGATGATCGGCGAGCACCTGCGCAAGCGCAACAAGCGTTCCTACGTGGTCGCCAACAAGATCGACAACATCGATCCTGAAATGGCCCGTGCCGAATTCAGCCCGATGGGCCTGGGCGACGCGATCCCGATCGCCGGTGCCCACGGTCGCGGTATCACCCAGATGCTGGAAATTGCCCTGAGCGATTTCCCCAAGGATGACGCTGAGGAAGAAGAGGGCGAAGAAGAGGTCGTCGCCGAAGGCGAGGAAGCCAAGCGCATTCCTGGCCCGAGCGAAAAAGACGGGATCAAGATCGCTATCATCGGCCGTCCGAACGTCGGCAAGTCGACTCTGGTCAACCGCATGCTTGGTGAAGACCGGGTCATCGTCTACGACCAGCCCGGCACGACCCGCGACAGTATCTACATCCCGTTCGAGCGTAACGACGAGAAGTACACGCTGATCGACACCGCCGGTGTGCGCAAGCGCGGCAAGATCCACGAGGAAGTCGAAAAGTTTTCCGTGGTGAAAACCCTGCAGGCCATCAAAGACGCCAACGTGGTGATCTTCGTGATGGACGCCCGCGAAGGCGTGGTGGACCACGACCTCAACCTGCTGGGCTTTGCCCTGGAAGCCGGTCGGGCGCTGGTGATCGCGATCAACAAGTGGGACGGCATGACGCCAAGCGAGCGCGATTTCGTCAAGATCGAGCTGCAGCGTCGGTTGTTCTTCGTCGAGTTCGCCGATATCCACTTTATCTCGGCCCTGCACGGCACTGGCGTGGGTAACCTCTACGCGTCCGTACAGAACTCGTTCAAATCTGCGGTCACCCGCTGGCCAACCAACCGCCTCACCCAGATCCTGGAAGACGCCGTTGGCGAGCAT
Source organism: Pseudomonas extremaustralis (assembly GCF_900102035.1). Classification (NCBI taxonomy): domain Bacteria; kingdom Pseudomonadati; phylum Pseudomonadota; class Gammaproteobacteria; order Pseudomonadales; family Pseudomonadaceae; genus Pseudomonas; species Pseudomonas extremaustralis. The sequence continues at coordinate 6,279,309 of NZ_LT629689.1, forward strand.
GCGCCGCCGATGGTCAACAACCGCCGGATCAAACTGCGTTACGCCCACTTGGGTGGTGCCAACCCGCCGATTATCGTGATCCACGGTAACCAGATCGAGAAGGTGCCCAAGTCCTATGTGCGTTACCTGGAAAACACCTATCGCCGTGTCTTGAAACTGGTCGGTACGCCGATCCGTATCGAGTTCAAGGGTGGCGAGAACCCATACGAAGGCAACAAGAACACGCTGACGGACCGTCAGGTGAACAAGAAGCGTCGTTTGATGACTCACCACAAGAAGGCCGACAAGAAGCGCCGCGACAAGCGCTGATTCCGACCTCGCAAAAAGGGCTCTTGATGAGCCCTTTTTTGTGCGCGATGGTTTGTGCCTTGACCCGATGCGGCTGGCAGCTTAAAACTTGGGGCTCACCTGCAGGGGCCACCGATGATCACCAGCAAGCTGCCGAATGTCGGCACGACCATTTTCACCACCATGTCGCAACTCGCTGCCGAAACCGGCGCACTCAACCTGTCCCAGGGTTTTCCCGACTTCAATGGTCCTCAGGCTTTGCTCGATGCAGTGGGCAAGCACGTTGCCAGCGGCCATAACCAATATGCGCCGATGACCGGCCTGCCGATCCTGCGTCAGCAAGTGACGGCCAAAATCGCTCGCAGCTACGGTGCCACGGTCAATCCCGACAGCGAAGTAACCATCACCCCAGGCGCCACTGCCGCGATCTTCTGCGCGATCCAGGCCGTGATCCGCAGTGGTGACGAAGTCATCGTGTTCGACCCGTGCTATGACAGCTACGAGCCTTCGGTCGAGCTGGCCGGTGGCCGCTGTGTGCATGTGCAACTGAGCCTGGACGGTTTTGCCCTGGACTTTGAAAAGATCCAGGCCGCGCTGTCGCCGCGCACGCGGATGATCATCCTCAACAGCCCACACAATCCCACCGGCGCACTGATCAGCCGTGCCGAGCTGGACCTGTTGGCGGCGTTGATCCGCGACCGCGATATCTACCTGGTCAGCGACGAGGTCTATGAACACTTGGTGTTCGATGGAGTGCCCCATGTCAGCGTGCTGGCCCATGAAGAACTCTACCAACGCGCCTTCGTGGTCAGCTCCTTTGGCAAGACCTACCACGTTACCGGCTGGAAGACCGGTTACGTGGTCGCGCCACCGGCCCTGACGGCCGAACTGCGCAAGGTGCACCAATACGTGAACTTCTGCGGTGTCACCCCGTTGCAGTTCGCGTTGGCCGACTTTATGGCCGAACACCCGGAGCACGTCGATGAGTTGCCGGCCTTCTACCAGGCCAAGCGTGATCTGTTCTGCGACCTGCTGGCACCGTCGCGTTTCAGCTTTACCCGCGTCACCGGCACGTACTTCCAGTTGGTGGATTACTCACAGATCCGCCCGGACCTGGATGACGTCGCCATGTCGCTATGGATGACCCGCGAACATGGCGTAGCGACCATCCCTGTGTCGGTGTTCTACCAGAACCCACCCCAAGGCCAGCGCCTGGTGCGCCTGTGCTTTGCCAAACGTGAGGAGACGCTGCAACAGGCAGCCGAAAAACTATGCGTGATCTGACTGCATTGCCGAACCTGAACATCGCCCTGGTCCAGACCACCCTGGCCTGGCACGACCGCCAGGCCAACCTCGATCATTTCGAACTGCTGCTGGAACAGGCTCGGGGCGCTGACCTGATCATACTGCCGGAGATGTTCACCACCGGTTTTTCCATGGAGTCGGCGACCCTCGCCGAGCCGGAAAACGGCCCGACCCATCGCTGGTTGCAAGCTCAGGCGGCGAAGTACGGCGCGGTGATCACCGGCAGTGTGATCATCCAGGCCGCCGATGGTAGCCACCGCAACCGTCTGCTATGGGCGCGACCGGATGGCGAGGTTATGCATTACGACAAGCGCCACCTGTTCCGCATGGCGGGCGAGCACGAGCACTACACCCCTGGCGAGCGCCAGGTGCAGTTTGAGCTGAAGGGCTGGCGCATTCGTCCGTTGATTTGCTACGACCTGCGCTTCCCGGTGTGGAGCCGGGATGCCCAGGACACTGACCTGTTGCTCTATACCGCCAACTGGCCGGGTGCGCGGCGCCAGCATTGGAACCGGTTGCTGCCGGCGCGGGCGATCGAGAACCTGTGTTATGTCGCGGCGGTGAATCGGGTGGGCACGGATGGCAAGGGCTTTGTCTATACCGGGGATAGCCACGTGCTGGATTTCCAGGGGGAGAGCCTGCTGAGTGCGGGGGAGGCGGATGGGGTGTTCCAGGTGTGCCTGGACGCGGCGGAGCTGGCGGCGTATCGCACGCGGTTTCCGGCGAATTTGGATGCCGATACTTTCCAGTTTGTCTGATGGATTTTTGTGGTTGGGAATATCGCTATCGGGAGCAAGCCCCCTCCCACATTTTTGATCTTTGAATACATTCAAATGTGGGAGGGGGCTTGCTCCCGATGAGGCCTGACCAATCACCATACACCTCAAATAAAAAGGCCCCTGGATTCTCATCCAGGGGCCTTTTGTATTGCGGCGTTACACTTACGCCGCTTTCGCTTCCAGCTGGCTCAGCGAGCGGTTCAGCGCGCTGAACAGGGCCTTGAAGCTGGCGGTGGTGATGTTTTCATCGATGCCCACGCCATGCACCGGACGTTCGCCGTTCACGCGCAGCTCGATGTAGGCCGCGGCCTTGGCATTCGTGCCCGCGCCGATGGCGTGTTCGTTGTAGTCCATGATCTCCACACCGATCGGCAGGCCGGCCACCAAGGCTTCCAGCGCGCCGTTGCCCTTGCCGTGCCAGCGCAGGTTGGTTTCGCCCTGGCCTTTGCTCGACACTTCGACTTCCACCGTGCTGTTGCCGTTTTCTTCTTGCAGACGATGGCTGACCAGCGCGTATGGGGTGTTGGCTTGCAGGTATTCACGCTGCAGCAAGGCGTAGATCTGCGCGGCGGTCATCTCCAGGCCCACGCGGTCGGTTTCGGCCTGGACTACCTGGCTGAATTCGATCTGCATGCGACGCGGCAAGCTGATGTCGTATTCCTGCTCCAGCAGGTAGGCGATACCGCCTTTGCCCGACTGGCTGTTCACACGGATCACCGCTTCGTAGCTGCGACCGATGTCGGCCGGGTCGATCGGCAAGTACGGCACTTCCCACAGTGCGTCGGGTTTCTGCTGGGCGAAGCCCTTGCGGATTGCGTCCTGGTGGGAGCCGGAGAACGCAGTGTGTACCAGATCGCCGACATACGGGTGACGTGGGTGCACTTGGATCTGGTTGCACTCCTCGACGACCTTGCGCACGCCGTCGATGTCAGAGAAGTTCAGCTCAGGGTTCACGCCCTGGGTGTAGAGGTTCAGCGCGACGGTTACCAGGTCGACGTTACCGGTACGCTCGCCGTTGCCGAACAGGCAGCCTTCGACGCGATCCGCGCCGGCCATCAGGCCCAGCTCGGTGGCCGCGACGCCGGTGCCACGGTCGTTGTGGGTGTGCAGGCTGATGATCACGCTGTCACGACGATTGATATGGCGACCGAACCACTCGATCTGGTCGGCATAGATGTTCGGCGTGGCGCACTCGACGGTGGCGGGCAGGTTGAGGATCATCTTGTGCTCAGGCGTCGGGTTCCACACCTCGATCACCGCGTCACATACTTCCTTGGCGAACTCCAGTTCGGTAGCGCTGAAGGTCTCCGGCGAGTATTCGAAGGTCCACTGGGTTTCCGGCTGCTGGGCGGCGTATTTGACGAACAGCTTGGCCGCGTTGACCGCGATGGCCTTGACGCCTTCCTTGTCCTGGTTGAACACAATACGGCGGAAGGACGGCGAGGTGGCGTTGTACAGGTGCACGATGGCCTTTTTGGCGCCGCGCAGGGATTCGAAGGTGCGTGCGATCAAGTCTTCACGGCCCTGGGTCAGCACCTGGATGGTGGTGTCCTCGGGGATGTGGTTGTCTTCGATCAGGGTGCGTACAAAGTCGAAGTCGGTTTGCGAAGCGGCCGGGAACGAGGCTTCGATTTCCTTCACGCCGACGGCGACCAGGGTCTTCCAGAAACGCAGTTTTTTCACCGCGTCCATTGGTTCGATCAACGACTGGTTGCCATCGCGCAGGTCGGAGCTGCACCAGATCGGCGCGCTGGTGATGGTTTTCGACGGCCAGGTGCGGTCCGGAATATCGATGGTCGGGAACGCGCGGTACTTCGAAGACGGGTCTTTGAGCATGCTCATCGGGAAATCCTTTGTTGTAGGGGCCGAAAAAAGGCGGCCTGCCGTAGAACTGTTATTGGGTATGAAGCGGGAGACGAGGCAGATCGATTCAGCCTGGCAGTCGTGCGCTGACGAGGCACAGGCTGCGGTGCTGGCGGAGCTGAATGAGGGTGTGAGAAGTTTTCATAAGCTCAACCCTAACCGCCGGGGTGAAAGATGGCAAGTAGTCGAGAAAAATTGAGATAAGTTCTGCTATTGGCGTAAGAAACGAGATTTTATGGTGGGTATGTGCCGGCAGGCTTGTTTTAATTGCGCGCCAGTTATCCGGCGCGCAATCGCGGTCATCAAGGCTGGAACGCGCCGATGAAGATCGCCGGGTCCACGCGGGCATCGTTGAGGCTGACGTTCCAGTGCATGTGCGGTCCGGTCGCGCGGCCTGTCGAGCCGACCTTGCCCACCACCGCCCCGCGCGCCAGTTGCTGGCCCACGGTCACATCGATCTTCGACATATGGCAGAACATGCTGATAAACCCCTGGCCATGATCGACGAACACGGTGTTGCCGTTGAAGAAATAGTTACCGACCAGGATCACCTTGCCATTCGCCGGCGTCTTGATCGGCGTACCCGCCGGAACGGCAAAGTCCAGTCCCGAATGGGGGTTGCGTTCTTCGCCGTTGAAGAAGCGGCGTACACCGAACTTGCTCGACAGCGGCCCGTTCACCGGTTTGTCCAGCACCAGGTTGCTCGGCAGGTTCGGGCTGAAGCTGCGGTAAGCCTTGATCTGCACCGCCAGCTCGGCCTCGATGCGTTTGAGTTGCGCCGGCTCGGGGTTGACCTGGCTTTTGTTCTTCAAGGTGATGCGCTGTTCCGGGTATTGCTTGTAACCGACGATAAACGGCAGGTTGCGCCCACCGCTGCTGATGCGCTCGTTGCCCGGCTTGGTGGTCAGCGGGATGCCGACAATCGCCAGCCAGGTGTCCTGTTCCTTCACCACCAATACCGGCTTGCCCTGATAGGTGGCTTTCGGCGCGGTGGCAGAAGGGCCCAGTTCGACCACCGCCACACCGCCCGGTACCGGTTTGTTCAGGGCGCGGGTGATGTAGCTGTCGGCTTGGGCGTTAAAGGCGAGGCACAGCAGCATCAGCACACTAAAGAGACGGGGCATCGATCAATCCAATAACGAAAGGGTGACGGGTGTCAGGTGGTTGTCTTCCACCCGCACTTGCAATTGGCCTTCACCGAGCCGTGCGGTCAGGCGTTGGCCGGTTTGGGTTTGCGCAGCGTTGCGAATGGCCTGGCCGCGCTCGTCCAGCAGGATGCTATAGCCACGGCCCAACGTGGCCAGGGGGCTGACCACTTGTAGCGTCTGCGCCTGGCTTTGCAGTTGCAGGCGGCGCGCCTTGAGGCCTTCGCGCATGGCGCGGGGCAGGCGTTCGGCGAGGCTGTCCAGGCGTTGGCGCAACAGGGCCAGCTGGCGGCCGGGGTGTTGGCCGGCGAGATGGGTTTCCAGGCGGATCAGGCGTTCGCGCCGGGTATTGAGGCTGCGCTCGAAGGCGCGGCGCAGGCGCATGTCCAAGTCATCCAGGCGCTGGGCCTGCTGGCGCAGACGCTCGCCAGGGTGGCGCAGGCGGCGTGCCATGCCTTCCAGGCGCAGGCGGTCGTGGCTCAGGCGATTGCGCATCAGCATCACCAGGCGGCGATGCAGGCTCTCGACCTGGCGCACCAGGTTGCTGGCGTCCGGTGCGAGCAATTCGGCGGCTGCTGAAGGGGTGGGTGCGCGCACGTCGGCGACGAAGTCACAGATGGACACATCGGTCTCATGCCCCACGGCACTGACGATAGGCGTGACGCAGGCGTCCACTGCTCGGGCCACGGCTTCTTCGTTGAAGCACCAGAGGTCTTCCAGCGAGCCACCGCCACGGGCCAGGATCAGCGCGTCGAAGCCTCGCGCGTCCGCCAGCTTCAGCGCCCGTACAATCTGCGGGATCGCTTCGCGGCCTTGCACGGCGGTGGGGATCAGCGTCAATTGCACCTGCGGCGCACGGCGGCGGAACACGCTGATGATGTCGCGGATCACCGCACCGGTGGGCGAGCTGATGATGCCGATGCGTTGCGGATGGGCCGGTAGCGGCACCTTGCGCTCGGCACTGAACAGGCCCTCGGCGCTGAGCTTTTCCTTCAAGGCATCAAAGGCCAGGCGCAACGCGCCGTCGCCGGCCGGCTCCACGGTGTCGAGGATCAACTGGTAGTCGCCACGGCCCTCGAACAGCGAGACCTTGCCACGCACTTTCACGGCAAGGCCGTCTTTCAAAGCCTGGCGCACCCGCGCGGCGTTGTTGCGAAACAACGCGCAACGCACCTGGGCGCCGCTGTCCTTGAGGGTGAAATACACGTGACCGGAGGCCGGGCGGGCGAGGTTGGAGATCTCGCCTTCGACCCAGATATTGGTGAACACGTCTTCCAGCAACACCCGCGCGCGGCCGTTGAGCTGGCTGACAGTCAGGACTTCGCGGTCCAGGCCCAGGCGGGCGAAAGGATCTTTAATCATGGCGAGGGATCTTTAATCATGGGCGGCAGTTTATAGGCATTCGCGCAAGGTTTGACAGAATTGCTCCACTAGCGCGCTCGGCGCCTGCGGGCAGGCCAGGGCCACGGTACTCAGGCAGTCCGGGTCGGCCAGGGGCAAAAAGTGCAGATTCGCGGGAGCGATGTCCTGCATGGACTTTGGTAACAAGGCAATACCGAAGCCGGCCTGGATCAATTGCAATTGCGTAGTCTTGCGCGACATCACCCGCGCAGCCTTAGGGAAAAATCCGGCGCGCATGCACAACTCCGCCGACAGGTAACTCAGGCCGCCGCGCTGGGGATGGGGGATCGAGATAAATGCCTCATCCTTGAGTCGGGCCAATTCCACCGGCGTGTCGCTGCGCGCCAGCGCATGGTGCGGCGGTACCGCCAGCAACAGTCGCTCGCTGTATAAAGGCTGTACGCGCACGCCTTCGCGCTGGCGCAACACCGGCAGGCGCAACAGGCCGACGTCCAGGCGCCCGTCGGCGATGTCCTCCAGTTGGGCTTCGGAGGACAGTTTGACGATATCCATCGATACGCCGGGGCAGCGTTCCAGCCAGGTGCTGATGCCGCGCAGCAATGGGCCGCTCATCGGCACAGTGCTCGAATGACTCAAGCGCAGGGTGCCGACTTGGCCGTGACCCACTTGCGTCGCCATCTCGCTGGCCTTGTGCAGTTCACTCAACAGGTTGCGCGCCCGCGGGTAAAAGGCTTCGCCGGCGGCCGTCAACCTGGGCTGGCGGGCCGTGCGCTCGAACAATGGGGTTTGCAACTGGGCTTCCAGTTCCTTGATCTGTCGGCTCAGGGCCGATTGCGCGATAAACAGGCGCTCGGCGGCGGCACTGAAGCTACCGCTGTCGGCGATTTCGACGAAGTAGCGCAGTTGGCGGGTAGAAATCACGCGTCATGCCTTTTCGAGATGGGTGGAGGGCTTTGAAGATATTAGTCGCAACCCTCGTCGATGGCTAAAGTGACGGCCATCTCTATACAAGGAATTATCCATGGACCCGGTTGAGTTGATGAGTCAGTGGTCGTTTGGCGGCGTGGATTGGCTGGTGATCGGCGTGGGTGTCGCCGTGGCCTACGTGGTGTTCGGCATCGCCGGCTTTGGTACAGCGCTGGTGGCCGGGCCGGTGTTGATCCTGTTCATGCCGCTGTCGAAGATCATCCCGCTGCTGGTACTGCTGGATTTTGTCGCGGCGTTTGGCAACCTCCTGCAATCGCGACGGGATGTGAATAAACCGGAGTTGTTGCGACTGCTGCCGTGCATGGCGATCGGCTGCACCCTGGGCGTGGTGTTTTTGCTCAACCTGCATTCGGACCTGCTGCTGTTGTTGATGGGGCTGTTCATCAGTGCTTATGCGATTTACAGCCTGGCGGTGAAGGCTCGGCCAGCGCAGTTGGCGGCGGGCTGGTCGATTCCCATGGGGACGGTCGGTGGTTTGTTTGGTGCGTTGTTCGGCAGCGGCGGCTTTTTATATGCGATCTACCTCAACAGCCGCTTGCCCAAGGACGCGGCACGCGCCACCCAAAGCGCACTGATCAGTTGCAGCACGGTGGTGCGCCTGAGCCTGTTCCTGATTGCCGGGGTGTATGCCGACCTGCCATTGCTGCTGTTGGCGCTGTGCCTGCTGCCGGCGATGGCCTTGGGGCTGTGGTGCGGGCGCAGGCTGACGCTGCGCATGTCCCGCGAGGCGTTTGTGCGGTTGGTGACGTGGTTGGTGTTGGCCAGTGGCATTGCGTTGATCGGACGGTACTTGAGTACTTGACCTGATTCATTCAGGGATTAAGCTGCCTGCCTTCAGGGCCTCTTCGCGAGCAAGCCCGTTCCCACATTCGGCTGCGATCCTGCAGGATAAATGCGGTCAACTGTGGGCTTGCTCGCGAAGGCGCCAGACGCTACACCGCAGGACTCTCAGGCCCCATGAATTCCCAAAGCATCCTTGTCCCGAAAATCTCCACCTTGCCGGTCCACGAACCCCGCGCCCGGGCAATCGTGCGCTGGCTCGTGCGCAAGAACATCGTCAAGGAAGAACTGACCACCTGCGGGCGCACCGGCAACCGTATGGGCTACGCCTTGGCCGATGGCGCCCGTGCCGTGGTGTTGCACCCCGAAGCGTTGCCATTCAACGAAGCGGTCAACGGCCTGGAGATCATCTACAAGCGCTGCATCTATACACCAGCCAAGGGTTTTCTCGAAGAAGCCGGCTGCCCGGAATGCCTCAAGGAAATCGGCGAAGCACTGTTCGAAAGCCTGGAAGACTGGATGCCCGGCCACACCGACAACTTCACTTGCCCGTTGTGTGGGCATGAAGATGACATCAACGGGTTCCTGTTCCTGCAAGAGTGCGGGTTTTCCAACCTCGGATTCATCTTCAACAACTGGGCGGAGGCGGGGTTCAAGCAAAGCTTTATCGATGAGTTCGCCGATTGGCTGGACCAGAAGATCAGCTGGGTCAAAGTCGAACTGTAGGAGCGCGCTTGCTCGCGAAGAACGCATAGGCGCCGTGTTGAACCAGACGGTCCGCGTTATCGTTGACGTTCTTCGCGAGCAAGCTCGCTCCTACACAAAAGCAGCAGGTTTTCCCCTTCTGTCAGTATTACCAAGTTTGTCAGAGTTTTACATTGAGACCTGAGGGGTGTCTGAGTATAATGGCGCGCTTCCATTTTCCCGCTCGGGAGCCCCCGCGATGCTGCGTATCAGCCAAGAAGCTCTGACATTCGACGACATTCTCCTAGTGCCCGGTTATTCCGAGGTGCTTCCTAACGAAGTCAGTCTCAAGACCCGCCTAACCCGTGGCATCGAGCTGAATATTCCCCTGGTTTCCGCTGCCATGGACACCGTCACCGAAGCCCGTCTGGCCATTGCCATGGCTCAGGAAGGCGGCATCGGCATCATCCACAAGAACATGACCGTCGAGCAGCAAGCTGCCGAAGTGCGCAAGGTCAAGCGTTACGAAGCCGGGGTGGTGAAAGATCCGATCACCATCGACGCCGACGCCACCGTGCGCGATCTGTTCGAACTGACCCGCCTGCACAACATCTCCGGCGTTCCGGTGCTGCACGATGGCGACCTGGTCGGCATCGTCACTTCCCGTGACGTGCGTTTCGAGAATCGTCTTGAAGTCACCGTCCGCGAAGTGATGACGCCTAAAGAGCGTCTGGTCACGGTCAAGGAAGGCGCCAACAAGAACGACGTGCGTGAACTGCTGCACAAGCATCGCATCGAGCGCGTGCTGATCGTCGACGACAAATTCGCCCTCAAGGGCATGATGACCGTCAACGACATCGAGAAAGCCAAGGCTTACCCGTTGGCCAGCAAGGATGACCAAGGTCGTCTGCGCGTCGGCGCCGCCGTCGGTACTGGTAAAGACACCGGTGATCGCGTCGCGGCCCTGGTCGCGGCCGGCGTGGACGTGGTGGTGGTCGACACCGCCCACGGTCACTCCAAGGGCGTGATCGAGCGCGTGCGCTGGGTCAAACAGAATTTCCCTGAAGTCCAGGTGATCGGCGGCAACATCGCCACCGGCGCTGCCGCCAAGGCCCTGGCCGAAGCTGGCGCCGATGCGGTCAAGGTCGGTATCGGCCCTGGCTCGATCTGCACCACCCGTATCGTAGCCGGCGTGGGCGTGCCGCAAATCAGCGCCATCGCCAACGTCGCCGAGGCCCTTGAAGGCACGGGCGTTCCGTTGATCGCCGACGGCGGCATCCGCTTCTCCGGTGACCTGTCCAAGGCCATCGTAGCCGGTGCTTCCTGCGTGATGATGGGCTCGATGTTCGCCGGTACCGAAGAGGCGCCGGGCGAGATCGAACTGTTCCAGGGCCGTTCGTACAAGGCTTACCGCGGCATGGGTTCGCTGGGCGCCATGTCCCAGGCACAAGGTTCCTCCGACCGTTACTTCCAGGACTCTTCGGCAGGCGCCGAGAAGCTCGTACCGGAAGGCATCGAAGGCCGTGTGCCGTACAAGGGCACCCTGAGCGCCATCATCCATCAACTGATGGGCGGCCTGCGCTCCTCGATGGGCTACACCGGCAGCGCCGACATCGAAGAAATGCGCACCAAGCCAGAGTTCGTGCGGATCACCGGCGCCGGTATGGCCGAATCCCACGTCCACGACGTGCAGATCACCAAGGAAGCGCCAAACTACCGCGTAGGTTGAGGCTTCCAGCACATAGTTAAGTAACCGGGGCTGTCTTTTTCAGCCCCGAGTTGTTTCTGATTCATTAGACGAGACTGATCTCATGGCCCTCGACATTCACGCCCACCGTATCCTGATCCTCGATTTCGGTTCCCAGTACACCCAACTGATCGCTCGCCGCGTGCGTGAAATCGGTGTGTACTGCGAACTGCATCCGTTCGACATGGACGACGAAGCGATCCGCGAATTCGCACCGAAAGGCGTCATCCTCGCCGGTGGCCCGGAGTCCGTGCACGAAGCCGACAGCCCGCGTTGCCCGCAAGCCGTATTCGACCTGGGCGTACCCGTCTTTGGTATCTGCTACGGCATGCAGACCATGGCCGAGCAACTGGGCGGCAAGGTTGAAGGTTCCGAGCTGCGTGAATTCGGTTACGCCCGTGTCGACGTGGTCGGCAAGAGCCGCCTGCTTGACGGCATCGAAGACCACGTCGACGCCGACGGCCTGTTCGGCCTCGACGTGTGGATGAGCCACGGTGACAAAGTCACCAGGATGCCGCAGGACTTCCACATCCTGGCCAGCACCCCAAGCTGCCCGATTGCCGGCATGTTCAACGACGAGCGTCGCTACTACGGCGTACAGTTCCACCCGGAAGTGACCCACACCAAGCAAGGCGGCCGCATCCTGTCGCGCTTCATCCTCGACATCTGCGGCTGTGAAGCCCTGTGGACCCCGTCGAAAATCGCTGAAGACGCCATCGCCCAGGTCCGTGCACAAGTCGGTACCGACAACGTCCTGCTCGGCCTGTCCGGCGGCGTTGACTCCTCCGTGGTTGCCGCGCTGCTGCACAAGGCCATCGGCGACCAACTGACCTGCGTGTTCGTCGACAACGGCCTGCTGCGCCTGCACGAAGGTGAGCAAGTGATGGCCATGTTCGCCGAGAACATGGGCGTCAAAGTGATCCGCGCCAACGCTGAAGAACAGTTCTTGAATAACCTGGCCGGCGAGTCCGACCCGGAGAAAAAACGCAAGATCATCGGCCGCACCTTCATTGACGTGTTCGATGCCCAGTCCAACAAACTGGACAACATCAAGTACCTCGCCCAGGGCACCATCTACCCCGACGTGATCGAGTCGGCTGGCGCCAAGAGCGGCAAGGCCCACGTGATCAAGTCCCACCACAACGTGGGTGGCCTGCCTGATGAAATGAACCTCAAGCTGGTCGAACCACTGCGCGAGCTGTTCAAGGACGAAGTCCGCCGTCTGGGCCTGGAACTGGGCCTGCCTTACGACATGGTCTACCGCCACCCATTCCCGGGCCCGGGCCTGGGCGTACGTATCCTCGGTGAAGTGAAGAAGGAATACGCCGACCTGCTGCGTCGCGCCGACCACATCTTCATCGAAGAACTGCGCAAGGCCGACTGGTACCACAAGGTCAGCCAAGCGTTCGTAGTGTTCCAACCGGTGAAATCCGTAGGCGTTGTCGGCGATGGTCGCCGTTACGCATGGGTCGTGGCCCTGCGTGCCGTAGAAACCATCGACTTCATGACCGCCCGCTGGGCCCACCTGCCATACGAACTGCTGGAAACCGTCAGCGGCCGTATCATCAATGAAATCGAAGGCATTTCGCGCGTGACGTATGACGTGTCGAGCAAGCCGCCGGCGACGATTGAGTGGGAATAAACACGGCACTTAGCCCGTGAAAAAAACCTGGCCTCGGCCAGGTTTTTTTTCGCCCGTTCAACGCTTCAGCGCGGCAACCTGCTTTGCAGGCTCAGCCCGGTGTTGGTGATGGCTGAGGAGAGTTTGTCCAGCGTAGGGAAGTGCACTTGGTGCACCAGCGGCCAGGTGGGACGTTCGATGACGAAGCTGCCGTCGGCCAGTTGCGTGATGGGGGTCATGACGAAGCCTTGGTCGCGGCTGCGGTGGAGTAGGGTGTAGGCGCCTTCGGTTTCGTCGATCAGGTACATGCCCTTGCGAAACAGCAGGCGTCGATTTTGTAGTTCAGTGCGTTGCACCGGGGGCGCTTCGACCTGGACGCGCAGGTCGGCGTGCAGGGTCTCGGAGGTATCGCTCGCCCCTTCGCCCTGGGTGACAAGGTCGAAATCGACCGGGGTGCCGGGGTCGATTCGCAGGTCGTTGCCTTGTCCGGGGTAGACCTCCTCGATGCGCAGTCCGATCCCTCCTTCCAATTCGCTGAGGCCGGCCACTTCGCGGAATGTGTTGGTGCTGTCGGGTGTCGTCAGGATCAGCCATTTGCCTGCGCTGTTGAGGGTCTGGTCGCTGCGGAAAAGGCTGTGGGCCAGGTAGTTCCTGGCCATTTGCTCGGTGCGCGCGAGGAGAGGGTCGGGGTATTTGTAGTGGGCGGCGCAGTCCAGGGCCTGGACGCGAATGCCATTGCTCCTGGCGGTTTTGATCAGTTGCAGTTCGTTGAATTGCCCGGCAGGGTCGGTGCTCATTGCGCTCAGGCTTTCTTGCAGGTCTTCGGACATTATGCCGCTCTGGAAATAGTGATTCAGGTCGTCCTGGGCAAAGTCGTTGAGCAAGCGTTGCATGTACAGGGTTCTGACGCCTTTGCGCGCGAGCAGCGGCAGGTTTTCCATGATCAGGCGCGTGCTGGTGATGCGGTCCAGGGTTTCGCCGATGACCAGGCCCGGCAGATGTTCTGGCAGGCGTTCGATCAAATCGGCGAACGAGGCGGACGGTTCAAGCGCCGGAATACTCGGTCGCTGCGGCAAGCGTGACCAGGACAGGTCGCGGTAGAACGTTCTTGCCGCTTGCAGTAATTGGTCATGGGTGCGGCTGAAGTAGTGCGCAAAGCGGTCGACGCTCAGGAAGCGGGCGTCGACATGGGTTTCCAGGATGTCCAGCGCCCATTTCTTGAGCTCTCGGCGTAGCGAGGGCGGCGTATCGAACGGTGTAATCGCCCGGCCAATGGCGTTCGATGTCGAAGGCCTTGCGGCAGTGCCTGTCGGGCGGGCGTTGGCCGCTTTGCTCGAGTTGCCGCCTCCACCCTTGAGGCCTCGACTGCCAGGCAGCGGCTCCCATTCCAGTTGTTCGTTCAGGCGAACCGGCCGGCTGCCGGAAAAGCCGTTGGGGTTGGCCGGATCGACGATGGCCCAGTGGCTCGGACCGTTGAGGTCGTTTTCATAGCGAACGTAGTAGGTCTGGCCATTCATCATGATTGCGTGCTGAGGCAAGCCGTTCGAGGTTTTCAGGGTATAGACCTGAAAGCCCTTTCCGGGCGTGGTATTGAGAGTTTCACCCTCAAGGATCAGGTTGGCCTCGTAATGAGCTGGCACGTCGGGTGGCTGCACGGGCTCCAGTGCAATCTTGTCTGGCGTTATCTCAGACGGCTTTGGGACGTTGGCGTAAATGTCGGCGATATTGTCCGAGGCCTCGGCGACATCCGCCAATACCCCATCGGCTTTCAGCACGCTCAGGTTGAACAGGGTGTCGATGGCGCTGAAGATTGCTCCCTGCACGCCCGCGCGGCGTTCAGCCGGGGTTTTGCCGTTGATGGCCTGGTCGATATTGAGTCCCAGGCTGGCCGCGTTGGCGCCGATCACCACCAGGGCAACCGGCCCGCCCACCACGGCCATCGGGCCGAAGACTTTACTGAACGCGTTCAGGTAGCCGATCCACAATTTCTTGCGCAGATCGCCGTTGCTGTGCAGGCAGAAGTCGGCGTCATCCTGCATGCGCGACTGGCTGGACCGGGCCAGCCAGCTGAATGCATCGCCGTCGATGGACTGATCCGCCTGATTGATCAGGTGGTGATCCCACTGGCCCCAGGTCACGAACAACTGATCGATACAGGCATTGAGCCCCTTGTCCACCCAGTCCGGCGGCAGCGTGCCGGTCAGGGCCTGGGCGGTGCGGTAGATCAATATCGGCGTCACCAACATCTGTTTCCAGGTCACGGCGTCGGTATCGTCCTGTTGGATTTGCGCCGAGAGGGGAAAGTGGGTCATGAACCGTGCACGGTTTTGCGCGTGGTTGGTTTGGCACAAGAGCCAGAAATGCAGGTCGGCCGGTGTGTCGAAGCAGTGGAAGGCTTGGGCGTCGCCGGGCACATAGAGGATTTGCCGACCGTCGCGGTCAATGATGCGCAGGATATCGCTGGCGATATGTCCACCGATGTCCAGCGCCGCCAACCTCAGGCCTGAGCCGGCGGGTGCTTTGGCTTGCAGGTTGGACAAGGTCGGCGGCCAGGTCAGGTCGCTGGCGACGGCTTTGATGACCGTCTGGAACTGCGCGGCGGTCAACTGTTCGGCCTGCCGGGCTTGCAGGGCGTTGGCGAGGAAATTGACTTTGCACAGTGTGCGAAAGTCGTCCTGATGGGTGCTCCAGAAACTGTGCATGCGCGTGGTATAGCGGTCGCTGAAGTTGATGTCCCAGAAGTCGTTGAGCACCGCTCTGGCGGACAGGCGCACCTCGTTGCTCTGATCGAAAAGCCGGGCTTCGGGGCCTACGCTGTAGAAACCGCCGTCACCGTCGAGCAGGTCGGCGTTGTCCTGATCGTGCACGCTGAAGCGGTGAATCACCAACTGCGGCAGGGTCATGGATTCCAGCGGTTTATCGTTATGAATCCAGCCGGTAAACGCGCGGCCATCGCTGGCGCCCGCCTTGAACCGGTGCCAGTACACCTGTTCCGGGTCCAGGTCAGCCAGACCATGTTTGGCGAGAATCTCGCGGGCCGTGTCGGCCGCCATCGCCTGCATGTTCGGGCACGTGTCGAGTACAGCGGGCGCCAGGGCTTTGAGCTGGCGTTGGGCGGCGGCGGATGTATCGGTAAGCGGCATGGGAATCTCCTGGAACTGGGGAGAAAAAAGCATGCCGGGGAGGGGAGGCGGCGTGGCGTTAGATAGTTATCGTCGGACGTGAGCATGACCCTGTGGCGGGTGTGATTTCTGGCAGGAACCTTCAGTGGCGCAGGTGAGGCGCGGGCTTGCAGCGTTTACAGTTGCGGGTTTTCTTCCGGCGGCTTGGTCTTGTTCACGCCCGGCACATGCAGCTTGCCTTCCACCACTTGGTTGCCTTCCAGCTGTGGCTGGGTCACCCAGGTGAGGATGTCGTAGTAGCGTCGGATGTTCGCCACAAAGTGCACCGGCTCGTTGCCCCGGGCGTAGCCATAACGGGTCTTGCTGTACCACTGCTTCTGCGCCAGGCGCGGCAGCATTTTCTTCACGTCCAGCCACTTGTTCGGGTTCAGGCCGTCCTTTTTTGCCAGGAGGCGCGCGTCGTCCAGATGCCCTGTACCCACGTTGTAGGCAGCCAGGGCAAACCAGGTACGATCCGGCTCGGCGATGTCGTCGTCCAGCTCATCCTTGATCTTGGCCAGGTACTTGGCGCCGCCCATGATGCTTTGCTTGGCGTCCAGGCGGTTGGACACGCCCATGGCCTGGGCGGTGTTCTGGGTCAGCATCATCAGGCCGCGCACGCCGGTCTTGGAGGTGACCGCCGGTTGCCAGAGCGATTCCTGGTAGCCAATGGCGGCCAGCAGGCGCCAGTCGACTTTTTCTTCCTTGGCGTAGGTCTTGAAGTGTTTCTCGTACTTGGGCAAGCGCTGCTGCAAATGCTGGGCGAAGGTGTAGGCGCCCATGTAGCCGAGCACATCGACATGCCCGTAGTAGCGATCTTTCAGACGCTGCAAGGTGCCGTTCTTGCCGACCTTGTCCAGGTAGCTGTTGACCTCGTTGAGCAGGCTGTTGTCTTCGCCGGCGGCGACGGCCCAGCTCTGGTGGCTGGCATTGCCAAGGTCGAACGCTACGCGCACGTTAGGGAAATACACCTGGTTCATCGCGACTTCGTTGGAGTCAACCAGGGTCAGGTCGATCTGGCCTTCATCGACCATGCGCAACAGATCGACCACCTCGACGGCGTCGGACTCTTCGTATTCGATCGCGGGATTCTGCTTTTTCAACTCCGCCAATTGTTCGGCGTGGGTGCTGCCCTTGAGCACCATGATCTTCTTGCCGGCCAGGTCGGCGGCGTTGGTGGGGCGCGACTGGCCGTTGCGGTAGATGATCTGCGGGGTCACTTCGAGGTACGGGTGGGAAAAACGTACCTGCTTGAGACGCTGCTCGCTGCTGACCAGGCCGGCGGCAGCCAGGACCGGGCCGTTGGGTTTGCCCAACTGGTCGAACAGGTCATCGAGGTTGTCGGCGGTCTCGATTTCCAGCTTCACGCCCAGGTCGTCGGCAAAACGCTTGACCAGTTCGTATTCGAAACCGGTTTCACCGTTGCGGTCCTGGAAATACGTGGCCGGGCTGTTCCGGGTAATCACCCGCAATACGCCATCCTCCTTGATTCGCTCGAGCGTGCTGGGTTTATCAACACAGGCGCTGAGCATCAGGAAGAGTCCGGTTGCGATGAGCCATCTGGCACATCGCGGGCGCAAAGCAGTTGGTGAGAACATCTGCGCAGTATACGCAAACGGCCCACGGCGCCATATCTCGACAGCGGCGGACTTGTCTGCTAGCGCCGGCAAAACGGGGCTGCAGCCCGCAGAAACGTGGCTTGGCGAACGATTGTGACGGTTAAAATATCTGCGTCCAATGCCTGGGATAACGCGTCGATACGGCGCAAACCGTGCCAACTGACGTCCGGCAGCGGCCACCGGTGCCGTTTCGGGTGCCGTTGACGACGGTTTACGCTAGAATGCACGGCCTCAAAGCACACCCCTTCCCGAGGCTGTCCCGAAGATGTTGATCCTGCGCGGCGCTCCTGCCCTTTCTGCCTTTCGCCACAGCAAACTCCTTGAGCAACTGAGCCAGAAGGTTCCAGCTGTTACAGGCTTGTATGCTGAATTTGCTCATTTCGCCGACGTGACCGGCGTCTTGACCGCCGACGAACAGCAAGTGCTGGCACGCCTTCTGAAGTACGGCCCAAGCGTTCCCGTTCAAGAGCCGACCGGCCGCTTGTTCCTGGTTCTGCCACGGTTCGGCACCATTTCGCCCTGGTCGAGCAAGGCCAGCGATATCGCCCGTAACTGCGGCCTGGAAAAAATCCAGCGCCTGGAACGCGGCATCGCCTTCTATGTCGCCGGGCAGTTCAGCGAGGCTGAGGCCGAGCTGATCGCCAGCAGCCTGCACGACCGCATGACCCAGATCATCGTCGGCCAGCTGGAACAGGCCGCCGGCCTGTTCAGCCACGCCGCGCCCAAGCCGCTCACCGCGATCGATGTGCTCGGCGGTGGCCGTGCCGCCCTCGAGAAGGCCAACACCGAACTGGGCCTGGCCCTGGCCGAAGACGAGATCGACTACCTGGTCAACGCCTTCATCGGCTTGAAGCGCAACCCCCACGACATCGAACTGATGATGTTCGCCCAGGCCAACTCCGAGCACTGCCGTCACAAGATCTTCAACGCCAGTTGGGATATCGACGGCGAAAGCCAGGAAAAAAGCCTGTTCGGCATGATCAAGAACACCTACGTGATGCACAGCGAAGGCGTTCTGTCGGCTTATAAGGACAACGCCTCGGTGATCGTCGGCAGCGTCGCCGGCCGTTTCTTCCCGGACCCCGAGACCCGCCAGTACGGCGCGGTGCAGGAGCCGGTGCACATCCTGATGAAAGTCGAGACCCACAACCACCCGACCGCGATTGCCCCGTTCCCGGGCGCAGCCACCGGTTCGGGCGGCGAGATCCGCGACGAAGGTGCCACCGGCCGTGGCGCCAAGCCCAAGGCGGGCCTGACCGGTTTCACCGTGTCCAACTTGCAGATCCCCGGCTTCGAACAGCCGTGGGAAGTGCCGTATGGCAAGCCTGAGCGCATCGTCACCGCGCTGGACATCATGATCGAAGGCCCCCTGGGCGGCGCCGCGTTCAACAACGAATTCGGCCGTCCGGCACTGACCGGTTACTTCCGTACGTTCGAGCAATCCATCACCACCCCACGCGGCGACGAAGTGCGCGGCTACCACAAGCCGATCATGTTGGCCGGCGGCATGGGCAACATCCGTGAAGAACACGTCAAGAAAGGCGAGATCCTGGTCGGCTCCAAGCTGATCGTGCTCGGCGGCCCGGCGATGCTGATCGGCCTCGGCGGCGGCGCGGCCTCGTCCATGGCCACCGGCACCAGCTCGGCCGACCTCGACTTCGCTTCCGTACAGCGCGAAAACCCAGAGATGGAGCGTCGCTGCCAGGAAGTCATCGACCGTTGCTGGCAGTTGGGTGACAAGAACCCCATCAGCTTCATCCATGACGTCGGCGCCGGCGGTCTGTCCAACGCCTTCCCGGAACTGGTCAACGACGGTGACCGTGGTGGCCGTTTCGAACTGCGCAACATTCCAAACGACGAGCCGGGCATGGCCCCGCACGAAATCTGGAGCAACGAATCCCAGGAACGTTACGTGCTGGCCGTCGGCGCCGACGACTTCGCGCGCTTCCAGGCCATCTGCGAACGCGAGCGTTGCCCGTTTGCCGTGGTCGGCGAAGCCACTGCCGAACCGCAACTGACCGTTACCGACAGCCACTTCGGCAACAGCCCGGTGGACATGCCCCTCGAAGTGCTGCTGGGCAAAGCCCCGCGCATGCACCGCTCGGCGGTACGCGAAGCCGAACTGGGCGATGATTTTGACCCAAGCGCGCTGGACCTGGCCGACAGCATCGAACGCGTGCTGCACCACCCGGCCGTGGCGAGCAAAAGCTTCCTGATCACCATCGGCGACCGCACCATCACCGGCCTGGTGGCCCGTGACCAAATGGTCGGTCCATGGCAGGTGCCGGTAGCCGACGTGGCCGTCACCGCCACCAGCTTCGACGTCTACACCGGCGAAGCCATGGCCATGGGCGAGCGCACGCCGCTGGCCCTGCTGGACG
This sequence comes from Pseudomonas extremaustralis, assembly GCF_900102035.1. NCBI lineage: Bacteria > Pseudomonadati > Pseudomonadota > Gammaproteobacteria > Pseudomonadales > Pseudomonadaceae > Pseudomonas > Pseudomonas extremaustralis. The sequence continues at coordinate 6,299,031 of NZ_LT629689.1, forward strand.
CCCCGGCGTCGGGCCGCATGGCCATCGGTGAAACCCTGACCAACATCGCTGCGTCGCGAATCGCCAAGCTGTCCGACATCAAACTGTCGGCCAACTGGATGTCCGCCGCCGGTCACCCCGGCGAAGACGCGCGCTTGTACGACACCGTCAAGGCTGTCGGCATGGAGCTGTGCCCGGAGCTGGGCATCACCATTCCGGTGGGCAAGGACTCGATGTCCATGGCCACCCGTTGGAACGATGAAGGCACCGACAAGAGCGTCACCTCGCCGCTGTCGCTGATCGTCACCGGTTTCGCGCCGGTCACCGACATCCGCCAGACCCTGACCCCGCAGCTGCGCATGGACAAGGGCACCACCGATCTGATCCTGATCGACCTGGGCCGTGGCCAGAACCGCATGGGCGCGTCGATCCTTGCGCAAACCCATGGCAAGCTCGGCAAACACGCGCCGGACGTCGATGACGCCGAAGACCTCAAAGCTTTCTTCGCGGTGATCCAGGGCCTCAACGCCGACGGTCACCTGCTGGCCTATCACGACCGTTCCGACGGCGGCCTGCTGACCAGCGTGGTCGAAATGGCCTTCGCCGGTCACTGCGGCCTGAACCTGGTGCTCGACAGCGTTGCCGAGGATGCGTCCGAGATCAACGGCATCCTGTTCAATGAAGAACTGGGCGCGGTGATCCAGGTGCGCCAGGACGCGACGCCTAACGTCCTCGCACAATTCAGCGCCGCTGGCCTGGGTGACTGCGTGGCGGTGATCGGCCAGCCGATCAACAACGGCCAGATCGACATCGTCTTCAACGGCGACACCGTGTTCGAAGGCCAGCGCCGCCTGCTGCAACGCCAGTGGGCCGAGACCAGCTACCAGATCCAGCGCCTGCGCGACAACGCCGACTGCGCGGAGCAGGAATTCGACGCGATCCTGGAAGAAGACAACCCGGGCCTGAGCATCAAGCTCAGCTTCGACGTCAACCAGGACATCGCCGCGCCGTACATCAAGAAAGGCATCCGCCCACAGGTTGCCGTACTGCGTGAGCAGGGCGTCAATGGCCAGGTGGAAATGGCGGCAGCGTTCGACCGCGCCGGCTTCAATGCGATCGACGTGCACATGAGCGACATCCTCGCCGGTCGCGTCGACCTCAACGAGTTCAAAGGCCTGGTGGCCTGCGGCGGTTTCTCCTACGGCGACGTGCTGGGTGCCGGTGAAGGCTGGGCCAAGTCGGCCCTGTTCAACAGCCGTGCCCGCGATGCGTTCCAAGGGTTCTTCGAGCGCAACGACAGCTTCACCCTGGGTGTGTGCAACGGTTGCCAGATGATGTCCAACCTCCACGAGCTGATCCCTGGCAGCGAATTCTGGCCGCACTTCGTGCGTAACCGTTCCGAGCAGTTCGAAGCCCGTGTGGCCATGGTGCAGGTGCAGGAATCCAACTCGATCTTCCTGCAAGGCATGGCCGGTTCGCGCATGCCGATCGCCATCGCTCACGGTGAAGGCCATGCCGAGTTCGCCAGCGAAGAAGCCCTGCTCGAAGCCGACCTGTCCGGCTGCGTGGCCATGCGTTTCGTCGACAACCACGGCAAGGTCACCGAGAGCTACCCGGCCAACCCGAACGGCTCGCCGCGCGGGATCACCGGCCTCACCAGCCGCGACGGTCGCGTCACCATCATGATGCCGCACCCGGAGCGTGTATTCCGTGGCGTGCAGAACTCGTGGCGCCCGGAAGAGTGGAGCGAAGACGGCGCCTGGATGCGCATGTTCCGCAACGCCCGCGTGTGGGTGAACTAAGGCCGTGTACAAGCTCGCCTTCTTTGTGCCCGGCAGCCATGTGGAGGCGGTGAAAACCGCCGTCTTCGCAGCCGGCGGCGGGCGCATCGGCGACTACGACAGCTGCGCCTGGCAAGTGCTGGGCCAGGGCCAATTCCGCGCATTGGACGGCAGCCAGCCGTTTATCGGGCAAGTGGGCCAGGTTGAAGTGGTTGAAGAATGGAAGGTTGAGCTGGTGGTGGCCGATGAGCTGATCGTGGCCGTCGTGGCGGCGTTGAAGCTGAGCCATCCCTATGAGACGCCGGCGTATGAAGTGTGGCAGTTGGCGAATTTCTGATCTGTTGGCCGCATAAACAAGAAACCCGCTGGGCCTGTTTGGTCAGCGGGTTTTTTGCTGCTCGCAAGCAAACCGAATTGCAAATCCCCCTGTAGGAGCGGGCTCGCCCGCGAAAAACGTCAACGATAACGCAGCGCTTTCAGATGGCCCGTGTCGTCTGTGAGTTTTTCGCGAGCAAGCTCGCTCCTACGGTTGTCGGGTGTTCGGAGATTTCTGATATGTCTCTCAGGTTGTCCCTCGGAACTCGTGTTGTAGGAGCGGGCTCGCCCGCGAAAAACGTCAACGATAACGCAGCGCCTTCAGGTGGCCCGTGTCGTCTGTGAGCTTTTCGCGAGCAAGCTCGCTCCTACGGTTGTTGGGTGTTCGAAGCTTGTGTCATTCGCCTTTGTGGGTCGCTGGCCATTCGCTTACGGCGCAGGGGTCAGTTGCACTTGGGCGCGAATGGCATCGATCAAGGTGTTCTGGTAGACAAAGCGCTGCGGCGCCATGCCCCAGCGATCAATGAAAAACAGGCCCTGATCGTCCACTTGGATCGGGGTCGAGACGATTTCGCCAGTGCGGGATTTGTGCAGCAGATGAGTCTGTGCCATCGACGGGCGCTCGATCAGAAAGTGTCCGGGTTCCTTCAGTCGGGTCCGGTCCAGGGGGACGAACGCGGTGGGTTCGCGCCTGCCGGGTACGCCGAGTTCCAGGGTGAAGTCACTGCGCAGCGCTGCCCAGCGGGTTTCCAGGTTCGTCTCCCAGCGGCCGGGACGGATGTTGCTCGACAGCGAGGGGGCGGTATCGCGGATGTGCAGGCTGACCGCGCCTTGCAGTTCGGCCAGGCCGGGCACTTGCAGGTGGGTGTTGGTGTGAGCGCTGCCGATGAACGCCACCCATTTGTGCGGGCCATGTGCCGCCTGGTCGGCGTTGATCACCTGGGAGGCAAAGTAGCTGAACATCTGGTGACGGGCCTCGGGGTTGGCGCCTTTGACGTAGTAGCTGGCGGTGCAGTCGAGTGCGCGAATCCGCAGGCCGTGTTTGTTGGCTTGCTGGATCACTTCAAAATAACTGTTGGCACCGCTGTAGAGCGGCATGTGCCCGGCGTCCTGGCGTTTGAGGTAGTCCTTGAGAGTGGGCGAAAGGCGTTTTGACTGTCGGAATAGATCCAAGTCTGCCTGGTGCATGTCCGTGAGCACATGTTCGACGTACAGCGTTTCAAACTTCAGCGCCTTGAGGGTTTTCATGTGGTTGATGAGAAACGCTTTGCTCGATTGCGCGCTGTGGGCTTCGCCGATGACCAGCCCCGCCAGTTGGCTGTCGCTGACGGTTTGCATGAACGGCTCCGGCAGGGTTTGCCCGTTGAGCCGCGCCAGTTCGGGCCGGGCCGGCAGTGTCTGCGCGCTCAAATGCTGCTGGGCGTCCAGAGTGAGGCGGTCCCGCGTGCTTTTGAAGGCATAAAACGCTTTGCGGTGCGCGGCTGAGGGCAAATAGCGGGTATCCAGGCCACGGTACTGGTTTGATTGGATGAAGATGCTCTCGCGCAGCTCCGGGGCGATGTCGTAGTCGCTGTAATGGGAAACCGTCGGGGTGGGCGCCGCCGTGGACGAACCTGGCAGGTCGGCGGGTTTGTAGGATGTTTGCACTGCCAGCACGTAATCGGCGGTCGTGGTGTTGTCGATACGCACCCCCACGGTCTGGCCGGCGCCGAGACCCTCTACGCGCACCGCGATGGCCGGGTGTAGATCGGCCAGCCCCGGTGTTTGATCGACGCTGGTCATGCGCGCCGGGTCGACCAGGGCGATCCAGCGTTCGTCGGGCACGGCTTCGCTGTCGGCTTCCAGCACCTTGTGGGAATAGAAGTTGCGCAGCCCGGCGTCGCGTGCTGTGGTCGGCGGGGTATCGCCCAGGTTCAGGGCGTCGTCCAGGTGGTAGGAGGTCGAGGCGTCCAGCGCTTTGATCTTGAGGCCTTTGGCCGAGGCTTTACGCACCAGGGCCAGGTAGGAAGCGTCGGCGTTTTCGGCGATGCCCAGGGCTTTGTCGACGATCTTCAGATGGCGCTCGATATGCTTCCAGGATTTGCCGCTGTTGAGCTTCTCCAGTTTCGCGCGGAAGACATCGCCGGGCAGGTACTCCACGTACAGGCGCTTGAAGCCTTTTGCGATCAACCCATCGAGGTGTTCGATCACAGCCTGCAGACCGGCGACCGCGCCGGGGGCGGCACCGACGATCAGGTTCGGCGCTTGGGTGAAGGCCGGGTTGTCCATGAGCGCGGCGAGGGATGTATCCGCCGCGACCGCCGGTACTTCGGCGCGGGGACGCGCAGCCTGTTGGCTGAAAAAGTCCCGGGCATCCTTGCTCAGTTGATCGACCTGCTGTTGGTACACCTCGCGCAGCGGTTGCAGATCCCTGGCGGCGACTGCAAGGCTGAGGTGCGGATTGTCGTAGAGCCCTTCCCCTTGTCTGCTCAGCAGCGCCTTGAGTTCGGGGTTGAGCACGTGTTCCAACTTCTCGGCGTATTTGGCCGGCATCTCGTAGTTTTTCAGGGCGTCGGGCGAGTCCGGGACTTTTTCGTACTTCGGCGCGCCGCCGCTCACGCCGGTGCGTCTCCAGATGCCCTGGGCATCCGGCGCGGCCAGGCGGGTGGTCGAGACCAGCCTGCCGGTGGCCGGGTCGAGGCGATAGAGCAAATAGCGACCGATCGGGTCCGGGGTGTGATGGGCCCAGAGGAATTCGCCGTTGAACAGTACCGACTGCATGTCCAGAGGCGCGGGCGACGTCGGTTCGAGGGGGCTGATCAGCTTCAGCGCCGGGCTCTGCACGAGGCGTCGCGGGGCCTGGCGCGCGGCGGGCCGTACCAGGTGGTGCAAGGCGCCGAGGGCCGGCCGCAGATCGGTGAACAGCCCGCCGGCACTGTTGAGCAGGTAACCGATGAAATGCTCCAGGGCCTGGGCATTGTCGCCTTGGTGGTAGGCGTGCAGGGCGAGCATGGCGTCCTTGAACGCCAGCGCCAGGCCAACGCTCAGGCTCAGCAACGGGAAGGGCGCGGTGGCGACGGCGGCAACCCACTCCACGCAGGTCCAGAAGATGCCGCTGATCATCGTGGTGCGGTTGACGGTGGTGGCGTGCACGTCATCCAGGCGGCGTTGCAGCTTCAGGTCGTAGACCTCGCGCCGCAGGTCCTGTATCTGGGTTTGCGGGCGGATAGGGTCATGGCGTGGCGGGCTGGCGCTGGTTTTGTTCAGGTCTTCGGGCAGTTGGCGCCGGGCGTCTTCCAGATACGCGCGCACCCGCGCCTGGGATTGCACCGCGACGCGCTGCACCAGGTACCCGAGCATGCCGGGGAGTTTTTTCAGCAGGTAGTTGAACTGCCGGGCTTCGCGCAGGCTGATGCCGTCCGGGGCGTTGGGGGTGTAGAGCAGGGTCGGGTGATCGTCGTGGGTGAAGAGGTAGCAGCCGATCACCCATTCGCCGTCGAGGCTCAAGCGATGGATCGCATGGTCGCGCCGGATCACCGGCGAGGTCTCGCCCATGCGCGAAATGCTGCGCTCCAGCCACTGCCGGTCGACCGAGGCGATATGCCCCTGCAGTTGGCACTCAAGGGCGGCGCTGCGCAGTTGCCCTTGGGTCAGGGCCAGGGTGGTGTCGCGCCGCAGGTCGTAGTCCGGGCTGCCGACGTTGAGCAGCCGGCTTTTGACCTCATTGATGTAGCGTTGGCCGATCCAGACCCCAGTGACCGAGCGCGCTACTTTTTCCGCCGTGAGTGCGCTCAGGTCCACGCCGTCGGGGCCTTTGAAGCGTGCCGAGCGTGAGAATTTCTCGTCGAGAAAGCCGATGCCGTCGGCATATCCGTCGCGGTACAGCTGGGTGTAGCTGATGGGCGCGGGCGTCGAGGAACCGATCAGCGCGGGGGGCGAATAGGCCCATACCGTGTCGGGGTCGACATCGTTGTGCGGTCGCCCCAACAAGCCGTTCAGGCGTTTGCGCGCCTGCTCGTGCAGGTAGGTGGTGAAGCTCGGTACGCGGGCTTCGGACAAGGGGTATTCAGTGTAGGCGCGCAAACCGCCCTCGGTGTCGTCGGCCAGCTTCATCAGGGTGCGTCGCGTGGCCAGCGGGGCCGAGCGGTACCAGCCGGGCGTGCTGAACTCATCGTCATCCAGGCGCGTGGCCAGCACATGGGTGGCCATGGCCTTGAGGCATTCGGCGTGGCTGACGGCCTGGCCGAAGCTGATTTCCCGATGTTCCAGGGCGTGAAACCTATAGCTCAGGCCGCTGAGCACTTGTTTCATCTTGTCGCGAAAGCGCAGGGCCACGCGGGTGATCAGGTAATCGGTCAGGGTACCGGGTGGCGAGGTGCGGCCGTCGTCCAGCGTCCAGCCGAGGATGTGGTTCTGGCAGGCGATTTCACTGTCGAACGCCTGGAACTGCTGCGCGCGTGGCGCCTCGGGCGTGCACAGCAACACGCGCTTGACCACTCCGTTGGCGTCGCGCTGGCGCAGCACCCAGAGGTCTTGCAACTGGGCTTCGTGCAGCGCCAGGGTCGAGGCGCTCAGGCGTGTATCGCTGCCTTGGCGCAGGCGCTGGATCAGCTCGAGATCCTGTTCGCTGAGATGCCCTTGCAGCATGGCGGCATAGGCCAGGGCGTTGATCCTGTGATCGAGCATCGCTTCAATCGCCTGGCAGGCCTCGGGTTTGGCTTGCAGTTGTTTTTGCAGAGCGTTGAAGTCCAGGCGCGGCTGCAAGGTCGCCAATTGCTGGACGAGCCAGGCGGGCGTCAGGGCTTGATAGACGTCGGGCAGGGGCGCGTCATCGTAGGTGAGGGTGGTCTTTTTCAGGAAGTCCGAGTCGGCGCGTTCATCGTCCGGGTGCAGGCCGCGCAGGGCCAGTTCGACCAGGCTGCGCTGGTGGGCATAGTCACCGATGGGGCTGACGAAGCGGCGGGTGGTGACCTGCAGTCGGTCCGGGTCCAGGTCGTGAATGTCCAGCTCATCGCTCAGGCGTTCCAGCCATTGGTGCCGGGCCAGGGCGTGCGGCGTGGTCAGGGGCACGAACACTTGCTCCAGGTTGTGCCGGGCCTGGTTGTAGTGATGCAGGTACTCGGCCAGCCGGGCGCGCCGAGTGGCGTTGGCGCTGCGGTACCAGTCGGGCGCGCTGTGTCGCAGCCAGCGGTCCAGCAGGGCCTGGGCGCGCCATTGCAGGCGTGGGCCGAGGTCGGGCACGGCGCTGGCGATGGCCTGGTCCAGTGCGCCGATCAGTGGTTGCGGGTCGTGGCCGGGATTGTCCACCAGGCTCAGGGCGCGGGCGATGTCTTCGCTGCGTTTGGCGATCAGCGCATTGTCGAGGTGTTTGAACAGCGGGTGGTCGCTGATCGGGGCCAACGCCAGCGGCCAGATCGCGTGCGGCGTCAGTGCGTGATAAGCGCTGGCGAGCAGGTTCATGAAGTGCTGGCGTTCGCTCGGCGCGCTGAGGCGCTGGAACAACTGGGTGTCGAGGTCGGCCAGTGCGTCGAAAAACTCGATCCCGCGTGACGGGGTGAACAGCGCCACACGGCCCACCGCCGGGGTCGATCGAAGGTCGGTCACCACCGGGCTGGCATGTTGGGTGAGCACAAACGCCCCGGCCAGTTCGACGGTTTGCCCCTGGTACTGGAAAGTCAGTGCATACAACCCGGGGCGTTGGGTGAGCCCCAGTGGGACGCGCTCGAGGATCGCCCGCTCCTCGGGATGCAACAGGCGATCCGCCGCGCCAAGTGCGGCCTCGTTGGCCAGGGCGGTGTAGCCGGCTTCAAAGGTCATGAAGGAGGCGCGCGCTTTGCCGTCGATCTGCTCGCGTCGATCCATTTCCAGCAATTGGTTGTTCAGGCTGCTCCTGAGCGCGGTCAGCAAGGTCTGGCCTTCGGCGCTATGCAGATCGTTTTGGGCCAGGTCCTGGTAGAGCGCACGGCTCTTGGCCAGGAAGTGTTGGCGGTACTGGCGCAGATGGGTGTCCAGGCGTTCCAGGTAGGCCAGTTCGGCGGACGCTGTGTGGCTGGGCAGCAGCGGCGTCTCGACGTTGAGCAGGTGCTGGCCGATCAGGTTGAGTGAGCCTTTGATCTCGTCAAAGGCCAGGGCTGGGGGGGAAGTGCTCACGGGCACGGGCTCCATGCTGAGGGAAAGAGCCTTCAGCATGGAGAGGGTCGCCGTGGTCCGGGCGGTAGATAGGTAGGGGGGATCAGGCGTCGGCGCGGATCGGGTTGCGAGGGGCCAAGGCTTTGAGTGCATCGCTCAAGCCTTGGGCCTGATCGCCCACCAGCAGGTGCCACACGCCATCTTCAAGTCGGCTGACCCCTTGGCAACCGAGAGCCGCGAGGTGTCGCTGCGACAGGGCTTTTTCGTCGGCCAGTTGCAGGCGAATGCGGGTCATGGCGACGCAGTCCAGTTGCACGATATTGTCCCGGCCACCCAGGGCCTCCAGCCATTGTTGCGCCTTGGTGCTGGCTTGAGGTGCGGCGGCAGCGGTGGCTGATGGCGCCTGGCTGGAGCCCTGCATCGCCAAGCGAATCTCATCGGCAATGCTGTCGGCCATCGGCCCCACTACCACCTGCAAGCTCCCACCATTGCCCGGCCGCACCACAGCCATGGCGCCGAGGGCCTTGAGGTCGGCGTCCACGGCCTTGTTGCGATCAACCATGTCCAGGCGCAGTCGAGTGGTGCAGGCGCCGACGCTCAGCAGGTTCTGCGCACCGCCCAAGGCGCGGATGTAGGCCGTGGCGCGCTGGTTGTCGCTCAGCGCTTCGGCCGGCGTCACCGGAATCTCTTCGCGGCCCGGGGTCTTGAGGTTGAAGTGGCGGATGCAGTAGCTGAACACGGTGTAGTAGATCGCCGCGTACGCCAGCCCCACCGGCACCACCAGCCAGCCGTTGGTGGACTTGCCCCAGCCCAGCACCATGTCGATGAAGCCACCGGAGAAGGTAAAGCCCAGGTGGATATTCAGCAGGTTGGTCACGGCCATCGACAGGCCGGTGAGCAGCGCGTGGATCAGGTACAGGAATGGCGCGAGGAACATGAAGGCGAATTCGATGGGTTCGGTCACCCCGGTGAGGAACGAGGTCAGCGCCATCGACAGGAAGATCCCGCCCATCACCTTGCGCCGCTCCGGCAGGGCATTGCGGTACATCGCCAGGCACGCGGCGGGCAGGCCGAACAGCATCACCGGGAACATGCCGGTCATGAATTGGCCGCCCTTCGGGTCGCCGGCAAAATAGCGGGTCAGGTCGCCGGTCACTACGGCGCCGGTGGTCGGGTCGGTGAAGGTGCCGAACACGAACCAGGCCATGTTGTTGAGGATGTGGTGCAGGCCGGTGACGATCAGCAGGCGGTTGAACACGCCGAACACGAAGGCACCCAGGCTGCCGCTTTCCATCAGCAGCACGCCGAAGCTGTTGATGCCATGCTGGATCGGCGGCCAGACCAGGCCAAAGATCACGCCCAGGCCCACCGCGCTGAACCCGGTGACAATCGGCACGAAGCGCCGCCCGCCGAAGAACGCCAGGTACTCCGGCAGCTTGATGTCCTTGAAACGGTTGTACAGCGCGCCGGCCATCAAGCCGCTGGCGATCCCGGCGAGCATGCCCATGTTGATGCTGGTATCCATCACCTTGAGGGTGGAGATCATCACCAGGTAGCCAATCGCGCCGGCCAGCCCGGCCGTGCCGTTGTTGTCGCGGGCAAAGCCCACGGCGATGCCGATGGCGAAGATCAGCGCCAGGTTGGCGAAGATCGCCTGGCCGGCGTCGTGCATCACCGCGATGTCGAGCAGGTCGGTGTCGCCCAGGCGCAATAGCAGGCCGGCGATCGGCAGGATGGCGATGGGCAGCATCAGCGCGCGGCCCAGGCGTTGCAGCCCTTCGATGAAGAGTGGGTACATGGCGGGACTCCTTTTTCTTGTTGTTGTCAGCTCAGCGGCCAGTGGTGGTGGCAGGCTTGGCGAACGGCCTTGGCGCTGCTCAGGTCGAGCAGGGCCTGGCTCAGTTGCTGGCATTGCGCCGCGTCGAGGTGACGGACGCGGTCCTTGATTTCACCGATCTGCGGCGGGCTGACGGACAGCTCGCTGACCCCCAGGCCGATCAGCACCGGCGTGGCCAGCGGGTCGGACGCCAGGGCGCCGCACACGCCGACCCAACGCCCGTGTTTGGCCGCGCCCGAGCAGGTCTGGGCGATCAGCCGCAACAGCGCCGGGTGCAGCGCATCGACCCGTGCGGCGAGGCCGGCGTGGTCGCGGTCCATGGCCAGGGTGTACTGGGACAGGTCATTGGTGCCGATGGACAGGAAGTCCGCATGTTGGGCCAGTTGTTCGGCCATCAGCGCGGCGGCGGGCACTTCGATCATTACCCCCAGTTCCGGGCGTTGGCTCAGCTGGAGTTCGGCGCACAACCCATCCAGGCGCCGGCGGATCTGCAGCAGTTCGTCCACTTCGCTGACCATCGGCAGCAGGATGCGGCAGCGATGCAGCGGGCTCACTTGCAGCAGCGCGCGCAGTTGCTGGTCGAGCAGATCGGGGCGCACTTGGGCCAGGCGAATGCCGCGCAGGCCCAGCACCGGGTTGGCTTCGACCGGCAGCGGCAGGTAGTCGAGCTGTTTGTCGCCGCCCACGTCGATGGTGCGGATGATCACCGACTTGTCGCCCATCGCATCCAGCACGGCCTGGTAGGCCTGGCGCTGTTCCTGTTCGTCCGGCGCGGTGTGGCGGTCGACGAAGAGGAATTCGGTGCGCAACAGGCCGACGCCATCGGCGCCATTGTCGAACGCCAGTTGGGCTTCGGCGCTGGAGGCGACATTGGCCGCCACTTCAATGCGTACCCCATCGGCGGTGATCGCCGGCCCTTGAGCCTGGGCGTGCTGTTGCTGGCGGTGCAGGGTTAGCGCGTCGCGAATCCGGTGCACTTCGGCGTGGCGCGCGTCGCTGGGCGCCAGTTCCAGGCGAGCGTGGGTGGCGTCCAGCACCACCCGTTGGCCTTGGGGCACAGCGAGTACGTCAGCACCCAGGGCGACCACGCAGGGCAGGCCTTTGCCCCGCGCCAGGATCGCCACATGGGAAGTGGCGCCGCCTTCGGCCATGCAGATCCCGGCGACCTGTTGCGCGCTCAGTTGCAGCAGATCCGAAGGGGTCAGTTCGTGGGCGCTGACGATCGCCCCGGCGGGCAACTCGACATGCCAGGCTTCACCGAGCAGCGCGCGCAGTACCCGTTGTTGCAGATCGCGCAGGTCGTTGGCGCGCTCGGCGAACAACGGCTTGCCCAGGGCCTGCAACACCGCGCATTGGGCCTGGATCGCATCGCGCCAGGCGTGGGTGGCGGCGCTGCCGTGTTCGATGGCGGTGGTGGCGGCGTCCAGCAGGGCCGGGTCTTCGAGCAGGGCGAGGTGGGCGGCGAAGATCTCTTCTTCTTCGACTTGCTGGCGTTGGCGGGCGTGTTCGAGGGTGGTGCGGATTTCGCCGCGCACTTGCTCCAGGGCGGCATCCAGGCGTTGCTGTTGTTCGTCGGCGCGGTGATTGCCGGGGTCGGCCGGCAGCTCGATGGCAGCCAGGCGCAACAGCGGCCCGCAGACCAGGCCTGGGGCGGCACACACGCCTTGCAGCACATCGGCTTCGGTGTTCGCCCGGCGTGGTGCGACGGCGACCGGTGCGGGGTGCGCCGCGTTGCCGGCGACCGAGAGCACGGCGACCAACGCGTGCAGCGCCGCTTCGGCGTCCTTGCCGCGACAGCTCACGCGCACCTCGTCGCCTTCGCCGATTCCCAGCCCCATCAGGCCGATCAGGCTGTCGCAGGCGGCCGACTTATCACCCAGGTGCACCTGCGACTCGCTGCTGAAACCCAGGGCCGTCTTGCGCACCAACGCCGCCGGCCGGGCGTGCAGGCCGCCGCGATGGTTGACGCGCACGCTGGTGCTGGCGTGCACCAGCGAGTTATCCACAGCCGTTTGCAGAGGCGCGACCGAACGCGGGGCAATCTGCAGCAACGGCTCGCCGACCTTGACCGTCTTCAGGTCCAGGACGCGCAGCTCGAAGTGTTCGCCATTGGTCAGGATGATCGGGCTGACCAGGCTCTTGCACTGGCGCGCAATGCAGTCCAGATCAAACTGCACCAGCACCTGGCCCTGGCTGACGCGCTCACCTTGCTTGACCCGCAGCGCGAACCCTTCGCCGTTGAGCGCTACGGTGTCGATGCCGATGTGCATCAGTAACTCGGCACCGTTCTCGGCGCGAATCGTCAGTGCATGCCCGGTGCGGGCGACATGGATGATCACTCCGTCGCAGGGCGCGTGCAGGCAATCGTTCAGCGGGTCGATGGCCACGCCGTCGCCCATGGCGCCGCTGGCGAACACTTCATCCGGGACGCTATCCAGGGTCAGCACCGGCCCGCTGAGGGGGGCGCCGAGGGTCAATTCATTATTGTTGTTGGACATGGGCACGGTACTCATCAGGGAATCGCGGCAATCGACTCAGTGGGTGCGGGTCACTTTGCTCAGGTGGCGGGGTTGGTCCGGGTCCATACCACGGGCAACCGCCAGGCCGGCGGCCATCACATAGAAACTCTGGATCGCCAGGATCGGGTCCAGGCTCGGGTGTTCGGCGCGGCTCAGGGTCAGGTCGCGCTCGGCGATATCGTCCGGCGCGGCCAGCAGCACGCGGGCGCCGCGCTGGCGCATGTCGGCGGCCAGGCTCAGCAGGCCGGCCTGCTCGGCACCACGTGGGGCGAAGACCAGCAGCGGGTAGTCAGCGCCGATCAAGGCCATCGGCCCGTGGCGCACTTCGGCGCTGCTGAAGGCTTCGGCCTGGATCGCCGAGGTTTCCTTGAGCTTGAGCGCGGCTTCCTGGGCAATGGCAAACCCGGCGCCACGGCCGATCACCATCAATTGCTGGCAGTCGCGCAGGGCGTCGATGGCGTTGCTCCAGTCCTGCCGGGCGGCTTCGCGCAGGCCATCGGGCAGGGCGCGGCACGCTTGCAGCAAGTCGGCCTCCTGGTTCCAGTGGCCGATCAGCAGCGCGCTGGCACTGAGGGTGGCGATGAAGCTTTTGGTCGCGGCCACGCTGAGTTCCGGCCCGGCGCACAGCGGCACGTGGTATTCGCAGGCCGCTTGCAGGGGCGAGTCTTCGGCATTGACCAGCGAAATGCCCAAGGCACCGCGTGTGCGCAGCAGGCGCAGGCTGTCGACCAGATCCGGGCTCTGCCCCGACTGCGAGAACCCGAACGCCACCTGGCCGCTGACTTTCAACGGGGCTTGCAGCAACGTCACCACGGACATCGGCAATGACGCCACCGGAATGCCCACGTGCTGCATGGCCAGGTAGGCGAAGTAACTGGCGGCGTGGTCCGAACTGCCGCGTGCGATGGTCATCGCCACGTGCGGTGGCTGGCGGCGCAGGCGCTCGGCGATGTGTTCGAGCGTCGGGCCCAGGCGTTGCAGTTGGGCCGCGACGGCGTCACGGGAGGCCAATGCCTCTTCAAGCATTTGGGAAGACAATGGTTTCTCCTTCGACCATGACGTCGGTGAGGTGCAGGGAGCGGTCCAGGCGCACGCAGTCGGCAAAGCTGCCAGGTTGCAGGCGGCCGCGTTCTTCCAGGCCGAGGTAGTCCGCCGCAAATTGCGACAGGCGTTGTGAGGCTTCGCTGATGGACAGGCCGATCTTCACCAGGTTGCGCAGTGCCTGATCCATGGTCAGGGTGCTGCCGGCCAAAGTGCCATCGGCCAGGCGCACGCCGCCCAGGCATTTGGTCACGGTGTGGCTGCCCAGCTTGTATTCGCCGTCGGGCATGCCGGCGGCGGCGGTGGAATCGGTGACGCAATACAGGCATGGGATCGCGCGCAAGGCCACGCGCATGGCGCCGGGGTGTACGTGGAGCAAATCCGGGATCAATTCCGCGTACTTGGCGTGGGCCAGCGCGGCGCCGACGATGCCCGGTTCGCGGTGATGCAGCGGGCTCATGGCGTTGTACAAATGGGTAAAGCTGCTGGCCCCGGCGGCGAGGGCGGCGACGCCTTCTTCGTAGCTGCCCAGTGTGTGGCCGATCTGCATGCGCACGCCGCGCTCGCTGAGGGCGCGGATCAGCGCATCGTGGCCAGCGATTTCCGGGGCGATGGTGATCACCCGGATCGGTGCCAGGCGCAGGTAGGCCTCCACTTCTTCCATTAATGCGGTGTGGGCGAAGTTGGGTTGTGCGCCGAGTTTTCCTGGATTGATGTAGGGGCCTTCCAAGTGCACGCCGAGCACCCGGGCGCTGCCGGCGGGACGCTGTGCGCAAAAGGTGCCGAGCTGGCCGAGCACACTGGAGATCTCGTCTACCGGCGCGGTCATGGTGGTGGCCAGCAGCGAAGTAGTGCCAAAGCGCACGTGGGTGCGGGTGATGGTCTCGAAAGCGCTGGCGCCTTCCATGATGTCCTTGCCGCCGCCGCCATGCACATGCAGGTCGATGAAGCCCGGCAGCAAATACGGCAGGTCATTGTCGGCCGGATCGCAGGGCGCGCCGTCGATGGCCGTCACCTTGCCATGGGCGTGCACCAGGCGGCCGCGCATCCAGCCGCGGGGCGTGAGGATATTGTCTTCGGACATGGGCAGTTCTCTAAAGCCGCGGTTGGGCGGCACGGTCTCAGCGGCGCAGTTCTGCGACGAAGTCGTAGTAGTCGTTGCGGCAGTAGGTGTCGGTGATTTCGATCGGCGTGTTGTCGGCGGTGTAGCCGACCCGGGTCATCAGCAACATGGCGGTGCCGGGGGCGATGCCCACCAGGGTGGCGAACTCGTCCGAGGCGTTGATCGCCTGGATATGCTGCAGGGCGCGCACGACGGGCTTGCCGATGCGTTCCAGGTATTCGTACAGCGAATGGCCGATGGCCTGCGGCTGTGGCAGCACCGAAGCGGGCAGGGTGGTCATCTCGATGGCCATCACCGTGTCGTCGGCTTTGCGCAGGCGCTTGAGGCGCGCCACCTTGTCGGTCGGCGACAGGCACAGGCGGATCAGCTCCTCGTGGGTCGGCGGGGTGATGTCGCGCTCCAGCCACTGGGAGCTGGGCACGAACCCCTTGAGGCGCAACATCTCGCTGAACCCCGACAAGCGCGACAGCGGCTGTTCCAGGCGGGGGGTGATAAAGGTGCCGGAGCCCTGACTGCGGCGGATCAGGCCTTGGGTAAGCAGGACTTCCAGGGCTTTACGGGCGGTGACCCGCGAGATGCTCAACTGCTCGCTGAGGGCGCGCTCGGAGGGCAGGGCCTGTTCGGATTTCCACTGGCCGGCGTGAATTGCCGCTTCCAGATTGCGTGCCAGTTGCAGGTACAGCGGCGTGGACTGTTTGTCGTCGGGACGCAGCGTCAGGATGGGGTTCATCTGTCAGGTTTCCGATGCGGTTATTGGTGTGTTGTCGCTCGGTAGTGATCGGAAACTAATACCACTTGAATACCATGTCAATGCAGCAAAAACCCTCGATCTCCTGGTTTATGGGCGCATTTATGCAGCCTGGCGGTAAGTGGTATTAGAGAGGTCTTGATGGGGCGCAGAAATGCGCCGCCCTGCCGGTGAACTGGTATTCACCGGCAGGGGCAGCCGTTGGCGGGCATGTTTTTTGATTTATTTTACGAACGGTCCGGGGTTACGGCCGAATCTCGATCAGGGTGCCGTCTTTGACCAGGTTCCAGACTTCGCGCATGTCGACGTTGCGCATGCCGATGCAGCCGTCGGTCCAGTCCAGGGTGTGGAACCACTGCTCCGGGTATTCGTCGGAGTCGGGTGTGCCGTGGATCATGATCATGCTGCCCGGGTTCACGCCTTCGCGGCGGGCGCGGGCCGAGTCGCTGATATTGGGGTAGGAGATGTGCATGGCCAGGTTGTAGTGCTCGCTGGTCTTGCGCCAGTCGATCCAGTAGAGGCCTTCGGGTGTGCGGCGGTCGCCTTCGATCAACTTTTGACCCTTGGGGTTTTTGCCCAGGGAAATGCGGTAGGTCTTGAACGGCTTGCCGTCGTTGATCAACTGCAATTGATGGGCGGATTTGAGGACCAGGACTTTCTCGACCGTTTTACCGTGCAGGGTGTGCAGGGTGGAGGCTGACGACAGCGTGGCGAACGACAGACAGAACAGAGCAAGCAACCAACGCATTAAAACGATTTCCCTTGGGCGACGATTTGCCGGGTGATTATTGGGCGGGTTTGGACAGCGGCGGGACGGCTTCGCTGCGCACCGGGAACGTCTGCTGGCGACGGTCGGCGAAGAAGTATTCTAGGGTACGCCCGACCGTGCGGAAAGCCAGCTCGGACCAGGGGATGTCGGCTTCGCCGAACAGCTTCACTTCGAGGCTTTCGGGGCCGGCGGCAAAGTTGAGGTCGACCAGTTCGGCGCGGTAGAACACATGCACCTGGCTGATATGCGGTACGTCGATCAGGGTATAGATGCTCAGGTTGCGCACGCGGGCGCAGGCTTCTTCCAGGGTTTCGCGCATGGCGGCCTGTTCCACGGTCTCGCCGTTCTCCATGAAGCCGGCCGGCAGGGTCCAGTAACCCATGCGCGGCTCGATGGCGCGGCGGCACAGCAGCACCTGATCGCCCCACACCGGCAGGGTGCCGGCGACGATATTGGGGTTCTGGTAGTGAATGGTGGAGCAGTGATCACACACAAAACGCAGGCGGGCGTCGCCTTCGGGAATGCGTTGGGTGACCGGTTTACCGCACTGGCTGCAGAAATTCATGCTGGGGTTCCTGGAAAGTGCGTCTATCTTGGCGTGGCCTGCCGGGCCCTGCAAGTTGTCGTTTCGCGACACCGCCCGGGTTTTGGGGTTGGGCGACCGCACGCTTTGGTGCATGATGCAAGGTAGCCAACAGATCGAGATGACTCATGCTGGACGAGCTACTTCGCCGGGTAAGCAATCACACGCCTCAATTGCTCGAGACTGACGGGCGTTTCCCCGAGGCCGCTGTGTTGGTGCCGATTACCCGCAGTGACGAACCTGAGCTGATCCTGACCCTGCGCGCCAGCGGCCTGTCGACCCATGGCGGCGAAGTGGCCTTTCCCGGCGGGCGTCGCGACCCCGAAGACCCGGACCTGATCTTCACCGCACTGCGCGAAGCCGAAGAAGAAATCGGCCTGCCGCCCGGCCTGGTGGAAGTCATCGGCCCGCTGAGTCCGCTGATTTCCCTGCACGGCATTCGCGTGACGCCCTATGTGGGCGTGATCCCCGATTACGTCGACTACCTGGCCAACGATGCCGAGATTGCCGCCGTCTTCAGCGTACCCCTGGAGTTTTTCCGACAGGACCCGCGCGAACATACCCACAGAATCGATTACCAGGGCCGCAGCTGGTACGTGCCCAGCTATCGGTTCGGCGAATACAAAATCTGGGGGCTGACGGCAATCATGATCGTCGAGTTGATCAATCTGCTCTATGACGACGCCAAGATCAGCCTGCATCACCCACCCAAGAGCTTCATCAATAGTCAAGCCATCGACTGAATGGCCCGCCGAGAGGGAACACCATGAAATACCGCCTGGGCGATGCCCGCGTCGAGACACACCCACACAGCTGGGTGGCGCCCAATGCCACGCTGGTGGGCAAGGTCAAGCTGGAGGAGGGCGCCAACGTCTGGTTCAACGCGGTGTTGCGTGGCGACAACGAACTGATCCTGATCGGCAAGAACAGCAACGTGCAGGACGGCAGCGTGATGCACACCGACATGGGCTACCCGCTGACCCTGGGCACCGGCGTGACCATCGGCCATAACGCCATGCTGCACGGTTGCACCGTCGACGATTACAGCCTGATCGGTATCAATGCGGTGATCCTCAACGGCGCCAAGATCGGCAAGCACTGCATCATCGGCGCCAACTCGCTGATCGGCGAAGGCAAGGAAATTCCCGATGGCTCCCTGGTGATGGGCTCGCCCGGCAAAGTGGTGCGGGAACTGACCGACGCGCAAAAGAAGATGCTCGAAGCCAGCGCCGCGCACTATGTGCATAACGCTCAGCGTTATGCGCGGGATCTGGTTGAGCAGGAAGAATGAGCCCGACAGAACGCCCCGTCGCCTCGCCGTGCGTGAGCATTTGCGCGCTGGACGATGACGATATCTGCACCGGCTGCCAGCGCACGGCGGATGAGATCACACGCTGGGGCCGCATGGACAATGCCGAGCGCCGAGCGGTGCTGGGGTTGTGCCATGAACGGGCGGTGGCGGATGGGTTGGTGTGGATGACGCCGGGGAAATCGAGCGCCTGAACCATTGCAATCGGGAGCAAGCCCCTTCCCACACTTTGAATGTATTCACACTTCAAAATGTGGGAGGGGCTTGCTCCCGATAGGTCCATCCCGGACGACATCCCTGTAATTGTGTACCCTGTGCAGCATTACCCACAGGTCCATCCCCCATGCTCTTCCTTATCGCCTATATCAGCAGCGTCGTGCTGATCAACTTCGCCTTCTCCACCGCCCCGCACCTGGATGTCATCTGGTCCGCCTGGGGTGGCCTGGTGTTTATCCTGCGCGACATGGTGCAAACCCGCTTCGGCCATGGGGCGATCATCGCCATGCTGGCGGCGTTGGCGCTGTCGTATATCACCTCCGACCCGTCCATCGCCCTGGCCAGTGCCACAGCGTTCGCGGTGTCCGAGTGCATCGACTGGCTGGTGTTCAGCATCACCAAGCGCCCGCTGCACGACCGTCTGTGGATCAGTTCGGCGCTGAGCATTCCCCTCGACACCTTCATCTTTTTCGGCCTGATCGGCGCGCTCACGCCTGCCGTGGTGGGCACTGCCCTGGCATCGAAATTCGCCGGGGTCACGGCGGTGTGGCTGATCATGGTCTGGCGTGTGCGCCGGCGAGCCGTCGCCAACTGAGGCCAATTTTTGCAGTTCATGTAAAATGCCGGCCTTTCTCCCCATGATCCGCTCCCCTGAGGACCTGAGATGACCCGAATCGGAACTCCATTGTCGCCAACCGCGACCCGCGTTTTGCTGTGTGGCTGCGGTGAACTGGGCAAGGAAGTGGTAATCGAACTGCAACGCCTGGGCGTTGAAGTGATTGCCGTGGATCGCTACGCCAACGCGCCGGCCATGCAGGTGGCGCATCGCAGCCACGTGATCAACATGCTCGACGGCGCCGCCCTGCGTGCGGTGATCGAAGCGGAAAAACCACACTTCATCGTGCCGGAAATCGAAGCCATCGCCACCGCCACCCTGGTGGAGCTGGAAGCCGAAGGCTTCACCGTGATCCCGACGGCCCGCGCCACCTTGCTGACCATGAACCGCGAAGGTATCCGTCGCCTGGCCGCCGAAGAGCTGGACCTGCCGACCTCGCCGTACCACTTCGCCGACACTTTCGAGGCCTACAGCAAGGCCGTCCAGGACCTGGGCTTCCCGTGTGTGGTCAAGCCGGTGATGAGTTCGTCGGGCAAGGGCCAGAGCCTCTTGCGCAGCGTCGATGACGTGCAGAAAGCCTGGGATTACGCCCAGGAAGGCGGGCGTGCCGGCAAGGGCCGCGTGATCATCGAAGGCTTTATCGACTTCGACTACGAAATCACCCTGCTGACCGTGCGCCACATCGGCGGCACTACCTTCTGCGCGCCGGTTGGCCATCGTCAGGAGAAGGGCGATTACCAGGAATCCTGGCAGCCCCAGGCCATGAGCCCGATTGCTCTGGCCGAGTCCGAGCGCGTGGCCAAGGCGGTGACGGATTCCCTGGGTGGTCGCGGCCTGTTTGGCGTGGAGTTGTTCATCAAGGGCGACCAGGTGTGGTTCAGCGAAGTCTCGCCGCGTCCCCACGACACTGGCCTGGTGACCCTGATTTCCCAGGATCTGTCGCAGTTTGCCCTGCACGCCCGCGCCATTCTCGGCTTGCCGATCCCGTTGATCCGTCAGTTCGGCCCTTCGGCCTCGGCGGTGATCCTGGTGGAAGGCCAATCGACCCAGACTGCCTTCGCTAACCTCGGCGCAGCCTTGAGCGAGCCTGATACGGCGCTGCGACTGTTCGGCAAGCCGGAAGTGAATGGTCAGCGCCGCATGGGCGTGGCGTTGGCGCGGGATGAGTCGATCGAAGCGGCTCGGGCCAAAGCGACCCGCGCTTCCAAGTCGGTCGTCATAGAACTGTAACCCCAACCTGTAGGAGCGAGCTTGCTCGCGAAGATCGTCAACGATAACGCGCACATTCTGGATGCATGCGTTGTCCTTGAGTTTTTCGCGAGTAAGCTCGCTCCTGCATGAGGTGGGCTGTCAGGTGACTTTGTTCAAATCGTTATTGCGCGTCTCTTTCAGGCACAGCACGGCAATCAAGCTAAGTAACGCTGCCGCCGACACATACCCGCCGACATAACTCAGCCCGCCCATCGCCACCAGCTTGGTCGCGAAGAACGGTGCGGCCGAAGCACCGACAATTCCCCCCAGGTTATACGCCGCCGAAGCACCGGTATAACGCACGCGGGTTGGGAACAGTTCCGGCAGCAGCGCGCCCATCGGTGCAAACGTCACCCCCATCAGGAACAACTCCAAGGCCAGGAACAGCGCAACGGCCCACGTGGAGCCGTGGGTCAGCAGTGGCTCCATGGTAAAGCCCGACAGGATCGCCAGTACCGCGCCGACAATCAGCACCGGTTTACGCCCATACCGATCACTGGCCAGGGCTGCCAGTGGCGTAGCCAGGCCCATGAACAGCACCGCAAAGCACAAAAGGCCCAGGAACGTCTCACGGCTGTAGCCCAGGGTCGAAACCCCGTAGCTCAGGGAAAACGCCGTGGTGATGTAAAACAGCGCATAGCACACCACCATCGACGCGGCGCCCAGCAACACCGGCAGCCAATGCTGGCTGAAGAGTTCCACCAGCGGCACTTTCACCGGCGCCTGTTTGGCCACGGCATCGGCGAACACCGGGGTTTCATGCAGCTTCAGGCGCGCATACAGGCCGACCATCACCAGCACAGCACTGAGGATGAACGGGATACGCCAGCCCCAACTGCGGAACTGCTCGTCGTTCAGGCTCATGGCCAGGATCAGGAACAAGCCGTTGGCCGCCAGGAAACCGATGGACGGGCCCAACTGCGGAAACATGCCAAACCAGGCGCGCTTGCCCTTCGGGGCATTCTCGGTGGCCAGCAACGCCGCGCCGCCCCATTCCCCACCCAGGCCCAAGCCTTGGCCGAAACGCAGCACGCACAACAGGATCGGCGCCCATGCCCCGATGCTGTCGTAGCCGGGCAGCAAGCCGATCAGCGTGGTGCACACGCCCATCAGCAACAGCGAGGCCACCAGGGTGGATTTGCGGCCGATACGGTCGCCAAAGTGGCCGAATAGCGCCGAACCCAACGGGCGAGCGATAAAGGCGATGCCAAAGGTCAGGAACGACGCGAGCATCTGCGCCGTACCGGAGCTCTGGGGAAAGAACACCGGGCCGATCACCAGCGCGGCTGCGGTGGCATAGATGTAGAAGTCGTAGAACTCGATGGCGGTGCCGACGATGCTCGCGGTGGCGACGCGTGCAGTCGAGTTGGTCGGGGCGGCGGTCGCGGCCTCGTTATAGGTGGTGCTCATGGCGTTATCCCTGACGGTCAGTGCGCGTTTGGACGCGGATTATTATTGGTCGAACACCCATGGATCAGGGTTGTGAGCGGAGCGGCTCGGGATGGGAGCGAACACCGGTCAGACACGAAAAGGCGGTGCCTGGACGCGCTCAGTGCGGATAGCACGCGGTCGGGCGCGGCTCTGGTAAGCCGCAGGGATTATAGGAAGGGGGTTGGCGATACAACAAGGGGGATGACCTGCCCATCGCAGCAGATCCAATCTGGGAGTCAGGGGGCGCTATACGGCGACCGGCACGCGGCTGGTATGCCAGATCAGCACCTTGCTGACGCGGTTGTCCTCGGTCTCGAGGATTTCCAGGCGATAGCGACCGATCTTCAGGCATACCGCACAATCCGGGATGGTCTCCAGTGCTTCGGTCACCAGGCCGTTGAGGGTCTTGGGGCCGTCGCTGGGCAGGTGCCAGCCCAGGCTCTTGTTCAATTCGCGGATCGACGCAGCGCCGTCGATGATATAGCGGCCATCGGGTTGTGCCTGGATATGTGGGTTGTCGCCAACCTGGTCGCTTTCGAATTCGCCGACGATTTCTTCGAGAATATCTTCCAGGGTGACAATGCCCAGCACTTCGCCGTACTCATCCACCACCATGCCCAGGCGCCGCTGTTGCTTGTGGAAATTCAGCAGTTGCAGCTGCAGGGCGGTGCTTTCCGGAACGAAATAGGGTTCGTAGGCGGCCGCGAGCAGCGCTTCTTTGGTCAGGCTGGCATCCGGCAGCAGGTGCTGGATCAGCCGGGTGTTGAGCACCGCTTCGACCTGGTTGATGTCGCTGTGGAACACCGGCAATCGCGTGCGCTGGGAGTTGCGCAGTTGTTCGATGATCGCTTCGATCGAATCATCCAGGTTGATGCCGTCCACTTCGCTGCGGGGCACCAGGATGTCGTTGACGGTGATGTTGTCCAGGGCGTGGATGCCGGGCATGCCGGGGGTGCGGTCTTCGTCGGCTGCGGATTCGGGTTCGTCGTCATGCTCGGGCAGCGGGTCGTCGCTCTTTTTCACCACGCTGGCCTTGCGGGCGAACGGGCGCAGTAGCAACAGGCTGATGCCATTGAGCAGCCAGGCCAGTGGGTAGAGAATTTTCAGCGGCACGCCCAGCAGCGCATTGCCAAAGCCCAGTATCGCTTGCGGATGGCGAGTGGCGAGGGCGCGGGGCAGGTAGTCGGCAAGTATCAGCAGCACGGCGCAGGAGATCAGCCAGCCGAGCCACGGGCCGTTCTGCGCCCAGGCATAGATCGCCAGCAAGGTGCAGAGAATCACCACTGCGGCACGACACAGGCTGTTGCACAGGATCAGGCTATGGCGCGGGAAGCTCAGGCGGGTCGCGGCCTTGTCGCCCTGGCGCGTGCCGGGGCGCAGGGCCAGCAGATGTTGCTGCGCCGCTTCGATGGCAGTGAACAGTGCCGCCCATAACACCAGCAAGGCGATTACGGCGAGCATCGGCCCCAGGGGCAAGTTGTCCATGATTGCCGCCCGTCAGATATGCAAGATGTATTCGCGGACCAGCTTGCTGCCGAAATAGGCCAGCATCAGCAGGCAGAAACCGGCCAGGGTCCAGCGGATCGCTTTGTGCCCACGCCAGCCGAGGCGGTTGCGGCCCCACAACAATACGCTGAACACCACCCAGGCCAGGCACGCCAGCAGGGTCTTGTGCACCAGGTGCTGGGCGAACAGGTTCTCGACGAACAGCCAGCCGGAAATCAGCGACAGCGACAACAATGTCCAACCGGCCCACAGGAAGCCGAACAGCAGGCTTTCCATGGTTTGCAGCGGCGGGAAGTTCTTGATCAGCCCCAACGGGTGCTTGTGCTTGAGCTGGTGGTCCTGCAGCAGCAGGAGCAGGGCCTGGAACACGGCGATGGTGAACATGCCATAGGCCAGGATCGAGAGCAGGATATGGGCGAGGATTCCCGGTTCTTCGTCAATCACCTGCACCGTGCCGGTGGGGGCGAATTGCGCCAGCAGCACCGTCAGCATGCCCAGGGGGAAGAGTAGGACCAGCAGGTTTTCCACCGGGATACGCGCGCAGGCGACCAGCGTCAGGGCGATCACGGCGGCGGCGATCAGGCTGGCGGCACTGAAAAAATCCAGGCCCAGGCCGACCGGCGTCATCAGGTGGGTGAACAGGCTCGCGGCATGGGCCAGCAGCGCAAGAACGCCAAGGCCGGTCAGCAGGCGTTTGTCGGCCTTGGCACATTTGGCCAGGCGGATGCCCTGATAGAGGGTCGCAGCGGCATACAGCAGGGCGGCGGCGAGACTGGGTAGCAAGCTGGGTGACAAAGGGAGCATAAATCCTGTTAGGCAAGCCCGAAAGGCGCTGAGTTTGGCATACACCTGCGTTCCACGAAAGACTCCCGGACCAGACAGCGGGTGTGCATGGGCGCAGTCTTCGCTATAATCCGCGACCTGCCCACGCCGCAGGCTCGCCGAGCGCTGTTTTTAATAGCGATTTACCACAGCCTGGGCCGCCATTACCTCGGTCTACCATAGGGCCTGAAAGGATCGCGCATGTTTGAAAACTTGACTGACCGTCTCTCGCAGACGCTGCGCCACGTTACCGGCAAGGCCAAGCTGACCGAGGACAACATTAAAGACACCCTGCGTGAAGTACGCATGGCGTTGCTGGAAGCCGACGTGGCTTTGCCGGTGGTGAAGGACTTCGTCAACTCGGTCAAGGAGCGCGCGGTCGGCACCGAAGTGTCCCGTAGCCTGACTCCGGGCCAGGCCTTTGTGAAGATCGTCCAGGCCGAACTCGAAAGCCTGATGGGCGCGGCCAACGAAGACCTGAACCTCAGCGCCGTGCCACCAGCCGTCGTGCTGATGGCCGGTCTGCAAGGTGCGGGTAAAACCACCACCGCCGGCAAGCTGGCGCGCTTCCTTAAAGAGCGCAAGAAGAAGTCCGTGATGGTAGTGTCGGCCGACGTGTACCGTCCGGCGGCCATCAAGCAGTTGGAAATGCTCGCGGGCGAAGTGGGCGTGACCTTCTTCCCGTCCGACCTGAGCCAGAAGCCGGTCGACATCGCCAGGGCGGCTATTAAAGAAGCCAAGCTGAAATTCATCGACGTGGTCATCGTCGATACCGCCGGTCGCCTGCACATCGACGAAGAGATGATGGGCGAGATCAAGGCGCTGCATGCCGCGATCAACCCGGTCGAGACTCTGTTCGTGGTCGACGCCATGACCGGCCAGGATGCGGCCAACACCGCCAAGGCCTTTGGCGACGCACTGCCGCTGACCGGCGTGATCCTCACCAAGGTCGACGGCGATGCCCGTGGCGGTGCCGCGCTGTCGGTGCGCGCCATCACCGGCAAACCGATCAAGTTCATCGGTATGGGCGAGAAGAGCGACGCGCTCGAGCCGTTCCACCCTGAACGTATCGCCTCGCGCATCCTCGGCATGGGCGACGTGCTCAGCCTGATCGAGCAGGCCGAAGCGACGCTCGACAAGGACAAAGCCGATAAACTGGCCAAGAAGCTGAAGAAGGGCAAGGGCTTCGACCTCGAAGACTTCCGTGATCAGCTGCAACAAATGAAGAACATGGGCGGCCTCGGCGGCCTGATGGACAAGCTGCCGAATATCGGCGGTGTGAACCTGGCGCAGATGGGCAATGCCCAGGGCGCGGCAGAGAAACAGTTCAAGCAGATGGAAGCCATCATCAACTCCATGACCCCGGCCGAGCGCCGCGACCCTGAGCTGATCAGCGGTTCGCGCAAGCGTCGGATCGCCATGGGTTCCGGCACCCAGGTGCAGGACATCGGTCGCTTGATCAAGCAGCACAAGCAGATGCAGAAGATGATGAAGAAATTCTCCGCGAAAGGCGGAATGGCCAAGATGATGCGCGGCATGGGCGGTATGTTGCCCGGCGGCGGCATGCCGAAAATGTAAAGTATTCGAGCGGGAGCCTGGCTCCCGCTCCGACCCACAGGGATGTGGGATCTCCAGCAAACCCGCCGTCTGGCGGGAGCTGACTTGCCGTTTTAACCGACGGCTCTATAGCAGATCTGAATGGCGAGCCGATAGGCGCCAGAAAAAGACATTTGCAAAAGTCCGGATATTCCTTAGAATATGCGGCCTTTCGGGCACCTATGCCCGCTGTGCATTTAGATTTGCAGCACCGACTACAGGAACGATGTTCACATGCTAACAATCCGTCTTGCCCTTGGCGGCTCCAAAAAGCGCCCGTTTTACCACTTGACCGTAACCGACAGCCGCAACCCGCGCGACGGTTCGCACAAGGAACAGGTTGGTTTCTTCAACCCTGTTGCCCGTGGTCAAGAAATTCGTCTGTCCGTGAACCAAGAGCGCGTAGCCTACTGGCTGAGCGTTGGTGCACAGCCATCCGAGCGTGTTGCCAAGTTGTTGAAGGACTCGGCTAAGGCCGCAGCCTGAGCAATATGAACGCGACGCCAGCTGTTGCTGATGATTTGATCGTTATCGGCAAGATTTATTCTGTTCATGGCGTTCGCGGCGAAGTGAAGGTGTATTCCTTTACTGATCCGACTGAAAACCTGTTGCAGTACAAAACCTGGACGCTCAAGCGCGAGGGGAGTGTGAAACAGGTCGAGCTGGTCAGTGGACGCGGGAACGACAAGTTCCTGGTCGCAAAGCTCAAGGGTCTTGATGATCGTGAAGAAGCTCGTCTTCTGGCCGGTTACGAGATCTGCGTGCCGCGCAACCTGTTCCCTGAATTGACCGACGGCGAGTACTACTGGTACCAGCTGGAAGGTCTGAAGGTTATCGATCAACTCGGGCAATTGCTCGGGAAAATCGACCATCTTCTGGAAACCGGCGCCAATGATGTAATGGTGGTCAAGCCTTGCGCTGGCAGCCTGGATGATCGCGAACGCCTGTTGCCCTATACCGAGCAATGCGTGTTGGCCGTCGACCTGGCCGCGGGCGAGATGAAGGTGGAATGGGACGCGGACTTCTAAGCGTGGCTAATTTGCGCATTGAAGTGATCAGTTTGTTTCCCGAGATGTTTTCCGCCATCAGCGAGTACGGCATCACCAGTCGGGCGGTGAAACAGGGGCTGTTGCAGCTTACCTGTTGGAACCCGCGAGACTACACGACGGATCGACATCACACTGTGGACGATCGCCCCTTTGGCGGTGGCCCGGGCATGGTGATGAAGATCAAGCCCCTGGAAGACGCATTGGCTCAGGCCAAGGCTGCAGCAGGGGAGAAGGCGAAGGTCATTTACCTGTCCCCTCAAGGCCGTCAGCTGAAACAGGCGGCGGTACGCGAACTGGCGAATGAGGAAGCACTGATCCTGATTGCCGGTCGCTATGAAGGCATTGACGAGCGTTTTATTGAAGCTCATGTCGATGAAGAGTGGTCGATTGGGGACTATGTTCTGTCTGGCGGCGAGCTGCCGGCGATGGTCCTGATAGATGCGGTTACACGACTGCTGCCTGGAGCTTTAGGGCATGCGGACTCCGCGGAGGAAGATTCCTTCACGGATGGTTTGCTGGATTGCCCGCACTACACCCGACCGGAGGTGTATGCGGATCAGCGTGTTCCCGACGTATTGCTAAGTGGCAATCACGCACACATCCGGCGTTGGCGTTTACAGCAGTCCCTTGGTCGGACCTATGAACGACGCGCCGATCTTCTGGAAAGCCGCTCGCTTTCTGGAGAAGAGAAGAAGCTGCTCGAGGAATACATCCTCGCGCGGGACGATAGTTAACAACGTATCGATGGTAGGTCCATTGACTTACCTTAGGAGCACAGCATGACTAACAAAATCATCCTTGCACTCGAAGCAGAGCAGATGACCAAAGAGATCCCTACCTTTGCCCCGGGCGACACCATTGTCGTTCAGGTGAAAGTGAAGGAAGGCGACCGTTCGCGTCTGCAAGCGTTCGAAGGCGTGGTAATCGCCAAGCGTAACCGTGGTGTGAACAGTGCTTTCACTGTTCGTAAAATCTCCAACGGTGTTGGCGTAGAGCGTACTTTCCAGACCTACAGCCCGCAAATCGACAGCATGGCCGTCAAGCGTCGCGGTGACGTACGTAAAGCCAAGCTGTACTACCTGCGTGACCTGTCCGGTAAAGCAGCTCGCATCAAGGAAAAACTGGCTTAAGTCCAGCTTCCCGATGCAGAAAAAAGCAGCCTACGGGCTGCTTTTTTGTGCCTGGAATTTGTTGGCTGATCCGGGTCGCAGGCAAGCCAGCGCCTGCACTTGATCATCAGTGGTCATAAAATCGATGCACGACACAAATCCAATGTAGGAGCAGGCTTGCCTGCGATAGGATCTACCAGACACCACCTTCACCTGCCTGAGCCCCCATGCCCGCCATCGACCACCCTCTGATCGACCGCTTTCTCGACGCCCTCTGGCTGGAAAAAGGCCTGTCTGACAACACTCGCCAGGCTTACCGCAGCGACCTGGCCCTGTTCAATGGCTGGTTGCAGGAAAAGAATCTCGAATTGATCAATGCCGGTCGCGAGCTGATCCTTGATCACCTGGCCTGGCGCCTGGAGCAGAACTACAAGCCGCGCTCCACTGCGCGCTTCCTTTCCGGCGTGCGTGGTTTTTATCGCTACCTGCTGCGGGAAAAACTCATCGCCCTCGACCCGACGTTACAGATCGACATGCCGCAGTTGGGCAGGCCACTGCCCAAATCCCTGTCGGAAGCTGACGTCGATGCATTGCTCGCCGCCCCCGACCTGAGCGAAGCCATCGGTCAGCGCGATCGCGCCATGCTGGAGGTGCTGTACGCCTGTGGCCTGCGGGTGACTGAGTTGATTAGCCTGACCCTGGAGCAAGTCAATCTGCGCCAGGGCGTGCTGCGGGTGATGGGCAAGGGCAGCAAGGAGCGGCTGGTGCCCATGGGGGAGGAGGCGATTGTGTGGGTCGAGCGCTACATGCGCGAGGCCCGTGGCGAACTGCTTGGCGGGCGCCCCAGCGACGTGCTGTTCCCCAGTCAGCGCGGCGAGCAGATGACCCGCCAGACCTTCTGGCACCGCATCAAGCACCAGGCCAAGGTGGCCGGGATCGGCAAGGCGCTTTCGCCCCATACGTTGCGCCATGCATTCGCCACCCATTTGCTCAACCACGGCGCGGATCTGCGCGTGGTGCAAATGTTGCTCGGGCACAGCGACTTATCCACAACCCAAATCTACACCCACGTGGCGCGGGCGCGCTTGCAGGATCTGCATGCCAAGCACCATCCTCGGGGGTGAAAAGCGCCAATTTATCCCGCCACGGGCTGCCCTGCGGCCCAACTGTGGTAGGCTTTGCCGGTTCGCAAAGGGGACGGCTCAGACCCGTGTTTCCAAGCGGTGTTACTTCCCGTCCCTGCATCTGCCTTCAGGAGTTCCCATGCGCTTGACCCAGATTATTGCCGCCGCAGCCATTGCGTTGGTTTCCACCTTTGCCGTCGCCGATGACGCTGCCGAGCAGACCATTCGCAAGAGCCTGGCCAACCTGCAGCTCGACACGCCGATCGAAAGCATCAGTGCCAGCCCGATGGCCGGCCTGTACGAAGTCAAGCTCAAGGGCAGCCGCGTGCTGTATGCCAGTGCCGACGGCCAGTACATCGTCCAGGGCTACCTGTTCCAGTTGAAGGACGGCAAGCCGGTCAACCTGACCGAGAAAGCCGAACGCCTGGGTGTGTCCAAGTTGATCAATGGCATTCCGGTGGCTGAAACCGTGGTGTATCCGGCCATCGGCGAGACCAAGACCCACATCACCGTGTTCACCGACACCACCTGCCCTTACTGCCACAAGCTGCATGCCGAAGTGCCTGCGCTGAACAAGATGGGCGTGGAAGTGCGCTATGTAGCGTTCCCGCGCCAGGGCCTCGGTTCGCCGGGTGATGAGCAGTTGCAGGCGGTCTGGTGCTCGGCCGACAAGAAAGCGGCGATGGACAAGATGGTCGACGGCAAGGAAATCACGGCGGCCAAGTGCGCCAATCCGGTTTCGAAACAGTTCGCCCTGGGCCAGTCCATCGGTGTGAACGGTACGCCGGCCATCGTTTTGGCTGACGGTCAGGTGATCCCGGGCTACCAGCCGGCGCCGCAAGTTGCCAAACTGGCGCTCAGTGCCAAATAAACCAGCGTCGTCGAATTTT
The DNA here is from genome assembly GCF_900102035.1 of Pseudomonas extremaustralis. Lineage (NCBI taxonomy): Bacteria > Pseudomonadati > Pseudomonadota > Gammaproteobacteria > Pseudomonadales > Pseudomonadaceae > Pseudomonas > Pseudomonas extremaustralis. The sequence continues at coordinate 6,328,753 of NZ_LT629689.1, forward strand.
CGACGATCAAGACCCTTCGGGCAGTCGACGGGTCATTAATTGAAAGCCGCAAGTTGTGCGGCTGTTTTCCACGGCCGACCTCGCGTCGGCCGTTTCATGGGGAGTTCTTCAGTGAAACCGGTCAAAGTAGGCATCTGTGGGTTAGGGACCGTCGGTGGCGGCACCTTCAACGTACTTCAGCGTAATGCTGAAGAAATTTCCCGCCGTGCAGGGCGCGAAATTGAAGTGGCGCAAATTGCCACGCGTTCGCCAAAGCCTCAGTTCCAAACGACCGGTATTGCGATGACCAACGACGTCTTCGCCGTGGCCACCAACCCTGAAATCGATATCGTCATCGAGCTGGTAGGCGGCTACACGATTGCCCGCGAGCTGGTGCTCAAGGCCATCGAAAACGGCAAGCACGTGGTCACCGCCAACAAGGCGCTGATCGCAGTGCACGGTAACGAGATCTTCGCCAAGGCCCGCGAGAAGGGCGTGATCGTGGCCTTCGAAGCTGCCGTGGCCGGTGGTATCCCGGTGATCAAGGCGATCCGTGAAGGCCTGTCCGCCAACCGCATCAATTGGGTGGCCGGCATCATCAACGGCACCGGTAATTTCATCCTCACCGAAATGCGCGAGAAGGGCCGCACCTTCGAAGACGTGCTGGCCGAAGCCCAGGCCCTGGGTTACGCCGAAGCCGACCCGACCTTCGACGTGGAAGGCATCGACGCGGCGCACAAGCTAACCATCCTGGCGTCCATCGCCTTTGGTATCCCGCTGCAGTTCGACAAGGCCTACACCGAAGGCATCACCCAGCTGACCACTGCCGACGTGAATTACGCCGAAGCCCTGGGCTATCGCATCAAGCACCTGGGCGTGGCGCGCTGCACCGCAGCCGGTATCGAGTTGCGTGTACACCCGACGCTGATCCCGGCCGACCGCCTGATCGCCAACGTCAATGGCGTGATGAACGCGGTGATGGTCAACGGTGACGCCGCGGGCTCGACCCTGTTCTACGGTGCCGGCGCCGGTATGGAGCCGACCGCTTCGTCGGTGATCGCCGACCTGGTGGACGTGGTTCGCGCCATGACCAGCGACCCGGAAAACCGTGTGCCACACCTGGCCTTCCAGCCCGATTCGCTGTCGGCTCACCCGATCCTGCCGATCGAGGCGTGCGAAAGCGCCTACTACCTGCGCATCCAGGCAAAGGATCATCCGGGTGTGTTGGCCCAGGTTGCCAGCATCCTGTCCGAGCGTGGCATCAACATCGAGTCGATCATGCAGAAGGAAGTCGAGGAGCAGAACGGCCAGGTGCCGATGATCCTGCTGACTCACCGCGTGCTCGAGCAGCATATCAACGATGCCATCACCGCCCTGGAAGCCTTGCAAGGCGTAGTGGGCCCGGTGGTACGGATTCGCGTCGAACACCTGAACTAACCGATTTGTGCCAGGGGCCCCGTACATTCGGCGGCCTCTGTTCGAGAATGATTTAGAGGAGCCAGTCATGCGTTACATCAGCACCCGCGGCCAGGCACCGGCCCTGAATTTCGAAGACGTTCTGCTGGCAGGCCTTGCCACCGACGGCGGCCTGTACGTGCCGGAAAACCTGCCCCGTTTCACCCAGGAAGAAATCGCGTCCTGGGCGGGCCTGCCGTATCACGAACTGGCCTTCCGGGTGATGCGCCCGTTCGTCACCGGCAGCATTCCGGATGCGGACTTCAAGAAGATCCTGGAAGAGACATACGGCGTGTTTTCCCACAGCGCCATCGCGCCTTTGCGCCAACTGAATGGGAACGAGTGGGTCCTCGAGCTGTTCCATGGCCCGACCCTGGCGTTCAAGGACTTCGCCTTGCAACTGCTGGGTCGCTTGCTCGATTACGTGCTGGAGAAGCGCGGCGAGCGCGTGGTGATCATCGGCGCGACCTCCGGTGATACCGGCTCGGCGGCCATCGAAGGTTGCAAGCACTGCGAAAACGTCGACATCTTCATCCTGCACCCGCACAAGCGCGTGTCGGAAGTACAGCGTCGCCAGATGACCACCATCTTCGGTGAGAACATCCATAACATTGCCATCGAAGGCAACTTCGATGACTGCCAGGAAATGGTCAAGAACAGCTTCGCTGACCAGAGTTTCCTCAAAGGCACGCGCCTGGTGGCGGTGAACTCGATCAACTGGGCGCGGATCATGGCCCAGATCGTCTACTACTTCCACGCAGCCCTGCAGCTGGGCGGGCCGGCGCGTTCGGTGTCGTTCTCGGTGCCCACCGGCAACTTCGGCGACATCTTCGCCGGTTACCTGGCGCGCAACATGGGCCTGCCGATCAACCAGTTGATCGTCGCCACCAACCGCAACGACATCCTGCACCGCTTCATGAGCGGCAACCAGTACGTCAAGGAAACCCTGCACGCCACGTTGTCGCCGTCCATGGACATCATGGTGTCGTCGAACTTCGAACGCCTGCTGTTCGACATGCACGGTCGCAATGGTGCGGCGATTGCCGGCTTGATGGACACCTTCAAAAGCGGTGGCGGTTTCAGTGTCGATCAAGAGCGCTGGACCGAAACCCGCAAGCTGTTCGATTCCTTGGCCGTGGACGATGCACAGACCTGCGAAACCATCGCCGAAGTCTATGCCCAGACCGGCGAACTGCTGGACCCGCACACTGCCATCGGTGTGAAGGCCGCCCGCGAATGCCGCCGCAGCCTGGACATCCCGATGGTGATCCTTGGTACCGCACACCCGGTCAAATTCCCGGAAGCGGTGGAGAAGGCGGGCGTTGGCAAGGCGCTGGAGTTGCCGGCGCACTTGGCTGACCTGTTCGAGCGTGAAGAGCGTTGCACCGTGCTGCCGAATGACTTGAAGGCGATGCAGGCGTTTGTCAGCCAGCATGGCAATCGGGGCAAGCCGTTGTAAGGCAAAAGGTTGGCGCCTTGGCGCAGACAAAACGCCGCTTTCCCCTCCTGGGGTCAGCGGCGTTTTTCGTTTCTGGCAGCTTCGACAGCATCCTGATTACAACAGCAATTTAATTGCCATCCCGGTGATTGAAGCAATCGTTGCGACAACGGCCATCGCTACACCCATGGGGTACCAAAACGTCTTACAGGTTATCTTCAGGGATTCTGCGTTGAGCTTGCCTTGCTCTGCATGCATGCGTGATATCTCTGCATAGATGCGTAATACGTCGGCATGCATCTTTGCCATCGACGCCTGTTGTTCGTTGTGTTCCACCATCCTGTTCGTCCTTCGCAATAAGGGCCTTTGACATGCACTTTTATCTGCGTGGCAGAGTGATCAGCGCTTACCGAGTATAGGATTTGCCCCCAGTCTCGCTGGACGGCACTCCCCAAACGGTCGCCCATTGCGTAAGCAGTTATGTGCGTCCGTTTTTTGGTTGTCATGTTGCAAGCGCATGCTGGAGCAAGTCACGCCCTGGCGGCCCCATAAAGATGAAAAAGCGAACTTTCCTACGTGACAATCCGTCCATTAGGATAGATGCAGCACCCGTTGAAACGATTGTTCCCGAACTATTGAGTGGTGATCGAGATGGAAAGTATCAGCCTATTGCTCGAAGAAGCACTGAGCCCCTATCAGGTTACGCTGACTCCCTCTGGTGTGCAGGGCGAGTGCCTGGTGACTGTGAAGAATCCTGCTGGCGCTATCGTGGTCGAGCGTGATGTCGACCGGGCGCAGTTGATGGATAAACGTTTATTGGTAGACGTTGTGGACTGCCTGCTGCGCGACCTCAAAATCGCCGAAGGACGTCTGGAACCCTCGGTGATCGCCGCCCTGCGTAGCGCAGCACAAACCCGTGGCGGCGCCGTGGCATGAAGAATTGTTTACCTGTTGAAACTTCCTATGGCATGGCCTGTCAGATTTTGTAACAGCAAGAGCGAACATTGTGCTCCGGTGTTTGTGCCTTGTTGTACTGGTCTTTGTAGGCCACGTTTAACCCCGAAGTGTTTCCCCACGCTTCGGGGTTTCTTTTGCCTTGGATTTGTCACGGCGTTGGAACTTCCTGGAAAAAATTCGGGTTGTCGCGCAGGTAGTGTTCGCGCATGACCGGGTCCAGCCATGCGGCGTAGGACTTTTGCACCTGCTCCACTGGGATGTCATGTAGCGCTTGATCGATCCGTTCGATGGCCTCGCGGCCCTGGGGGGTGTCCGAACAACCGATATGGGTACGTTGGTAGGGCGCCGAGCCTTTGATGGGGTAGAAGCTCAGGTCGTCGACGGCGATCCCCTGCCGCAGCGCGTGATAGCGGATTTCCGGCCAGTAACCCAACACCGCTTCCAGTCGTCCCAGGCGTTGCATCTGCAACAAGCTGCCCAGGGCGTCGTTGCCATAGTGAAGCGCCAGGCTTTGTGCATCGGCCTGCCTCAATCGTTCATCGATGACCGGGCCGTAGCTGCGTTCTGCAATCGCGCCCACCCGGGCTTTATGGGCGTCGAGAAAGGCTTGCAGATCGAACTGGCCGTCCACGATAAACGCTGTCACGGCCTCCTGTTGACTGCGCCGGATCGTGATCCCATTGCTGACGGAAATAAACGCCTGGCGGGAAAACACGATGTATTTGGCGCGCTCTGGTGTCCACAGTAACGAGGGGTCGCAGGTGAACGTGGATTCGCGCAACATCTGCATGCCCCGTGCGCGATTGACGTGCAACACCTGATGTCGATACTGCGGCAAGTGCTCGATCAGCATCGGTAACAGTTGGTCCAGCGCACCCTGGTCTTTGCCCGGGCCATCAAAAATGGTCAGTGGAGGCAGGTCGCGCAGCAACCAGATCAGTGTGTCCTCGGCCTGCGCCGACAATGACCAGCCGCCCGCCATCATGGCGGTGAGGCACAACTGAATCAGCCAGCGTTTGTATCGATCGATCATCAGATCGCGCCTTCCTCGCGCAAGCGGACAATGGCGGCGGTGTCGTAGCCCAATTCACCGAGCACCACGTTGTTGTGTTCGCCCAGTTGGGGCCCGACCCATTCGCAGCTGCCTGGGGTCTGCGATAACTTAGGCACGATGCCCGGCATCTTGAAGTCTTTGCCGTCGGGCAATTGGGCCTTGAGGAACATTTCGCGGGCGAGGAATTGCGGATCACCCAGCATGTCTTCGGCGCTGTAGATGCGACTGGCGGGCACCTCGGCCTTGTTGAGCTGTTCCACCACTTGCTCCAGCGGCAGCGAGTTGACCCAGCGATCGATCACGCCATACAGCTCATCGCGGCGGCTGTCGCGTCCGTCATTGCTGGCCAGCACAGGGTCGTTGGCCAGGTCTTCACGCCCGATGGCCGACATGAAGCGCTTGAAGATCGCATCACCGTTGGCGCCGATCTGCACATGTTTGCCATCCGCGCTGGTGTGGATCGAGGACGGGGTGATGCCGGGCATGATGTTGCCGGTGCGTTCGCGAATGAATCCAAACACGTCGAACTCGGGGATCATGCTTTCCATCATGGCGAAAATGGCTTCGTACAGGGCCACGTCCACGACCTGGCCCAGACCGCCATTGACCTCGCGATGACGCAGTGCCATCAAGGCGCCGATCACCGCCCACAATGCGGCGATGGAGTCGCCGATGGAGATCCCGGTGCGTACCGGCGGGCGGTCCTCGAAACCGGTGATATAGCGCAGCCCGCCCATGGACTCGCCCACTGCACCAAACCCCGGCTGGTCCTTCATCGGCCCGGTCTGACCAAAACCGGAGAGGCGTACCATCACCAGCTTGGGGTTGAGCGCATGCAGGGTTTCCCAGCTCAGGCCGAGCTTTTCCAGGACGCCGGGGCGGAAATTCTCGATCAGGATGTCGGCGTCCGCCAGCAATTGCTTGAGGATCGCCAGGCCGTCCGGGTGCTTGAGGTTGAGTGTCAGCGACTTTTTGTTACGCGCCTGCACAAACCACCACAGCGAAGTGCCTTCATACAGCTTGCGCCATTTGCGCAGCGGGTCGCCGCCATCGGGCGATTCCACCTTGATCACCTCGGCGCCGAATTCGGCGCAGATGCGTGAGGCGAACGGGCCGGCGATCAGGGTGCCGAGTTCGATGACTTTCAAGCCGGCAAGCGGTTTGGCATTAAACGACATGATGATCCTTGTCTGCGCAGGGCGGTGATGTGAAGCCTTTTAACATAGGCGAGTGGCCCAGGGATAAGGATGATGCAGAGCATGATTCGTTGAATGGCTTCGCCATCGGTTAGACTGGCCGCCTTTTCCTGTCTCTAGAAGTCCGTTCATGGCCCAGCCGTCCACGACCTACAAGTTCGAACTCAACCTCACTGACCTCGATCGCTCGGTGTACGAGAGCGTCAAACAGACCATCGCCCGCCATCCTTCGGAAACCGAAGAGCGCATGACTGTGCGCCTGTTGGCCTACGCCCTCTGGTACAACGAGCAAGTGTCGTTCGGCCGTGGCCTGTCAGATGTCGACGAGCCAGCCCTGTGGGAAAAAAGCCTGGATGACCGCGTCTTGCATTGGATCGAAGTCGGCCAGCCCGATGTCGACCGCCTGACCTGGTGCTCGCGCCGCGCCGAACGTACCAGCTTGCTCGCTTACGGCAGCCTGCGTGTGTGGGAGGGCAAGGTGGTGCCAGCGGCGAAAAGCATGAAAAACGTGCACATCGCGGCGGTTCCGCAGGAAGTCCTCGAGACGTTGGCCAAGGACATGCCGCGCGTGATCAAGTGGGACGTGATGATCAGCGAAGGCACGATCTTCGTCACCGATGATCGCGGCCAGCACGAAGTGCAGTTGCAGTGGCTGGTCGGCGAGCGCGGTTGAGCTGGCGCTTGAAGCTTGCCGCTAACATTTCCCCTACAGAGAATTCCCCACCGTCCCATGCGTATCGATCCCCGTCCGTTACCCGCTGTCCTGCCGTTTCTCGGTGAATTGCCACCGCTGTTGACCCGTCTCTATGCCGCGCGCGGGGTACGGTCAGAGGCTGAGCTGGACAAGAGCCTGGCGCGGTTGATTCCCTACCAGCAGCTCAAGGGCATCGACGCGGCGGTAGACCTGCTGGTGACGGCCCTGGAGCAGCGCCAGCGCATCCTGATCGTCGGCGACTTCGATGCCGACGGCGCCACCGCCAGCACGGTGGGCACCTTGGGCCTGCGCTTGCTCGGTGCGGCCCACGTCGATTACCTGGTGCCCAACCGCTTCGAATACGGCTACGGCCTGACCCCGGAAATCGTCGCCGTGGCCTTGCAGCGCGAGCCGCAGTTGCTGATTACCGTGGACAACGGCATCTCCAGTGTCGAAGGTGTGGCGGCGGCGAAGGCCGCTGGGCTCAAAGTGCTGGTGACCGACCACCACTTGCCGGGGGATGAATTGCCGGCGGCGGATGCCATCGTCAACCCGAACCAGCCGGGCTGTGAGTTTCCCAGCAAGGCGTTGGCCGGGGTCGGGGTGATCTTTTATGTGTTGCTGGCCTTGCGTGCCCGCTTGCGCAGCCTGGGCTGGTACGAGAATAAGCAGCAGCCGAACCTTGGCGAGTTGCTCGACCTCGTCGCCCTGGGCAGCGTCGCCGACGTGGTGCCGTTGGACGCCAATAACCGCATCCTTGTGCATCAAGGCCTGGAACGCATCCGCGCCGGTCGCGCGCGGCCAGGGATCAAGGCGATCCTCGAAGTGGCCAAGCGTGACCACGCCCGTATCACCTCCACCGACCTGGGGTTTATCCTCGGGCCTCGCCTGAACGCCGCCGGGCGCCTGGATGACATGAGCCTGGGCATTGAATGCCTGCTCACCACCGACGTTGCCGCCGCCCGGGAAATGGCCGCGCAACTGGATGGCATGAACCAGGATCGCAAATCCATCGAGCAAGGCATGCAGCGCGAGGCCCTGGCCCAGCTCAAGGATTTGCCGGTGGAGTCGATGCCCTACGGTTTGTGCCTGTTCGATCCGGAGTGGCACCAAGGGGTGATCGGCATTCTGGCGTCGCGCATGAAAGAGCGCTACTTCCGTCCGACCATCGCTTTTGCCGACGCGGGCGATGGCTTGCTCAAGGGCTCGGGCCGTTCCGTGCAGGGCTTTCACATCCGTGATGCGCTGGCGGTGGTGGCGAGCCAGCATCCCAACCTGATCACCAAATACGGTGGCCACGCCATGGCGGCGGGGCTGACCTTGCCCGAGGAACATTTCCCACTGTTTGCCGAAGCCTTTGATGCCGAGGTGCGTCGGCAATTGCGCGAAGAAGACCTCACCGGCCGGCTGTTGTCCGATGGCACCCTGGCGGTGGAAGAGTTTCACTTGGAACTGGCCCGCGCCCTTCGCCACGCCGGGCCTTGGGGGCAGCACTTTCCCGAACCGCTGTTTCACGGGGTGTTTCAGTTGGTGGAGCAACGGGTGGTAGGGGAGCGGCACCTGAAGGTGGTGCTCAAGAGCGAGTGCGGCTCAGTGAAGCTCGATGGCATTGCGTTTGGGGTGGACCGTGAAGTCTGGCCGAACCCGACCGTGCGTTGGGTGGAGTTGGCCTACAAGCTGGACGTGAACGAATTCCGGGGACAGGAAACCGTGCAGTTGATGATTGCGCATATCGAACCGCGCTAGCCCAACCAACCCATGTGGGAGGGAGCAAGCCCCCTCCCACATTGGGTTTTGCGTACAGCCCGGAATTACTCGGATTTGGCCTGGTGCTTGACGATGATATCCACCAAGCGCTTGGCCAGTGCCGGGTAGTTCTCGTCGAAGTGATGCCCGCCAGGCAGTTTCACCGCCTCGCCTACCGCCGTCTTGTCGGTACAGCCACTCTCGTCGACTTCTTCGGCACCGTAGATGCACACCACCTTGTCCGCCGGCAGCTTGGCCATTTCCGGGCCGGTCGCGGCTTCTTTGCCGGCGTTGCCCAGCCAGCCTTCCACTTCGATTTCAAAGCTGCCGGTGCGGGCGAAGGCCAGCAGGATGATGGCGTCGACCCGCTGCTGTTCGTTTTCCGGCATGCGGTTGTAGATCGCTGGCAGTACGTCGGCGCCGAACGAGTAACCGGTCAGCACGAAGCGTTTGGTGCCCCACTTTTGCCGGTAGTGCTGCATCAGTTCGGTGAGGTCCTTGGCGCTCTGTTCCGGAGTCTTGTGCTGCCAGTAGTAGCGCAGGGTGTCGATGCCGACCACCGGGTAGCCGATCTTGGCCATTTCGCCGGCCACGTCGCGGTCCAGGTCACGCCAGCCGCCATCGCCGGAGAGGAACAGGGTCACGGTGTCCTTGGCCTGGCCGGCGGGGACTTCCACCACGGGAATCGCCAGGCCGCCGTTGTCCGAACCGACCAGCTGTTTGCGCAGTTCGTTGTTCAGCACTTGCGGGTAGTGAATGTCGTAGTCGCTGATGCTGGTGGTGGCGCGCGGTGTGTCGCGTACGAAACTGGCGCTTTCATCGTCAGGGTTGTCGTTCCACGCCACCAGCCAATTGCCATGGGCGGCGGTCTTCGGCAGCGGGTCCTTGCAGCCTTCCTGTACCAGGGTGAAGCCAACGGAGATCGCGTTGGCTTTGTCATCGTTCTGTGTGGCCAGCCAGCGCCAGGCAAGGGCGGCGCCAGGGCCGATGCCGCTCACCAGCGTCGGTGCGCCCTTGAGCTGGGCCAGGGCGCCTTGTAGCGCCTGTTCCTGCAGCGTGCAGTCGTCTTTGGGCAGGATCACCTGAACGATTTGTGCCTTGCCGCCCTGGCTGAGGGCGATCAGTTGACTGTCGGTCAGGACTTCATCCGCCATCACCGCTACGGCCACGCGGGCTTTTGCTGTTCCGGCTGGCGTCACGCGGGTCATCACCGAACCGTCGGCCTGGGGCAGTTGCTCCAGGGTCGGTTGCGGGGCAGGGCGGTTCCAGTACCAATAGCCACCCCCCAGGATCAGGGCCAGCAGCACTACAACGGCCAATACATACCGCCAGGAGCGTCGAATCATCAGCGTTTCACCAATCCAGTCAGGCCACCCGCGATCAGGGCGGCGGTATCGGCCAGTGCCACCAGCGGATCAAGTCCTGCGGGCACGGCCATGTAACGGGGTTCCCAGTCAGGCTGGAATTTGTCTTTGAAGCGGCGCAAACCTTGGAAGTTATACAGCTGTTCGCCACGACGGAACACCATCGAGCCCAGGCGTTGGGTCAGCGGCGCGCCACGGCGGGGTTGCAGGCCCGACAATGGCACCATGCCGAGGCTGAAGCGAGCATAGCCATGACTCTTATAGTGTTGAATCAGGCCGACCATCATGAACTCCATGGTCAGCTTGGGCGCATCGGGGTGGGCGCGCATCAGGTCGAGGCTGGCCAGGTCGTGGTTGTAGGTTTCAAGCAGGTTGGCGAAGGCCACCGGGTGCCCTTCGAAGCGAACGATCGCGATACGGAAGTGCCTGAGGTAGTCGTTGCTGAAGCGGCCCAGGGAAAAGCCCTTCTCGCGCACATTCTTGCCGGTCAGCCAGGCGTCGGAAATGACCTTGAGCTCGTCCATCGGCGCGGTGCCCGGTTCGTGGATTTCCAGGGACAGGCCGTCCCGGGTGCCACGGTTCCAGGTGTAGCGCAAATCCTTCATCTCTTTGCCCTTGGCTTCCAGGTCAAAGCGTTTGAGGTCGACGCGGGCTTCTTCGCCCAGCTTGATCGCGGTCAGGCCGATGTCCATGTAGTACGGCAGGTTCTCCGCACGCACCTGATAGAACACCGGGCGCGCATGGTGGATGTCGCACAGGTCGCGGAACTGCCAGATCATCTCGGCGCGGGGCTGGGTCGGGCCGATCGGATCATACAAGGCCACCAGGCTGCGACCGCGACGGGCATACATCAGGAAGGCTTCGTCGTTGGGGTGGAACAGCAGCGCCTTGTCGCCGGTGAGCGCCAGGCCGCCGTCGGGTTGCGACGAGGCCATCAGGATCTTGGTGGCGCGTTCCAGTTCTTCCGGCGTTGGCAGGTGAATCACCGGGCGCGCGGTACGCAGCAGCCAGGTCAGCGACACGATCACCAGCAATACCGCAGCCCCAGCAGCGAGCGCAGGCCGCGCGGGGCGTTGGCGTCGAGGGTGAACTGCCACCACAGTTGATGGCTATAAGGGACGTCTTGATAGGCGAACAGCAGCAGCCAGATCGAAGCCCCGAGCACGCAGACGCTGGCCACCAGGTACAGCGGCGAGAACGGCAGTTCGGTCAAGCGGCTGGCGCGATAGAACGAGCGCCGGAAGATGGCCAGCAACACTGCGGTCATGGTCATCAGGCTGGCTTCTTCCCAGTCGAAGCCCTTGAGCAGGGACAACAGGGCGCCGGCCAGCAGCAACACCATGGTCAACATCCAGGCCGCCGACAAGCGTCGACGCAGGCCCTGGGCCAACAGCAGGCACAGTACGCCGATCAGGCTGGCGCCAAAGTGCGAAGCATCAATCAGGCGGTGGGGAATCAGAAAGCCGATGTTTTCCAGGCGTGAGTCGATTTCTGGCGTGGCGCCGGAAAACAGCAGGACCACGCCGGACAAAAAAACCAGCACGGCCAGTACCGGCGCCGCCAGGCCCGAGGCGACCCGCAGGCTCTGCTGGGTCTGGAACAGGCGTTGGGCTTCGTTGATCAACAGGAACACGCAGGCGATCAACAGCGGCAGCACCACATAGATCATGCGATACAGCAGCAGGGCGGCGGCCAATGGCGCGGCACCCAGCTTGTCGGCGAAGGCGGCGAGCAGGATGGCTTCGAAGACACCCACGCCACCGGGCACATGGCTGAGCACGCCAGCGGCCAGGGCCAACAGGTACACCAGCAGGAACGGCCCGAAGGGCGGCGCTTCCGGCAACAGCATATAAAGGACCGTGGCCGCCGCCGCGACGTCCAGGGCCGTGATGATCAACTGCAGGAAGGTCAGGCGACGACCGGGCAGACGCAGGGTGCGACGGCCGGCCTTGACCATCAGGTTGTCCGGGTAGGGTTGTTCCGGCAGGCGACGGCGATAGATGCCGATGCACAGCATCGCCGACAGCAACAGCACGGCGCCGGCCACACCGCCGAGCAGCATTTGCGGGAGATGCAGGTAGGTCGAGGCTGCCGGCAGGTTACTCAGCGTGGCTAGCGCCGCCAACGGTGGCAGGGCACAGCCCAGGGCCAGGCTGGCGAACACGGTCATGTGCGCGACTTCCGAAGCGCCGAGGCCATGGCGTGCATATAAACGGTAGCGAACCGAGCCGCCCGAGAGCATCGATAAGCCGATGGCGTTGCCGATGGCGAACGCGGTGAACCCACCCAGGGCGAGGGTCTTGGCGGGCAGTTTCACCCCGGCGTAGCGTGCGCCGGAAAACTCATAGCCCAACAGAACGACGAAACCCGCGACTGCAGCGGCAAATGCACCGAGCAACGCTGGCTTGGGCACTTCCAGGATCGAGTCATGGAGGGCGTAGAGGTCCAGCTCGAGCAGCAGGTGGCGGCAGGCGACGAGGGCGATTGCAAACAGCAGCAACGTAACCGCCAGCCCGATGGGCTGGCGGTACTTGCTTAACAGATCCAGCCAGCGCAAGCGGGTGGGAGCGATCGGTTGTTCTGCTGTGACGGTGTCTTGTGGTTCAGACGAGTTGGCGCGCATCAATCACCTCGTGGATTGTGCGCGACAGGATGGAGGTATCCAGCCAAGTTACCAATCCCTATGGACAAAATAATTACAAATATTAACGCGTATCACCGGGGTCGGCGACTGCGGCCATTGGTCGTAGAGGATTAAGCATAGCGTGCAATGACATGGACTCTATAAAACCCGTACGGTTTCATGAAAGATGCCATGCCATTGTTTCAGAAGAACTTTTTTATCAGATACAAAAAAGGCCACTCTTTCGAGCAGCCTTTTTTGATGTTTGGTTGCGGGAGCCGGATTTGAACCGACGACCTTCGGGTTATGAGCCCGACGAGCTACCAGACTGCTCCATCCCGCGTCTGTGGGCGGCATTCTACAGCCAAGCGGCAGGCTGTCAACCGTTAATGGGCCAATGGGGCAAATAAGTGTGAATTAGCCGCTGGATTGCGACGATGTGCGGTAAGTGCACGCAAGGAAAAGGTTTTTTGTCGGACAATCGTCCAAGGCGAAAACCTGCGGTCGCAAAAATGCCTTACCGCAAGGTCGCAACGGACTGGCGGAACAGCAGCAAGCTCATCACCAGAAAGGTCACGCCCATCACCAGGACCGTCACGAACTCTTTCCAGACGATGTCGAGGCCCGCGCCGCGATACACGATCGCCTGCATGAAGCCCACATAGTGCCGCGACGGGAAAAACCACGTCACGTACTGGACCCATTGCGGCTGGCTCTCGATGGGCGACATGCCGCCCGACAGCATCATCATCGGCATCACGGCCATCATCATCAGCAGGGCAAATTGCGCCATGGTGCGGGCGAGGGTGCCGAGGAAGATGCCGATCGCCGCCGTGGCGAAGATGTAGATGAGGGTGCCGAGCAGCAGCACACCGCGCGAACCGGCAATCGGCACGTCGAGGACGCCCTGGACCACGAATAGAAGAGAACAGATGAAACCGATCATGATCACCAGCCCGCTCGACCAGACTTTGGCGAGCGCAATCTCGAAGGCGGTCAGCGGCATCACCAGCAGGTGTTCAATCGTACCGTGCTCGCGCTCGCGCAACAGCGCCGCGCCGGTCAGGATAATGATCAGCATCGACAGCTGATCGGCAAGGCCGACGACCGCGCGGAACCAGGATTGTGTGCCGTTGGGATTGAACGCGCGGCGGATGACGAGATCGGACGAGAGCCCGGCGGTTCGCTGCATTTGCTGGCGGTAGCGCGTGACCTCGTCGGTCACCATGTTCTGGATATAGCCCCCACCCAAGGACGCCTGCTGGACGGCGGTGGCGTCTGCGTTGACCTGAACCTCGATATCGCGTCCCTTGCGTACATCCGCTTCAAAGCGTGGAGGAATGACGACGACAAGGGTGTACAGACCCTTGTCCATGGTGCGATCGATATCGGCGGCGCTGATCATTTTGGCCGCCTGGAAGTATGGGGGATAAAAAAGCCCGGCGATCGATCGCGAGAGGGCGGAATTGTCCTCGTCGACGATCGCCACGGAGGCATTGTGGACGGTCTCGCCGGCGCCGGTCGATTGCATATAGATGCTGATGCCGAAGGAATAGAAGATGAAGAGGATCATCATCAAGTCCTTCGACAGGGCCCGCAGATCCTTGATACCGAGCCAGAATATGTTGGCGAGGCTGTTCACCTTATTTCTCCTGTTTGCGCAAGAGCAACGCCGACAGCAACAGGAAGGCCGGACCGAACAGGGTCAGCGCCAGCAGATCGGTCGCCATGTCGGTGAAGCCAAGTCCCTTGGTGAACGCGCCGACACTCATATGCAGGTAGTAGCTCGTCGGCCACAGGTACCCCATGAAGCGTGCGCCGCCCTCCAGCGTCGAAACGGGCTGCATCATGCCGGAGAACTGCATGGTCGGTAGCATCGACAGCACCGCTCCGGCGAACACCGCTGCGACCTGGCTCGACGTGAAGGTCGAGATGAACAGCCCGTAGCCGGTGGCCGCCGCCACATAGAAAAGCGCGCCCAGGGTCAGCGTGAGACCGTCACCCTTCAGCGGGACATCGAAGAGGAGCAGCACAGTCGTGGTCATGATGAAAAAATTGATCATGCCGACACCGATGTAGGGCAGTTGCTTGCCGATCAGGAACTCCAGGCGCGTGGTGGGGGTGGCGTAGAAGTTCGTGATCGTGCCGATCTCCTTTTCGCGGGCGACGCTGACAGCGGTCAGGATGGCAAGAAACATCATCAGCAGCATCGCCGGCACCGCAGGCCCGATCGCGTAGATGCTCTCGGCGGTTGGGTTGTAACGGTTGCGGATCACGATGCTGGTCGTCGGTTTCGTGCTCGTTGCGGCGCTGGACTGCCGCGTTCTCTGTTCGGAGAAGAGATTGTGCGCCGACTGCACGTAACCCTCGATGGTGGCGGCGCGCGAGGTGTTGGCGCCGTCGATCCAGGCCGATACCTGCCAATCCGCACCGCGCTTTACCAAGCGTCCGAAGCCGGGTGGGATTTCGATCGCCAGCGTGATGTCGTTCGACTTCAGGCGTCGCTGCATTTCTTCCACGCTGTGGAGCGGCGCCTTTTCAGTGAAATAGCGAGAACTCGAGAAATTGGCCAGATAGTCTCTGCTCTCCGGCGTCTCGTCGTGGTCGAACGCCGCATAGGTGAGGTTGGTCACATCGCTGGAAACACCGAAGCCGAAGATCAACAGCATGATGAACGAGCCGAGAAAGGCGAAGGCAAGCCGCACCGGATCGCGCATCAGCGACAACGTCTCGCACTTGGCAAAGGCCAGGAGGCGGCGCAGCGGCATGAAGGCCCAGCGCCTGGACGACAAGGCCACTCCATCCGGCTGTGTCTGCATAGTGATCGCTGCCGCAGGGGGCGCGGGCGAAGACGGTTCGGCGTCTTCGATATAGGCGATGAACGCCTCTTCGAGATTTGTGCTGCCCTTGGACGCGATGACGTTCTGCGGTGTGTCGCAGACGAGGACGCGACCGGCATGCATCAAGGAGATGCGGTCGCAGCGCATGGCCTCGCTCATGAAATGCGTGGAGACGAAGATCGTGACGTTACGGGAGCGTGAGAGATCGCCGAGCAAACGCCAGAACTCATCGCGCGCCAACGGGTCGACGCCTGACGTGGGCTCGTCGAGGATCAGCAACTCGGGATCGTGCACGATCCCCACGGCCAGCGAGAGACGCTGCCGCACACCGAGCGGCAGCGAACTCGCTTCGGTGTCGGCGTAGTCGACAAGGCCGACATCGATCATGAGCTGGGCGATACGTTCGTCAGCGCGGTCCGCGGCCAGATGAAAAAGCCGCGCATGCAGACGCAGGTTCTGCCGCACGGTCAGTTCGCCATAGAGCGAGAACGATTGCGACATGAAACCCACGCGCCGGCGGACCGACAGGTCGTTGGCATCGACCGGCTTTCCGCAGACGTCGGCCTCTCCCTCGCTGGGCGCCAGCAACCCGGTCAGCATCTTCATGGTCGTGGTCTTGCCGCTGCCGTTCGAACCGAGGAAGCCGAAGATTTCCCCGCGTTCGATGGCGAAGCTGACGCGATCGACCGCAGTAAAGCTGCCGAAACGGCGGGTCAGGTTCCTTGCGACAATCACCGGCGCCTCTGTGCCTGGCTGGCGTGGCGCAATGACCAGCCGCGGCGGTGCCGATTTCTGTCCCGGTTGCAGGGCGGCGAACACTGCTTCCATGTCTTGTTGGCCCGTCTTTGCGCGCAGCTCGTCCGCGGTGCCGCAGGCCAGCACGCGTGCGTGATCCATCGCGATAAGCCAATCGCATTGGCCCGCCTCATCCATATAGGCGGTGGAAATGACCACGCTCATGGTCGGACGCTCGCGCCGCAAGTCGCCAATCAGATCCCAGAACTGTCGGCGCGACAGCGGATCCACGCCGGTCGTCGGTTCATCGAGAATGAGCAGGTCGGGGTCGTGGATGAGTGCGCAGCACAACCCGAGTTTTTGCTTCATGCCGCCCGACAGCTTTCCGGCAGGCCGGTCGAGAAAGGGCAGCAAACCGATGGCGGCCGCCAGGCGCTGTGTGCGTGCGTCGCGTTCCGATGCGGACAGACCGAAGAGGGTCGCGAAGAAGGCCAGGTTCTCGCGGACGCTGATCTCCTGATAGAGATTTTTGCCGAGTCCTTGCGGCATATAGGCAATGCGCGTGCACACGGAGCGCCGATGCCGGGCATTGTCCATGCTACCGCCGAGGACCGTGACCGATCCGGCCTGTATCTTTCGTGCTCCGGCGATCAGGCCGAGCAGCGTGGACTTTCCCGCAGCGTCAGGGCCGATGATGCCCGTCATCTGGCCGCTCGGCAGTGCGAGCGATACAGCGTCGAGCGCTCGGACCTTGCCATACAGATGGGTTGCGTTGGACACCTCGGCGATCAGCGGCGCGCGAGTCACCATGGTCAGTCCTCGGCATCGGCAGGGTCGCCCTCAACGCGTTTTTGCAGGTTATCCGGCCAATCTGGCGGGTTCGGATCGAGGCGCACATAGCCGATGCCGCGGGTCCCGGTTTTCACTTGGTTGAGATGGCGCGCGATGAGGCTCGGCGGAATGCGCAGCTTGATCCGGAACATGAGCTTGTCGCGCTCGCTGCGGGTTTCGACCTGTTTGGGCGTGAACTGAGCGTCGGGCGAGACGAAACTCACTTTGGCCGGGACGGCGAAGTCGGCACCGTCGAAGACAATTCGTGCGGCCGACCCAATCGTCACGCGCATGGCCTGTTCGGAGGGGAGATAGATCTCCATGTAGATCTCTGACAGGTCGATGATCGTCAGCACCTTTCCGCCTGCCGCAACCACTTCTCCTGGGTTGGCGAGACGATAGAGCACGCGGCCCTGCACCGGCGCCAAAAGAATGGTATCGACGATCTGGGCGTCGGTCTGATTGACCAGGGCTTGCGCGGCCACGACCGAGCGCTCGCGTGCGGTCACGGTCTTCTGTGCGGCTTCGAGCACGGCGCGGGCAGAATCGCGTTCGCCCAGAGCCTCGTCGCGGTTGTCCTCACTGATCGCTCCGGTCACGATCAACTTGAGGGCGCGGCGAAGCTTTGCTTCCTTGAGGGTCAGTTCCGCCTGGCGTTGCACGACGGTTGCCTTTGCCTCGAGCATCGAGGCCTCCTCGGACGCCACGTCGGCGGCATATTTGGCGCGTTGCGCTTGCAACTCCGTGGTATCGAGGCGGGCGAGCACCTGGCCTTCGGTGACGAGATCGCCTTCCCGGGCCAGCACCTCGCGCACGCGTCCGGCGGACTTCGCGGCGATGTCGATTTGGTCGGATTCGATACGGCCGTTGCCTGATACCAGCCCCTGGGGCAGCTTGCCTTGCTGGCTATGCCACCAATACCAGGCGCCGCCGGTACCGGCGGCCAACACTATGGCAAGGATCAGAAGAATTCTTGCGGCGCGCCGCCAAGACCACGTTGCATCGGTACTCGGGATGGGCGTCATGATCCGATCCTTGAGCGTGGGTGGGACGTTAAGCGTTGACTGGGGCAGGGGCGTGGCGCTGTGGTAGCGCGAGACGGAAGCGAGATCACGTTATTTCATCGACCGTGTCTGGCGAATACCGGTGTTCGCCCATCTCGGTAAATGCTACCAATCGAGTGCAGTGCATAACGTTGATCTTTATCAAGCAATCGAGTTGGAGCCGCGCGCGGCCCTTGCCCTCAGTCGCCAATCGTTAAAACCGACACAAACAAAAACACCGCCTCGACGGTTAGGTCGAGGCGGTGTTTTCGTTTGTGTTGGTTGCGGGAGCCGGATTTGAACCGACGACCTTCGGGTTATGAGCCCGACGAGCTACCAGACTGCTCCATCCCGCGTCTGTGTGTCGGCATTCTACAGAGGAACGCTGGTGTGTCAACCTGTGACCGGAAGAAAAGCGCTTGTGGTTCAATCGGTTAGCTCTCCAAGACCGCGCTTGAAAGCTCTGGGAGCCAGTCTGGCCGAGGCTTTCAGCTCTATTGGGAGGCTAAATTCGATTGAAAAAATAAATTCATCTGAGAATTTTCCTACCGCTCAGAGGGAAGATTCAAACTACTGGTGCTATATACAGGGGTGGATGCGATACTGGCCACCCGTTGAACTGCCTTCTTATCTATGACGCAGCGCAAAATCATCCACGTCGACTGTGATTGCTTCTACGCCGCCATCGAGATGCGCGATGACCCGAGCCTGGCGCAAAAGCCACTGGCCGTCGGCGGCTCGGCGGATCGACGCGGAGTCATCGCCACCTGCAATTACGAAGCGCGGGCCTATGGCGTGCGTTCGGCCATGTCATCGCGCCATGCCCTGAAGCTGTGTCCGGACCTGACCATCGTCAAGCCGCGCATGGATGCCTATAAAGAAGCATCGAAAGAAATCCAGACGATTTTTCGCGACTACACCGACCTGATCGAGCCGCTGTCGCTGGATGAAGCCTACCTGGACGTGTCCGACAGCCCGCACTTTGGCGGCAGTGCCACGCGCATCGCCCAGGACATCCGGCGCCGGGTCTCCAATCAACTGCATATCACCGTGTCGGCAGGCGTGGCCCCGAACAAATTCCTGGCCAAGATCGCCAGTGACTGGAAAAAGCCCAATGGCTTGTTTGTGATCACACCGGACCAGGTCGAGGACTTTGTCTCCCAATTGCGCGTGAGCAAGTTGCACGGGGTGGGCAAGGTCACGGCCGACAAACTGGCGCGCCTGGGCATCGAGGACTGCCTGCAGTTGCGCGAGTGGAACAAGTTGGCGCTGGTGCGTGAATTCGGCAGTTTTGGTGAGCGGCTGTGGAGCCTGGCCCGTGGGATTGATGATCGCGCGGTGCAGAACGACAACCGGCGCCAATCCATCAGTGTGGAAAATACTTACGATGTGGATCTGCCTGATCTCTCAAGTTGCCTGGCGAAACTGCCCGAACTGATGGAAACCCTGGCCGGGCGCATGGCGCGTATCGACAGCAGTTATCGCGCGGGCAAACCCTTCGTCAAAGTGAAGTTTCATGACTTTACCCAGACAACGCTGGAGCAGGCGGGGGCGGGGCGGGACCTGGAGAGTTATCAACAGCTGCTGACCCAGGCGTTCAATCGCGGCGGCAAACCGGTGCGGTTGCTGGGGATTGGGGTGCGGTTGCTCGACCTGAGTGGTGGCAATGAACAGCTCGAGTTCTCCTGGTAGAACCCGCAAACCAGATGCGGGAGGGAGCAAGTCCCTCCCGCATTTGGATCTACAGCGTTTTCGAGGGCTCAGCGTGCGCCAGGATCCGCGACGAGTCGTCCCGCATCCTTGGTCAGCGCTTGCAGGAATTCCTGCTGCAACTCTGGATCATTACGGGTCAGTTCAATCAGGCTTTGTTCCAGTTCGCTGGCTTCTTCCTCCAGGCCCAGTTCCGACAGGCGCTTGACCCGGTGCACCCACTGGTTGACTTCATCGTCTTCCAGATCGTCGTAGATCAGGCTGTGGGCTTCGAGCAACTTGCCGCGCAGGGTGTTGCTGATCGCCAGGGTCGAGTCCGAGTGGGCATCGTCCTGGCCATCTTCCACGCTGATCTTCAAGGTTGTGACACGATTCAGGTCCTGCTCGGCGAACGGGCTGTCCAACAGGTTCAAGCGCAGTACACCGTTGCGGTCGGTGGTCAGCTCATGGGTCTGCTTGCCGGCCGTCACCTGTACCGGGCGTTCGCTCCAGGGCAGGCTCGAATACTCCACACGCTTGTCGCGCTGGACTTCATCGATACCCGCCAGGTTCTGTTGCGCACGGCCATGGGATTGTACGTTCATGAACGGGTTGAGGCCGTCGATGCCGTAGATCAGCCAGTCGTGGGTCATGCTGGTCGGCAGGTTGCCGAGGGCGAAGACATTCGCCACGTTGGCGCCCGCGCCGGCCACCAGGGCGACCGCGCCCAAGGGCATTTCGTAGAGTTTGCGCCAGGGTTGGTAGGGGGTGTAGCGATCGTAACGACGGGTGACTTCGAATTCGGTGACCTCGAAGGTCTTCTGCTCGTGAATGCGAACCCGGCGTTGCGGCAGTTCCAGCACTTTGGGTTCGCCGACATCGATCTGCAGGCTGTGGTCGAGCAATTTACGCTCGACCCGCTCCTCGTGCTCACTGCGTTGCGACATCTGGTTGGCGCAGCCGCTGACCAGCAGGGCGCCGCACAAGGCGGCGCCCCCCAGGGCTCTGGTGTTTCGCTTGAACATGACTTCTCTTGATCTGGTTTTCAGCGACGAATACGCGCCTGAAGGAAAGACAGCACGTCAGCCACCGGCAACGGTTGGGCTTCGGCTTCGGTCCGGCTCTTGTATTCCAGATTGCCATCGGCCAGGCCACGGTCACTGACCACGATCCGGTGGGGGATGCCAATCAGCTCCATGTCGGCGAACTTGATGCCGGGGCTGGTTTTCTTGTCGCGGTCATCCAGCAGCACTTCAAAACCGGCGGCCGTCAGTTCGGCATACAGTTTGTCGGTGGCTTCACGGACTTGCTCGGTTTCATAGCGCAGCGGCACCAGGGCCACCTGGAACGGCGCCAGGGCGTCACTCCAGATAATGCCTTTCTCGTCGTTGTTCTGCTCGATGGCAGCGGCAACCACGCGGGAGACGCCAATGCCGTAGCAACCCATTTCCAGGGTGATCGGCTTGCCGTTTTCGCCCAGCACTTCGCACTTCATCGCCTTGCTGTACTTGTTGCCCAGCTGGAAGATGTGCCCGACTTCGATGCCGCGCTTGATTTCCAGGGTGCCCTTGCCATCCGGGCTTGGGTCACCGGCGACCACGTTACGCAGGTCGGCCACGGTCGGTACTGGCAGGTCGCGTTCCCAGTTCACGCCGAAGTAGTGCTTGTCGTCGATGTTCGCGCCGATAGCGAAGTCGCTCATCAGCTCGACCGAGCGGTCGATGATGATCGGCAACGGCAGGTTCAGCGGGCCGAGGGAACCGGCACCGGCGCCAATGGCGTCGCGCAGTTCGGCATCGGAGGCCATGACCAGCGGGCTGGCTACGCCCGGTTGCTGGGCAGCCTTGATTTCGTTGAGTTCGTGGTCGCCACGGATCACCAGGGCGATCAGCTTGCCGGCTTCCTCGGCGTGAACGATCAGGGTCTTGATGGTCTTTTCAATCGGCAGATTGAATTTTTCCACCAGGGCCGCGATGGTCTTGGTCTGCGGGGTGTCCACCAGGCGCAGCGCTTCAGCCGGGGCTGGGCGGGAGGTTTCCCGTGGCACGGCTTCGGCTTTCTCGATGTTCGCCGCGTAGTCGGAACCGTTGCTGAACACGATATCGTCTTCACCGGACTCGGCCAGTACGTGGAACTCGTGGGAGCCGGCGCCGCCGATGGAACCGTTGTCCGCCTCAACCGGGCGGAACTTCAGGCCCAGGCGCGTGAACACGTTGCAGTAGGCAGCATGCATGCGGTCGTAGGTGACCTGCAGGGACGCCTGGTCGGCGTGGAACGAATACGCATCCTTCATGATGAACTCGCGGCCGCGCATCAAGCCGAAGCGTGGGCGGATTTCATCACGGAACTTGGTCTGGATCTGATACAGGTTGAGGGGCAGCTGTTTATAGCTGCTCAACTCGTTGCGCATCAGGTCGGTGATCACTTCTTCGTGGGTCGGGCCAGCGCAGAAGTCGCGGCCATGACGGTCCTTGAAGCGCAGCAATTCAGGACCGTATTCTTCCCAGCGCCCGGATTCCTGCCAGAGCTCGGCCGGTTGGGTGCTCGGCATCAAGACTTCCAGGGAACCGGCAGCGTTCATTTCTTCGCGAACGATGGCTTCGACCTTGCGCATCACCTTCAGGCCCATGGGCAGCCAGGTGTACAGGCCGGAAGCCAGCTTGCGGATCATACCGGCGCGCAGCATCAGCTGATGGCTGATCACAACCGCGTCGGAAGGCGTTTCTTTCAGTGTGGCGAGCAAATATTGACTGGTACGCATGGTAGGCCGTTGTCGGTTGCTTGGACTTGAAGTGACTTGGGATTGTACGGGCGCAAATTGCTCGCGTACAGGATCGCGGCTGACATGTGCCCGTAGGAACCGGTGTGTCAGTCTTCTTCGGGCGGGCTCAGGCGTATCCGCCGATTTTCCTGGAACCAATGCAACGCGATCAGCAGCAGCGTGGGCACACCCAGTACACAGGTGATCAGGAAGAAATTGTGATACCCGAACTTCTCCACCATCACCCCTGAGTACCCGCCGATCAGACGGGGCAGCAGCAGCATGATCGAGCTGAGCAGCGCATATTGGGTGGCGGAGAACTTCAGGTTGGTCAGGCTCGACAGGTAGGCCACGAACGCCGACGTGGCCAGGCCCGAGCTGAAGTTGTCCAGGGAGATGGTGAAGATCAGCATCTGCAGGTCCGGGCCCATGTCGGCGAGCATCACGAACAGCAGGTTGGTGGCGGCCGACGCCACGCCGCCGATGAACAGGATCGGCAGGATACCGAACCGCACGATCAGCAGGCCGCCCATGCCGGCGCCGATCAGGGTCATGATCAGGCCGAAGATCTTGCTGACCCCGGCGATCTGGTCCTTGGTAAAGCCCTGGTCGATATAGAACACGTTCGCCATCACGCCCATCACCGTATCGGACATGCGATAGGTGGCGATCAGCCCCAGCAGCAGCAGCGCCTGCCAGCGATAGCGCAGGATAAAGTCGTTGACCGGCGTCAGCACCGGCGCCAGGCCACGGCGGCCCATGGTCGAGAGGCACAGGGCGGAGAGGGTGATATAGAGGATGGCGCGCAGGAAGGCGCGGTCTTCCATCAGCAGGTCCCACAGGCTTCTGCCCTGGAACAGCACGCTGGCAAAATCGGTGTTGTACAACTGGGTGAACATGGCCGGCACGGACACCAGCAATATGATCAACACGAACACCGACACGAGTTGGTGCACGAAGCTGTAGCGCCCCGCCTGCAACTGGGTGCGCAGCGGCACGTTCGGTTCGCGCATGAACAGGGTGGTCAGCAGCGCCGGGATCATCAGCACGCCGAACAGCACATAGGTGCCGGTCCACGCCGTGTGTTTATAGCTGAAGCCGGTGGAGCCGAAGCCTTCGGCAAAAAACAGTGCGCCCGCCGTGGCCAGCAGGGCCGCGATGCGATAGCCGGACATATAGCTGGCGGCCAGGGCGGCCTGGCGGCTGTCGTCGGCGATCTCCAGGCGATAGGCGTCGACCGCGATGTCCTGGGTGGCGGACGCGAACGCCACGATGACGGCAATGGCGATCAGCCAGGACAAATGTTTTTGCGGGTCGCAGAAACCCATGCCGATCAATCCGAGGATCACCAGCGATTGGGCAAGGACCAGCCAGGAACGACGACGTCCGAGTTTGCCGAGCAGCGGCAGGCGCCATTGGTCGAGCAGCGGCGACCATACCCATTTGAAGGCATAGGCCAGGCCGATCAGGCTCGCATAGCCGATGGTCTCGCGGGCCACACCGGCCTCGCGCAACCACACCGAAAGCGTCGAGAACACCAACATGTAAGGCAAGCCGGCGGCAAAGCCGAGCAACAACAGCACTAACGTCGAGGGGCTGGCATAGGCGGCGAGCGCGGCGCGCCAGGTTTTACGGGGCATGGGCTGGAGTCTGCCTCAGATTCACGGAAACAAAGCGCGCACTCTAACCGCTGTGCTCTACCGGGCGCCAGCCATGGCGCTGAATATCCACACGATTGTTGCGGACCGTGACGCCTTCTTCACGCAAACGCGCGCGTTGTTCGTCTCCCGAGGCGCTGCCGGCCGGCAGACTTATCCGACCGCCGGCACCCAGCACCCGATGCCAGGGCAGCCGGGTGTCCTCGGGAAGCTGGCTGAGGGTGCGTCCCACCCAGCGGGCTGCGCGTCCGAGGCCAGCAAGGTGGGCCAGCTCGCCGTAACTCACCACGCAGCCAGCAGGCACTTGCGCCAGCGTCAGGTACAGCGCGGTGCGGCGCATCTCGGCGGGGCTTTGCGGAGTATCGGCAGGGTGATTCATGGCGTACCTATCCTTTCGGATTGACGGTCTATCTGAAAGAAAGACGTGCGAGCGTGCTGATGAGAATTGAACTCACTATTAATCCGTGAGTCAGTCTTAGCTATCTAACACGATAATCGCCCTTTTTCGCCAATCTTGAGCTCCCTATCTGCTTATGTTGTCCAGAACCCTGCTGTGCCTCGCTGTTCTCAGCGCTTCCACGCCCTTGCTGGCCGATACCGTCTGGTTGAAGAACGGTGATCGCCTGACCGGCAAGATCAAAGTCTTCGACGGTGGCAAGTTGCTGATCCAGACTGACTACGCAGGGGCGATCCCGGTGGACTGGAAGCAGGTGAAAACCCTGGAAAGCGATCAGGAGTTGCTGGTCAAGCAGGATGCCTATACTGGCGAGAAGGCCAAGTCGCTGAAAGCGGCGGAGGATGGCAAGGTGGTGCTGGCCAATGGCGAGGCGCCCAAGACCGTCGAGCTGGCGAGCATCCAGCAGATCATCAAGCCCAAGCCGCTGGTCGAAGACCTGGTGTGGAAGGGCAATGTCGATCTGGCGCTGGACTACAAGCGTGCCGAAAAAGACACCAACGACTACGACATCGACTTCAAGACCACTGCGCGGCATGGCCAATGGCGCCATACCGGGCAGGGCGAATACAACCGCGAATTCCAGGACGACGTGACCACCACCGACAACTGGGCCCTGGAATATGACCTGGACCGCTTTATCACTGAGCATTGGTTCTGGCAGGGGCGCCTGACCTACAAGCGCGACAAGGTTGAAGACCTGGCCCGTCAACGCACCGTCGGTACCGGCCCGGGCTACCAGTTCTGGGATGACGAGTTGGGGGCGTTCTCCCTCGGTTCGCTGGTCAACCGCACCGACTATGAATATGCCGACGGTGGCAAGGATCATTTCTACTCGCTGGCCATGAAGTGGGACTACAACCGCTACCTGGTGGGCAAGACCGTCGAATTCTTCACCAGCGGCGAGCTGGGGCGGCCCATCGACGGGCCGGTCGATTACTCCCTGGATGCGCAAATGGGCTTGCGCTACAAAGTCACCGAGTGGGCGTCCCTCAATCTCAAGGCCGAGCGCGACATTGTCAGCGGCGACTCGGAAAGCAGCCTGAGCAAGACCCGCTACACCGCAGGGTTCGGTGTCGCCTGGTAAGCGGGCTGTAAAACCCGCTTGGCAACCTTCGCCGATATTGATTACCTTGCATCGAGATCCATTCCCATAGCCTATGGGCCGTCGAATACCCGAGGAGTCATACGTTGAGCGCACAGGTTGCCAAGAACGCCCGAGAGCTGTTGCTCAAGGAATACCGTGGGGCCCTCTCCACATTGTCCAAGGCTATGCCCGGTTTTCCGTTCGGTTCGGTCGCGCCTTACTGCCTGGATGAGCAGGGCCGCCCGCTGATCCTGATCAGCCGTATCGCCCAGCACACCCATAACCTGCAAAAAGATCCCAAGTGCTCGCTGCTGGTGGGCGAGCGCGAAGCGGATGATGTGCAGGCGGTGGGACGCCTGACTTACCTGGCCGAAGCCGAGAAACTGGAGGAGGGCGCAGCCATCGAGGCGGCGGCCGAGCGTTACTATCGCTACTTCCCCGAGTCGGCCAATTACCACAAGGCCCACGACTTCGACTTCTGGGTGCTCAAGCCGGTACGCCACCGTTATATAGGCGGTTTCGGCGCGATTCATTGGATCGACCAGTTGACCCTGGCCAACCCGTTCGCGGGCGCGACCGAGCGCAGCATGGTCGAACACATGAACAGCGACCACGCCAAGGCTATCGCCCATTACGTCGCCTTGACCGGCTTGCCCACCCACGAACCCGCGCAACTGGCTGGCATCGACAGCGAAGGCATGCACCTGCGCATCGGTCAGTCACTGCACTGGCTACCCTTTGCAACGCCTTGCAACACGCCGACACAAGTACGCGAGGCCCTGGTTTCATTGGCTCACGCCGCAGCCTGGCCGAAAAAAGCCAGCGTCGATGCTTGAATTCACGAAACGGCGACGTCATCTAAGGTGCACTGGCAAGGCATTCTTGCGTTGAGGAACCATTTGATGCGCCCTTTTTTATTGCTCTTTCTGCTGTTCCCGGTGCTGGAGCTGTTCGTATTCGTTCAAGTCAGCAGCGCGATCGGGTTTTTCCCGGCCCTGTTGCTGATCATTCTCGGCTCGATGCTCGGCGTCCTGGTGCTGCGTATCGCCGGCCTGGCCACGGCGCTGCGTGCCCGTGAAAGCCTGAATCGCGGTGAATTGCCGGCCCAGACCATGCTTGAAGGCCTGATGATGGCTTTGGCGGGCGGGCTGTTGATCCTGCCGGGCTTCATCAGTGACGTGGTCGGCCTGATCATGTTGCTGCCGTTCACCCGCAAGCTGCTGGCCGGCAAGATACGCCAGCGTGCCGAAGAAGCAGCGATTCGCCAGCGTGCATTCGCCGATGACCTGCAACCCCGTGGCGGCCCGGCACCGCGCCGGCCGCTGGGGCGTGAAGGCAATGTGATCGAAGGCGAGTTCGAACACCGCGACAGTCACTAACCGCTTCACTGGCACGGCACCCTTGGGTGCCGTGTTGCATTCACCCGGCCCCAGGCTCAAAAAATTTCATCTGCGGCCCCTTGTAATAAGCATATACGCCCTTATGTAACGGTCACCGCAAGGTTTCTGGTGGTGACATCAGACAGACTTCCGCGACTTGCCCAGCGAGCCGCGACCGGCACCGCCGGAATTTAACCCGCCGGAATTGATACCGGCCGATGAAAATCACAATTAGGAGAGATCGACAATGAGCAAGCTTCGTCCTCTGCACGACCGCGTCGTCATCCGTCGCAGCGAAGAAGAAAAGAAAACCGCTGGCGGGATCGTTCTGCCAGGTTCGGCTGCTGAAAAAGCCAACCACGGTGTGATCATCGCTGCAGGCCCAGGCAAGACTCTGGATAACGGTGATGTGCGCGCGCTGGCCGTGAAAGTGGGTGACAAGGTTGTTTTCGGCCCTTACTCCGGCAGCAACACTGTGAAAGTTGACGGCGATGACCTGCTGGTAATGGCTGAGAACGAAATTCTCGCTGTACTGGAAGACTGATCTTCCCCGCTCATTTTCCCGTTACTACAAAGTATTTAAGGAATATCGATCATGGCTGCTAAAGAAGTTAAATTCGGCGACTCCGCCCGTAAGAAAATGCTCACCGGTGTCAACGTCCTGGCTGACGCAGTAAAAGCGACCCTGGGCCCGAAAGGCCGTAACGTGATCATCGAAAAGAGCTTCGGCGCTCCGACCATCACCAAGGACGGCGTTTCCGTAGCCAAAGAAATCGAACTGGAAGACCGTTTCGAGAACATGGGCGCGCAGCTGGTCAAAGACGTTGCCTCCCGTGCCAACGATGACGCCGGCGACGGCACCACCACCGCTACCGTCCTGGCTCAGTCGATCGTCAACGAAGGCCTGAAGGCCGTCGCTGCCGGCATGAACCCGATGGACCTCAAGCGCGGTATCGACAAGGCGACCATCGCCATCGTCAAAGAGCTGAAAAACCTGTCCAAGCCATGCGCTGA
The DNA here is from genome assembly GCF_900102035.1 of Pseudomonas extremaustralis. Taxonomy (NCBI): domain Bacteria; kingdom Pseudomonadati; phylum Pseudomonadota; class Gammaproteobacteria; order Pseudomonadales; family Pseudomonadaceae; genus Pseudomonas; species Pseudomonas extremaustralis. The sequence continues at coordinate 6,356,750 of NZ_LT629689.1, forward strand.
CACCAAGGCAATCGCTCAGGTAGGCACCATCTCCGCCAACTCCGACGGCTCCATCGGCGACATCATTGCCGAAGCCATGGAAAAAGTCGGTAAAGAAGGCGTGATCACCGTTGAAGAAGGCACTGGCCTGGAAAACGAACTGTCGGTTGTAGAAGGCATGCAGTTCGACCGTGGCTACCTGTCCCCGTACTTCGTCAACAAGCCAGAAACCATGGTTGCCGAGCTGGAAAGCCCGCTGATCCTGCTGGTCGACAAGAAAATCTCCAACATCCGCGAAATGCTGCCAGTGCTGGAAGCCGTTGCCAAAGCCGGCCGCCCACTGCTGATCGTTTCCGAAGACGTTGAAGGCGAAGCCCTGGCGACCCTGGTCGTGAACAACATGCGTGGCATCGTCAAAGTCGCAGCCGTCAAGGCTCCAGGCTTCGGCGACCGTCGCAAGGCCATGCTGCAGGACATCGCCGTTCTGACCGGCGGTACCGTTATCTCCGAAGAGATCGGCCTGAGCCTGGAAAGCGCCACCCTGGAAAACCTGGGCAGCGCCAAGCGTGTGACCATCTCCAAGGAAAACACCATCATCGTTGACGGTGCTGGCGTAGACCAGGACATCCAGTCGCGTATCACTCAGATCCGCGCCCAGGTTGCCGAAACTTCCTCCGACTACGACCGTGAAAAACTGCAAGAGCGCCTGGCCAAGCTGTCCGGCGGCGTTGCAGTGATCAAGGTTGGCGCTGGTTCCGAAGTTGAAATGAAAGAGAAGAAAGCCCGCGTTGAAGACGCCCTGCACGCAACCCGCGCAGCCGTTGAAGAAGGCGTGGTACCTGGCGGTGGTGTTGCACTGATCCGCGCACTGGAAGCCATCCTGGACCTGAAAGGCGACAACGCCGATCAGGACGTGGGGATCGCTGTACTGCGTCGCGCTGTTGAAGCGCCGCTGCGTCAGATCGCTGCCAACAGCGGCGACGAGCCAAGCGTCGTGGTCAACGCTGTCAAGAACGGCAAAGGTAACTTCGGTTACAACGCGGCAACCAGCGAATACGGCGACATGATCGAAATGGGCATCCTGGACCCTACCAAGGTGACCCGTTCGGCGCTGCAAGCAGCTTCCTCCATCGGCGGTCTGATCCTGACCACCGAAGCGGCTGTTGCGGAAGCACCGAAGAAAGAAGGCTCGGCTGGCGGCGGTATGCCAGACATGGGCGGCATGGGTGGCATGGGCGGCATGATGTAAGCCAGCCTTACCCGGCGACTGAAAAACCCCGCCTGCAGCGATGCAGGCGGGGTTTTTTATGTTCGGTGGAAAGTGGCCGGTGACTTGTCCGGGTATTTACCGTGCTTCAGCGATGGCGGGGCGGTAGAGCAGGAGGCAATACAGCCCCAGGCAGATCAGCCAACAGAAAATCGCGGTCCACACGTTATGGGAAAAGAAGTGCGCCCCTTGCAGCATGCGGCTGATCGAAAAGACGCTGCCCAAGGCGACGGCAAAGATGAACGCCTTGCGCGCCATCCGCGGCCTGCGATCACGCAGGGCAAAGAACCAGGCGAACAAGGCAAACCCGGTGGCCGCATGCCCGCCTGGCCAGCAGCGTCCGGGTTTATCGGTGGATGGGCGCGGGCTGAGCAGTTCGCTGTAGGTTTCGGTCCCGCCGAATTCCTTCAGGCTCCACGGGCACTGCACGGCGGTGATGGTTTTCAACGGTGAGACGAATGCGGTGGCCAGTCCCAGGGACAGGACCAGGCAGCCCAACTCCCGGCGGTAGGGCTTGAGCCGTTGCAGGATAAAGGTGCCGACAAATCCCGCGATGGCCAGCACTGAAAACAAGATGACCAATTGTTTGGCGCGGTCGTGGAGGATGTCTTCGAGGAAGAAACTGTAGCGTCCGACGAAGCCCCCATCTGCGGCGTTGTAGAAGCGCTTGGCGAGGTCCATGTCCAGCGAGGTCAGCTCCAGCAACAGCATCAGGAGCGCCGCACCGGCGGGGATACCCAGGCACAGCCAGAAATTGAGCGGTTTGGACGCCGGCGCGGTGGTACTCATGGTGAACCCCGAAAGAAGTCCCGCACTCGCGTGTACGGGACGTTTTGGTTAGCGTTCGCTTAGGACCGGGGCCTCGTCTTTGGGCGCCCTCCAGCCCAGCAGTTGTTGTTTGAAGCCATAGCTGGCGGCTTGGTAGTAGGTGATGGCCCGTTGGATCAAGGGGTCATCACTGCCTACCTGCAACTCCTGGCTCTCGCCCAGGGCCTGATCGTGGCGACGCAGGCCCTGGCGTGGGCTGAGAATCGCCAGGTCCTTGCCGTCGAATAAGCCCAGGTGCTGATAGTTGCCGACCACGACGCGCGGTGGCAGCGGGTTGTCCTGCAGCAGGTTGCGGCCAAAGAAGGTCGACTCGTAGCTCTGGTTGAGCAGGCCCAACAGGGTCGGCGCCAGGTCGATCTGGCTGGCCAGTTGTGCGTTTTCCCGTGCATCGATCAGCTTGGGCGCATAAATGAACAGCGGTATCTGGTAGTTGGTGATGGGCAGGTCTTCCTTGCCTGCGCTGCCCGCCGTGTGGTCGGCGACGAACACAAAGATCGTGTTGTCGAACCAGGGTTTCTGCCTTGCTGCTTCCAGGAATTGACCGATGGCGTGATCGGTGTACTTCACCGCGCCGTCGCGACCGTTGCCGGATTTGATGTCGATACGCCCGTCCGGGTAGGTGTAGGGGCGATGATTGGAGGTGGTCATCAGTTGCAGCAGAAACGGCTGCTGCTTGGCGTAGTCAGCGTCGGCCAGCTTCAGGGTTTGTTTGTAGAGGTCTTCATCTGCCATGCCCCAGGCGTTTTTAAATGAGATTTCCGTCTCGGGCACGCTGCTCTGGTCGACGACGCGATAACCGTTGCCGCTGAAAAACGCGTTCATATTGTCGAAATAACCGCGCCCGCCATAGACGAACACGCTGTCGTAACCGATGGCGCTGAGTTGTTGGCCCAGGCTGGCAAAGCCACTTTCCCGACCGATGCGCTTGACGATGGAGCGCCCGGGCGTCGGTGGAATCGCCAGGGTGATCGCCTCCAGGCCGCGGTCGGTGCGGGTGCCGGTGGCATAGAAATTATTGAAATACAGGCTCTGTTTACGCAGCGCATCCAGGTTAGGCGTGAGGTCGCGCCCATCGCCATTGCTGCCCATGTATTTGGCGCTGAAGCTTTCGATGGTCACCAGCACGATATTGGGTTTGCGCGGGGTGCCTGGGTTGGTGATGGCACGGCGGATATCCAGCGGGTCCTGGCCGATAAAGCGGGCGTTGGGCTCGCTGAGTTCGGCGCGCAACTGCTTGGCGACCACATCGGTGGGCAGGCTTTTATAGAACTGTGTGTAGTCCAGTTCGTTATTGCGGAACGCTGCGAAGAACTGATACGGGCCGTTGCTGGCCAGTTCGTTCTTGTAGGCGTTACCCCCCTGGGCACGCGGGCTGTCCTGGCTGATCAGTTGCAGGCTCAGGCCTACGACGAGCAACAGCGCCAACGCATCGAGCAGGCGACCACGCAACGGCGGCAGCGGGGCGCTCATCGCGGCATTGAACGGTTTGCGCAAGGCCAGGCTCAGCACGATGGCGAGCATCGCCAACAGGCTCAGCAGTTTGCCGATCGGGTAGGACTCCAGCAGGTTGTTCAGGACTTCATCGGAGTACACCAGGTAATCGACGGCGATAAAGTTGAAGCGCACGCCGAATTCATCCCAGAACAGCCACTCGGCAACTGAGGTGAACAGCATGGCGAACAGGCTGACGGTGAGCACCGCTTGCAGGAACCAACGATGGCCGCGGCGGCGCCAAAGCGCGGGAGGGCACAGCAGCAGATACAGCCCCAACGGCAGCGCCGCGTAGGCCAGGAAACCCAGGTCGTAGAGCAAGCCCACACCAAACACCGGCAGCAGATTGCCACCGACTTCGTCGAGGTGAGTGATGAGGAGGACACTGCGAGTAAGTAGGAAAATAACCAGCCAGGCACCGGTAACCAACAACAAATAGCGCATAGGCGCTGTTTTCAGAAACCCCATGTCTAGCTTCCTTAAATCAATGGGCGGCGATGTTCGCGCTGACACTGTAGTCAGTTTGTGAAGCTATAGTGAAAATCTCGTTCAATCGGCTACAAGGTTGAAAACCTTTATCGACATTTTGTTCAACCCTATCCCTAAGCCACACTTGGCCTTAAGCTGCGCGGGCCATCACGGCCGTTAGCGCAAACGGAGACACTGCCCATGCGAATTTTATTGGTTGAAGACAACCGCGATATTCTGGCCAACCTGGCTGATTACCTCGGGCTCAAAGGCTATACCGTGGACTGCGCGCAGGACGGTTTGTCGGGTCTTCACCTGGCCGCCACCGAGCATTACGACTTGATCGTGCTCGACATCATGCTGCCCGGCATCGATGGCTATACGCTGTGCAAACGCCTGCGCGAAGACGCGCGCCGTGACACACCAGTGATCATGCTCACCGCCCGTGACCAGTTGGATGACCGGCTGCAGGGCTTCAAGTCCGGCGCTGACGATTACCTGCTCAAACCCTTTGCCCTGTCCGAATTGGCCGCGCGCATCGAAGCCGTGCTGCGCCGTGCCCAGGGCGGCGGTCGCCGTGCCCTGCAAGTGGGCGACCTGCATTACGACCTCGATACCCTGGAAGTCACCCGCGAAGGGCGCCTGCTCAAGCTCAACCCCGTAGGCCTGAAACTGCTGGCAGTGCTGATGCAGAAGAGCCCCCATGTATTGCGCCGGGAGATTCTCGAAGAGGCCCTGTGGGGCGACGACTGCCCGGACAGCGACAGCCTGCGCAGCCACGTTCACCAGTTGCGTCAAGTGATCGACAAACCGTTTGCCAAGCCGTTGCTGCAAACAGTCCACGGCGTCGGTTATCGCCTGGCCGAGGGCCGTGATGGAGTTTAAGCAAAGCCTTGCTCAGCGGATCATCATTGCCTTTGCGCTGATGAGTGCGTTGGTGGCGGGCGCTTTTGCCGTGGGCATCATCGCGACCGTGCACCTGGTGGAAGAGAAGTTGATCTCGGCCGGCCTGGGCGGTGACCTGCAGCGTCTGTTGCTGATGGACACCATGGAGGATTGGCGGCATCGGCCCGAGCCGGACCAGTTGTTTTACTTCAGCGGTGGCCCCGGCGATTTCGAGTTACCCAAGGACCTGCGGCATCTGGAACCGGGCTTTCATGAGGTGTTCCGCGAGGCGCTGTCGTACCACGCCATGGTTGAAGTGGTCGATGGTCGGCGCTATGTGCTGTTGCAGGATCAAAGCGATTTCGAAGAGCGTGAGCGCGTGCTGTTCGCCGTGGTGCTGGTGGGCTTCGTGCTCAGCCTGGCGCTGGCGGTATTCCTCGGTTGGGTGCTGGCCCGCAAGGTAATGGCGCCGGTGGTGCGTCTGGCCCGTCAGGTGCGGCACCGCGACCAGTTGTTGGGCCTGGCACCGCCCCTGGCGCCGGACTACGCGGCCGACGAAGTCGGTGAGCTGGCCGTGGCCTTCGACGCCACGCTGGGACGCTTGCGTCAGGCCTTGTCCCGTGAGCAGCTGTTTACCAGTGATGTCAGCCATGAATTGCGCACGCCCTTGATGGTGCTGGCCAGCTCCTGCGAACTCTTGCTGGAAAACCCGGCCATCGATCAGCGCGGACGTAGCCAGGTCGAGCGGATCGCCCGTGCTTGTGAAGAGATGCGTGAGCTGGTCCAGACCTTCCTGATGCTCGCCCGTGCCCAGCACGACAACGGCAGTATGTCGCCCAAGATCACGCTGGAACAGGCGGCCGAGGATCTGCTCGGCATCTGGAGTGAGCCCATCGAGCAGAAAGGCCTGGTGTTGATCTACCAACCGGGCAACCCGCTGGCTACCCGCTACAACGCCACCTTCCTGCATGCGGTGATGGGCAACCTGCTGCGCAACGCCCTGCATTACACCGAGCAAGGGTTCATTCGCCTGACCCTCGAACCCAGTGGGTTCCTGGTGGAAGACTCGGGCGTGGGCATTCCCGAAGATAAGCGTGAGGCCATGTTCGAGCCGTTTGTACGCGGCAGCGAGAAGCGCGGGGAAGGGCTCGGTCTGGGGCTGTCGCTGGTGCAGCGCATCTGCGAGAACCAGGGCTGGAGCGTCAGCCTCAGTCCAGTGGAACCCCATGGTTGTCGCTTCCATGTGGAGTTGAGTCAGGTCAAACCCTGATGCCGACGCCTGGCGTTATCCTGCCTGCTCCCAGTCATTTGGCGAAGATGGCCCAATGCCACTTTTTGTGTCTGTAATCTCTTGAAATGTATGGGGTTGGACAGGACAAGTTTTTCACAACGGGTTGACCTGTCGGTCACAAGTAGCTGCTTAAGGTTGTAGGCATCAGTCACTGGAGTTCCGTTGATGCCTACCCCGATCAAGCTCGAATTTTCCGAAAAGTACGACGATGAGCACGCTCGCGAGTATTTGCTCAAGCATCAGGACAATTTGGCTCGCCGGTTGTCCCACAAACGCGACGAGCAATTGGCCCGTAGCGCGCTGGCGATGGCCGGTGAGCCTGGCTTGGTGCTGGACCTGCCGTGCGGTGCCGGGCGTTTCTGGCCGCTGCTGGCGGAAAAACCCAACCGCGTGATCATCGGCGCCGACAATTCGGCCTCGATGTTGAAGGTGGCCACGCTTGCCCAGCCAGCGGATGTGGTGAAACGGGTACGGCCTTTGCAGACATCTGCATTCGATATCGATTTACCGAATAACTCGGTGGACTGCATTTTTTGTATGCGCCTGTTGCACCACATTGGTGATCCGGAGCACAGGCTGGCGATATTGCAGGAATTTCAGCGGGTTACCCGCGACAGTGTGATTATTTCGCTTTGGGTTGATGGCAATTTCAAAGCGTGGAAACGCAAGCGTCTGGAAAACCGTCGTCGCAAGAAGGGTGAGCAAGACGGTTACCAAAACAGGTTTGTGTTACCGGCTGCTACTGTTGAAGCAGAGTTTGAGCAAGCCGGTTTTCGTGTTCAGGAATCCCTGGACTTCATACCGCTCTACGCCATGTGGCGAGTGTATGTATTGCGCAAGAGGTAACAGGATGGCAGTTGAGTGCGTAGCAGCCAGTCACATCGCTCCCGAGGAGCGTTTCGATTATTTTTGGCGCCAGCAGGGTGAGTGGGTCGAAGAACCCAATCGTCGGCGCGGCGGTGAAAGTGGTGTGCAACGCGTCATGAGCGTCAATGGTCGCCTGCTCTACAGCAAGCGCCAGACAGGGCACATCTACCGCAGTTTGCTGCACCCGTTTGGACGCCCCACGGTGTTGCGCGAGCGCGATGCACTCAAGGGCCTGCGCCAATTGGATGTACGTGTCCCGGAAATGGTCTTTTGCGGGGCGCGGCGCGATCCGCAGCACCGCTGGAAGGCACTGCTGGTCACCGCTGCCCTCGACGGCTTCGACGAAATCGAAAACTGGTACGCCGCCGGCGGCCGTGAGCAATACGGCGAGTTGGTACACGAGCGTTTGCTCAAGGAATTGGCCGGCACCCTGGCGCGTATGCACAAAGGGCGTTGGCAGCACGGTTGCCTGTACATGAAGCATGTTTTCGTGCGGGTCACGGGCGAGGGCGATTCGGCCAGCGTGGACGTGGCGTTGTTGGATTTTGAGAAATGCCGGCAGCGCCTGACCGCTTATCGAGCGGCTTCCCACGACATGCGACAACTGCGCCGCCATTCGTCGTGGAGCAGCGCCGACTGGGAAAAACTCAGCTACTTTTACGAGACGGCGTTTGGCAGCGCTATCAAGGGTTTAACCAAATGAAGCTAGAAATAGCACGAGGTGTGTTTCTGGTCGGGGCGTTGGGTGTCGCAGCCCTGGCCCTGGCAGTGTGGGAGCAACCTCGCATGCAAGTGCTGAGTGCGGTGCAGGGCGATGGGCAATGCCTGTTGCCACGCGTCGTCAAGGCGAGTGTGACGGCCAGGCCGGATCACGATTTGCTGTTGTTCATGTTTGGAATGTCTCAAGGTATGAGGCCGCAGAGTTGAAACGATCAAAACCCCCAGGAAAGGGCCTTGCGATGCAAGGCCCTTTTTTTGTGTGGTTCAAATCAAGTGCAGGTGGTTATCCCAAAGCCCGGCCGGTAATTCCAACGGTTTGGCGACCAGCTGTTTCTGGCGGCAGTCGTAGAAGCGGCACCGTCCCTGGCCCGAGGTGACGACAAACCCGTCCGCCACCGCACCGACACCGGCGCAGTCCGGTAATGGCCCATCCAGGCGCAGCTCAGCGCTGTCCATGTCCCAGATAAAGAAGCGGTTGCCCCGCGGTGCGGTCAATGCCACCAGGCGCAATTCGCTGTGTACCGCGACGCTGGCGGTGTAATGCCCCATCGCCTGTAGCTGTTCATCCGCTACCGGGAACGCCACGAAGGGCTGCCCTGGGCGTTTGATCGCCAGCAACTCGGAACGCTCCTGGGACGGCCCCATGAACTGCTGGCCGGTGAGGATGGTGCCGTCGTGGGCGATGCCCATATGGCGCACGCTGTTCATCGGCTGGCCCAGGGTTTCCTTGCTGATCAGGCTGCCGTCGCGGCGCATCAGCACCAGGCTCGGCTCCATGGCGTCGAGGTTCATCTCCACGCGGCTTTCGGCTTCGGTGCGAATGCCGCCGTTGGCCACCGCCAGGGTTTCGCCGTCGGGCATCCATGACACTTGGTGCGGGCCGATGCCGTGGGTGGGCATCTCGCCGCTGTGGACCAGGCGCTCGCCTTCGAATCGGTACACGCCGAGCAAGCCACGTCCGGGGTCGGAGGTGTCGTTCTCGGTGGCGTACAGCCAGTCGCCGCTCTTGTGAATCACCCCATGGCCGTAGAAGTGGCGATTGGCATTGGCGGTGAGGGTTTGCAGCAGCGCGCCATCACGCAGGTCGATCAGGTAACTTTCGGTGCCTGGACGACGGGCGACAAACAGCGCGATCGGCAGCGTGGGGTGGTTGATGATGTCGTGGCAGCGCTGGCCGACCTGGGTGGCGAACACCCGCTGGCCGTCCAGGCGATAACCGACGGCATAGTGCTTGCCGTCTGCATCGTCCCGCGCCGACAGCAGCAGCGGGCCTTTGTCTTTCTGCTTGAACAACGTCCAGCCGCCCAGCGTGAGTGCGCCGAGCAGCGCGCTGCCAATGGCCAAAGCCTGTCGCCTGAGCATCATCAGTCACCGTCGTTGGCGTTAAAGCCCAGTTGGATGCCCAGCGCCTTGGCCAACTCGCCTTCGTGCAGGCGGTGGACGACGTTGAGGCTGTCGTAGAGATCGTTGAGTTGCTGGTGCCCGGCATCATCGTTCAACAGTTCGTTGAGGGTGCGCTGGTTGCTGGCGAACAGCTTGAGGGACGCGGCGTAGGCGGCGTCGATCTTGTCGGCCAACGGTTTCTGCTCGGCAGGCAACAGGCCACGCAGGCCCTTGTTGTCGACACCGACCCAGACGGTCTGGGCGGCGGCAAGGCTGGCCTCCAGGCTTTGCAGGGACGACTGGCTGCGCCACGCATCGGCCTGGAACGGCTGCGCAATGCCCTTGGCCTGGCGACCCATCGGCGTACCGAGTTTTTTCTTCAGGGTATCCAGCGCGGTGACCTGGGCGCGCAGCAGATCGGCGATGGCCTCGTGGGAATCGGCGTAGCGCTGGTTCGGAAACTTGGTCATCTGCGCGAGCATGCCGTCGGTGCTGTTCCAGCTGGCCAGGATCTCTTCGGCCAGGGTTTTCTGGCGTTCGCCGATGGCCACCAGCAGCGGGCAGTAGCGGGCTTTCTGCGTGTCGTTGGCGAGGTCGGTCTTGGCATCGTAGAGGATGTATTCGTAGGCCGACAGGCCTTGGACCACCACGCTTGACTTGGCCAGGGCCGCGCCGTCGATCTGCGGCTGGGCTTCGACCAGTTGCTCGACCTGGCGGCCCACCAGGTTTTTCTTGTCCGGCCAGAACTGTACCTGCCACGAACGGTTGCCTTCGGCCAACGGGCCGATCAACAGCGGTTGCAACTCGGCCCAGGCCTTTTGCGCGTGGAGGAAGTCGGCACGGGCGGTGTCCAGGCTTTCCTTGCCCTGGCAATACGCCAGGGCGCTGACGGCCAATTGACGATCGGCTTCCACCCAGCGGCTGTAGGTCGGCAGGATCACTTGCTTGGCGATGGCTGCCGAGGTCACCGCTTGCGGGTCTTGCGGTGAGCAGGCGCCGAGCGCGAGGGCGGCCAGGCTGGTGAACAACAACTTGGGACGGAACATGTCGAGCTCCCTTCTGTAAGTGGGGCGAAGCTTATAGAGAATTCAGGAACGCCAGCAGCGCGGCACGCTGTTGGGCATTGAAGGACAACACATGCTGCTGCGCCGCCTGTGCTTCGCCGCCGTGCCAGAGCACGGCTTCGAGCAGGTCGCGGGCGCGGCCGTCATGCAGGAATTGGGTATGGCCACTGACGGTTTGCGTCAGGCCGATGCCCCACAACGGCGGCGTGCGCCAGTCGCGGCCACTGGCCTTGAATTCGGTGCGGTGGTCGGCCAGGCCGTCGCCCATGTCATGCAACAGCAGGTCGCTGTAGGGGCGGATCACCTGGTTGGCCAGTTCAGGCTCGGCGGCGTTGACCTTTGTCGTGAACGATGGCGTGTGACAACCCTGGCAACCGGCCTGGTAGAACAGGTTTCTCCCGGCCAGCACTTGCGGTGTGTCCACATCGCGGCGCGCGGGAACCGCCAGGTTGCGGGTATAGAACAGCACCAGGCGCAGGATGTTGTCGCTGACTTCCGGTTCGCCGTCGGGACCATTGCCGTTGGGCGCCTGTCGGCAGGCGACCTGGGCGTCGGTGCAGTCATCGAACGGTCTCAGGGAGGTGGTCAGGCCCATATCGCCCGAGAATGCGTGGACATTCTGTTGATTGAGGTTGGGTTGCCCGGCTTTCCAGCCGAAACGCCCAAGCACGGTTTTCTGGCGGGCGTCATCCCAGACCCAATTCGCGCGGCCGACGATGGCGTCCTTGTCGGCGGTCTTCGGGTCGGTGTTGCGCAGGATGTCCGCATCGGCAATCGCTTCGAGCAGGCCCAGGCCGATCATCGGCGGGGCGATGCGCGCGGAGAAACGTGTGTCTGGATGCATCGGGCCGTAGCCGAGCTGGGTGATCTGCAGGTGGGGCTTGCGCAATTCGACGACGGTGCCGTCCTTGAACGTGACGTTGACCGGCGTGTAGTCGACTCGCACCTTGCCCTCCGGCGTCACGCCGGGTACGGCCATGTCCTGCAATTGCCCGCCGTAGATCGGTTCGGGCACTACGCCGAGTTGCTCGATGAGCCTGGCATACGGCGGTGCATCCGGGATCGACAGGCGCACCAGCATCGACACCGCGTTCTGCGCGTCGGGCAGCGGCGGATGACCACGGCCGTCCTTGATATGGCAGTTCTGGCAGGCGTTGGTGTTGAACAACGGGCCCAGGCCGTCGCGGGCGGTGGTGGTGGACGGTGCGATCACCCAGGGGCTGCGGAAGAAACTGTTGCCGACACTGAAATCCAGGCGGCGGGTTGGCGCCAGGTTGGCCGAAGGCAGTGAAAACGCGTTCTGGTCGTGCTTGTTCACGGTCGTTGCGCCGCCTGCCCGGGCTTCACCGGGCTCTGCCTGGGTAAACCGCGGTGCGTCATCGCAGGCGGTCAGGCTCAGGGCCAACCAGGCTGCGCACAGGCGAGGAAGCGAAGGGAACATCGGGTTTCCTGAGCGAAGGCGAAAATTAAGGTGGCAAAGTCTAACAGGGCGGAAGAGTTTGAATAAGAGCAATTATCGTTTGATGGCTTCCCGATGCATTCCCGCTAGAATAACGACACATTTTTTCTGGAGGTCGCCAATGCAGGCTCTCGACGCTTTGCTTAACCGTGTTTCCGTGCCGCGTCTGCTGGCGCCGGCACCGACCCAGGAGCAGCGCGATGTGCTGTTCGCCGCGGCCATGCGTGCTCCCGACCACGGTCAACTGCGCCCTTGGCGGTTCCTCACCGTCGAAGGTGCCGCCCGTGAGCAAATGGGCACGCTGCTGGTCGAGGCCTTGCGTCTGCAGGACCCCGAAGCCCCGCAAGCCGCAATCGACAAGGCCCAGAACGGGCCGCTGCGCGCACCGCTGGTGGTGGTGGTGATCGCCCGTCCGCAGGAACATCCCAAGGTACCCAAATCCGAACAGGTGCTGGCCGCCGCGTGTGCAGCCCACGGCATTCTGTTGGCGGCTTATGCCCAGGGGATCGGTGCGGTGTGGCGCACGGGTGATTTGTCGTACTCGGCCCACGTCGCCAAAGGCCTGGGGCTGACGGCGGGTGAGGAAGTGATTGGTTTCCTTTACCTGGGCACGCCGCAGAACCCACCGCGCACTGCGCCGAAAGAAGATCTGACGGCGTTTGTGCGGGCTTGGCCTGGTCTTTAAACGGTGTGGGGCTTGCTCCCGATGGCGGTGATTCAGCTAGTTCATTTGTAGCTGATACACCGCCATCGGGAGCAAGCCCCCTCCCACATGGGTCCCGTGGTGTTGTTTACACCCTGAACTGATCCATCAACTTCATCTGTTGAGTGGCCAATGCATTGAGTTGGCTGCTCACGGCCGCCGACTCCGTGGCCTGTTCAGTGAGGGTTTCGGTCACCGTGCGAATTGCCGAGACATTGCGGTTGACCTCTTCGGCCACGGCGCTTTGTTGCTCGGCAGCGCTGGCGATCTGCAGGTTCATGTCGCTGATCACCGTCACCGCGTCGCTGATCTTGTTCAGGGCTTGGGCCGCCTGATGGATCTGGCCGGCATTGGTCTGGGCCTGGCTTTGGCTGGTATGCATGGTCTCCACCACGCCGCGGGTGCCGCTCTGGATGCGTTCGATCACCAGGCGGATTTCTTCTACGGAGTCCTGGGTGCGCTTGGCCAGGTTGCGTACTTCGTCGGCCACCACCGCAAAGCCACGACCGCTTTCCCCGGCGCGTGCGGCTTCGATTGCCGCGTTGAGGGCCAGCAGGTTGGTCTGCTCGGCAATGCTGCGGATCACTTCCAGCACTGAACCAATCTGCTCGCTGTTGACCGCCAGGGCTTCGACTTCGCCCACCGCTTTGCTGACGGCATTGGCGAGGGTGGTGATATCGCGGGTGCTCTGCTCGATGATCGACATGCCTTCGCGCGCCGACTGATCGGCCCCGCGTGCCGCGCTGGCGGCGTTGGAGGCGCTGTTGGCGACATCGTGGGCGGTGGCGCTCATTTCGTTGGACGCCGTGGCCACCTGGTCGATCTCGCGGAACTGCACCTGCATGCCTTCGCTGGTCTGGCGTGCGATGGCCGAAGACTGATCGGCCGTGCCGCGCGCTTCGGTGATGCTTTGCTTGATCTGCGCAATGGTCGGTTGCAGCTTGTCGAGGAAGCGATTGAACCAGTTCACCAGTTCGCCCAGCTCATCTTTCTTGGCATAGGCCAGGCGCTGGGTGAGGTCGCCGTCGCCGCTGGCGATGTCCTTGAGCATGGCAGCCACACCGTTGATCGGCCGGGTCACGCCAGTGGCGGTCAGCCAGATCAGCAGCAAACCGAGCAATGCGGCGACGGCTGCCACCAGCAAGGCCTTGAGTGTGCCGCTGGCATGGGCTTTGTCGAGCAAGGCTTGCAGCTTGACGTTATCGGCCAGCAGAACGGCCTTGGGCAATTTGATCACCACGCCCCAGGACTTGGCATCGGCAATCGGCTTGACCGGATAGACCGCGCGAATGGTGTCGTCCTGTTCGCGAATCGTGCGGCTGTCACTGGCCAGCAGTTGCACGATGTCTTTGCCTTCGGCGCCCAGGGTGTCGATCAGGTTCTTGCCGACTTTGGCCGGTTCGCCACTGTAGGCGGCGATCAGACCGGTGCTGGAGAGAATCTCCAACTGCGCATTACCGCTGAACAGGTCTTTCTGTGCGCTGTCGGTGGTGGCTTGCAAGGCGTCGAGGGCGATGTCGACACCCAGCACGCCGATGACATTGCCGTCCACCAGCAGCGGCAGGGCGATGGTGGTCATCAGCACGGGTTTGCCGGCGACGGTGTCTTCATACGGGTCCAGCAGGCAGGTGCGGCGGGTATCCCGTGGGCAGGTGTACCAAATGTTGTAGGGCGTGCCGTTGAGGTTGGGGGTGGTCTTGTTCAGGTCGTCTTCGACCAGGACCGTGTTCAAACCTTCGCCGCCGGCGCGGCTCCAGTAGCTGGAGAACCGGCCTTTGTCATTGGAGGCGCGTGTCTTGTCATCGACAAACTCGCTGTCCTTGCCGTCCAGCCCGTTGGGCTCGAACGACAGCCAGATCCCCAGCACTTTGCTGTTGCGTTCGAACGCGGTTTTCAGGCTCTGGTTGAGCTCTTCACGCAGCGCGCCGGGTTCGAGGGAACGCTTGGCGGCCAGGTTACGCAGGTCTTTGACCTGGTCGGCCAGGGCGGTCAGCGCCACCAGGCTGTCGCCGAAGGTTCTCTGCAATTGCACGGCCTGTTCGGCGGCCTTGGCCTGCAGCAGTTGTTCCACGCTGGCGGTCAGCATGCGTGAGCTTGAATCGCTGACCAACTCATCATTCTGCGTGGTGTTGTAAATATTGATGCCGACCACCAGCGCAATCACTCCCAGCAGGCATAGGCCGGACAGCAGTACGATTTTCAAGCGAATGGAGAGGGTATCGAACATAGGTTCACTCACGGATGGACTTATTGGTATGCGAGCAGTGCCAAGTCCGTTCGGCGCCTTATCCGGAACATCGGCGCAGCGGGGTGTTTCATGAGAGGAAGGCGATGAACGGTAGGAAAGCGCCTACATCCAGCGTTATACGCGGCGTGCGAGCCGTTCCGGGCGGGACCAGATCCACAGGTTGCCCAGGCTCATCCCGGCGATGGCCAGGTAGATCGGCCAGCCGTGGTCGAGCAACGCCAGCATCAAAATGGCGCACAGCAGCATGCTCACCGTGGCGCTGATTTTGGCGCGGCGCGCGATGATCTTGCCGTTGCGCCAGTTGAACAGGATCGGCCCGAACAGGCGGTGGTTTTCCAGCCAGGCGCTGAGGCGCGGTGAGCTTTTGGTGGCGGCCCAGGCGGCCAGCAGGATGAATTCGGTGGTGGGCAGGCCCGGCACGACAATCGCCACCAACCCGATGCCCAGGCTGACGTACGCCAGCAGGCCGAAGAGGAGCCGGGCGGTTTTCGAGGGGGATTGGGTTTTACCGGTCATTTGCACGGAGTTTTCAGGGAAGTGATAACTGTAGGAGCGAGCTTGCTCGCGAAGGACTCAAGGACACCGCATTCATTCAGGATGTACGCGTTATCGTTGAGATTCTTCGCGAGCAAGCTCGCTCCTACATAGGGTTAGGCCATTTCAGGGGCGCTAGCGTACGCCTGTTCCAGCAGCACGGTGAAGCGCACAAACGCGTCGATCGCACCTTTTTCCACGTCAGCTTCTTCTTCGGCGCTGAACGCCAGGGCGTCGAGGGTGCGGGTAAAGCTTTTCCAGCCTTCGGCACGACCGCCGGCCGGTTCGCCGAGGTGGCGGGCGCCGAAAGTCTCGCTCAGGCCCAGGCCCACGGCGCGCTTGATCAGGAACGCAGCCCCCAGCTTGGAGCCTTCCGAGACGAACAGCCAGCCCAGGGCTTGGGCTTTGCTCGGCTGCTTCAGCGCGCCGGCGACCGGTGCCGGGACATCGGTGTTCAGGTCAGCGAGGTCGAGCCTGGCGGCGTCGGCGCGGCAGCGGTCGGCCAGATCAGGCACGATCGCTATCAACTCGGGATCGTTGTACAGCGCAATCAGCTCCGACTGGAACAGGTACTGCGCCACGACGAAGCGCGCGAAGTTGGCCTGGGTTTCAAACGGCGCGTGCGCCTTGACCAGCGCGTCGAGCTTGGCGTGCGGTTCGTTGGTGATCTGGTTCAGGCGTTGGGAGCGCAGGCTTGGGCGTTCTGCGGTAGGAGAAGCGGTCATGGAAAAGTCCTTTGGGAAGGGGAGCGCCTTGTTGCCCTGAAGAGAGCGGGTATCAACTAGACGAACAAGAAGACGCGGCACCGTAAAAAATCCTCACCTCGGCGCTGAAATTTCGACGAGGCGAGGCCGTGGTGATCAGATGTCCCAGATCACGTTGATCGCGAAGTTGCGACCCGGCTGGGTCAGGCGGTCGAGGTTGGCCGGACCGGTGACGCTGGCTTCGCCGACGCTGTCGTAGCTGCGCACATCGTCCCAGTTCCAGTATTTCTTATCGGTCAGGTTGTAGAGACCGCCGTTGATCGTGATGTCGTCAGTGACCTTGTAGAAACCGGTCAGGTCGAGGATGCCGAAGCCTGGGGTCTTGAACGCGCCGTTGCGGGTGTCGCCGTCCGGCGCGTGGAAGGTGGTGCTGTCGACGCGATTCTGTTTCTTCACCAGGGTCCAGCTCAGCAGGCCACCGTAGTGGTCCTGGTCGTAGCCCAGGCCGAACACGCCTTTGAGGGGATTGACGCTGTTCAACGGTTCGCCGCTGTCGTCGTTGCGACCATAGGCATAGGCAACCGAGCCTTGGGTGTACAGGCCGTGGGGCGCGCCGAAGGCATCCAGGTTCAGGCGACCCTTGGCTTCCGCACCCTTGATGGTGGCGCGTTTGATATTGACGGCCTGGAATTGCTCGACGGTGCCGCCCACGACGGCGTTGTCTTCGTCGATGAAGTCGCGGTACTTGTTGTAGAACACGGCGATGTCGAAGGAACCGCCATCGAATTTGCCGCGAAGCCCGGTTTCGATGCCTTTGCTGGTTTCTGGCTTGAGGTCGGGGTTGGGCTCGACGGTGTAGCCCAGGTTGAGGTTTTCAAAGCGTCCGTAAAGGGCTTTGGCCGAAGGCGTGCGGAACCCCTCGGCGTATTGGCCGAACAGGGTGTATTGATCGGTCAGGGCATAGGTCAGGCCGAACTTGGGCGTGACACGGTGCCAGGTTTTTTCCTCGTCACTGACCGAATATTGGCCGGTCGGATTGACGCTGCCGAGGAACTCTTCGGTCAGCTTGGGTTTGAGCCGGGTGTAGTCGTAGCGTGCGCTGGGCAGGAAGGTCCAGTTGCCCCAGGCGATCTGATCCTGGGCAAACACCGAATAGGTGTTGATGGTCGGATCGGGGAAATCACTGACTTTTTTCACGCTGTCGCTGGCCGTCGGGCTGGGGGCGCCGATGGCGGTGCATCCGGCGCCCACGGCGAGGCATGTGGCCGAGCCTTCACGGGAGCCTGTGACTTTCTGCTGCTTGAGGGTCGTGCCGTAGGTGACCTGGTGATCGGTCGCGCCGATGCTGAAGGCCTTGTCCAACTGCGCGTCGAAGACCCACTGTTTTTCTTCATACAGCGTGTCGCGGGTGCGTAGGACGCGACGCCCGGCCTGATAGATCTCGGCCGTGGTCTGGTCGGTCTTGGCGATCTGGTAATTGAGGCTGGTCTTGATGCGATCGGTGATGGGCGATTCTAGGGCGAAGGTGTTTTCCACGCCGAAACGCTCGCGGGTGATGGTGTCGTTGCCGCGACGATCACGGTAGAGGTTGAAGCCCTGGCCGCCGACGAAGGGGCCGCCCACGGCGTTTTTCAGGTTGACGTCGCGATCGTCCTTGTACTTTTCGTACGTCAAACCCAGACGGTTCTCATCGCCATAGTTCCAACCCAACTTGGCCAGCACGTTGGTGGTGCGCGCATCCTCGGGGTTGGCGCCGGTGCGGGCCAGGCCGGTGGCGTTGTTGCCGTCGTAGGATTCGGTTTCATGGCCGTTGCGCTGGCTCAGGTGCAGCAAACCGTCGAAGTCCTGTACGCGGCCGGCGAAGGTGCCGGAGGTCAGCCAGCTCTCGTCGGCCGAGCTGTAGCCGGTCTTCAGGCGGGCGCCGACGTCCTGGCCGGGCTTGATGATGTCATCCGGGTCGAGGGTGAAATAACTCACGGCGCCGCCGATGGCGCTGCTGCCGTACAGGGCCGAGGCCGGGCCGCGCAGGATTTCCACGCGCTTGACGATTTCCGGGTCGACGTAGTTGCGACGGGTCTTGGCGTAGGGGCCGTTGAAGAAGTTGTCCGGTACTTCCACGCCGTCCACCTGGGTGAGGATGCGGTCACCGTCGATGCCGCGAATATTGAACCCGGCGTTGCCCGCACGGGTGCCGGCGCCGCCCACTGAAACGCCTGGCTCGTAGCGCACCAGTTCGCGGATGGTGTTCACGTTCTGGCGGTCCAGCGCCTCGCGCTCCAGCACGCTGACGGTGCTGGGCACGCTGCCCACTTGCTGGGCGTTACGGGTGGCGCTGATGGTCACCTGTTGCAGATTGAGGGTGCCGGCCGCCGTGCGCTTTTCCAGGACGATCGTGTCAGTGCCCAGTTTGCGGTAGCTCAGGTTGGTCCCCACCAACAGCTGGTCCAGGGCTTTTTCCGGCGACAGCGGACCACGTACGCCAGGAGACGACACACCCTGGCCCAGTTCCGCCGGCAGGCCGATTTGCCAGCCGGTCACGGCAGTGAAGGCGTTCAGCGCCGAGACCAATGGCTGTTGTGCGATGTTGAAAGTGTAATTGCCGTGACTGCGCGGGATCGGTTCGGCGGCGCTGGCGCTCATGACGGGCGCGCCACCCAGCAGGATGGCCGCCGTCAGCAAGGACAGGATGGGCGAGGAGGACCGGCGGTTGAAACGAGAGGACATCGAGAGCGCTCCGGAAGGTACGAATCTTATAGTTGCGGACTGAACCAAATAGGAATCAGTTGCATTGGCTAAGACGAGACGTACCGCCATGGGCTATCGAGTAAAAATAATTCTCATTTAGTTCAGGATGACCAGCGCGGGGTATTCCGACAGCTTGGCCGAGGTGATATGGGCCAGGGAGCGCACCACGTCCAGCGGTTGGTCGAGGCGGTAGTTACCGGTGATGGCGATGTGGGCGAGCTTGTCGTTGGTGTTGACGATCCAACCCGGGTAATAACGGCCCAGCTCGGCCAGCACCTCGCTCATCGGGCGGTTTTCGAAAATCAGCCGGCCCTGTACCCAGGCCAGGTCCTTGTTGGCATCCAGCTTCGCCGGTTGGCCGAAGCCCTTGGGCCCGATGCGGATGCTCTCACCGGCGCGCAGGCGCACGCGCGCATCGTCGACGGTGTTGCTCAGGTCCACATCGCCGCGCTGCACTTGCACCTGGGCTTCGCCATTGAGGTAACGCACGGCGAAGGCGGTATCGCGCACGCTGGCCCGCACGGGGCCGGCGTCGATTTCCAGGGGCAGGCCGTGGGTGGGCGCGATGTCGAAAAACGCTTCGCCCTGGTACAAGCGCGCGATGCGCTGCTGACCCTTGAGGCTGCTGGAAAACGCCGAGTTGGTGTTGAGCAGTACCTTGGAGCCATCGTCCAATTGCAGGCGCTGGCGTTCACCCACCACGGTGAGGTGGTCCGCTTGCAGGCGCACCGGCAGGTTGCTGAAGCTGAACAGGCCGATCAGCAGGACGGCGGCGGTGGCCAGTGGTTTCCAATGCGGTTTGATCCGGCGCCAGGCCGTGGGTTTGCGCGGCGCGGCCAGGGCGACGGCGGCGCTGTGCACCGGGGCGGCCCCCCAGGCGGACTGGGCCTTGGCAAAGGCGTGGCGGTGGGCAGGGGCCTGGGCCAGCCAGGTTTCGAACTCGACTTGCTGCCCAGGCTGCGGGCACTGCAAGGCGATCAGCCAGTCGAGGGCCTGGTCCATCGCCGGGTCTTGCAACACCTCATGAGCCAACTCATGGGGGCGCAGTTCATTCGGGTCCGTCACACTGATCCTCGGGGCTTCGCCAGGTTCTGTTCATTTTTCCTACGGCTTGGGTCGACACTTCTGTCGGGAAGCTTAAGGCCGATCCAGTCGTTCGGCCACACCCACGCAAATGGCCATGATCAATTTCAGCTCCTTTTGCACGGTGCTCAAGGACACATCCAACTGATCGGCAATTTCCTGGTAGCTGCAACCGTGCACGCGGCTGAGGATAAAGATCTGCTGCTGGCGCGCGCTCAACTGGCCGAGGCTGACACTCAGGTGCTCCAGCAGTTGCTCGGCCTGGGTGGCGTCTTCGGGGGTGCTGATGGGGGCGGCGACGCTTTGCAGGATATCCAGCGACACATCTTCCTGCAGCGTACGCGCCTGTATCCGCCGCGAACGCAGGTGATCCAGGGCAAGGTTGCGCGCGGTCTGAAAAACGAAGGGTTCAAGGTGATCGATCGGCCGCTCGCTCAGGGCCCGGGTGACACGCAGGTAGGTTTCCTGCAACAGGTCTTCGGCGGTGCTGTGGTTATTCACCATCCGCTGCAAGGTGCGCAGCAGAATCACCCGTTGGGTGAGAAAGACGTGGTTGAAGCGAGATTGGCTCACAGTGATACCAGACCGATTTGCAGTGAATGATAATGCTTATCATCAACTCAAATGGCAAGGGGGTATTTCTGTGGGCCTACCCCTGGAACACAGGTGGGAGGGCGCAAGCTCTCTCCCACACAAGCCCGCCGGCAAGGGATTATTCGGCGTTGCAGAGCGCCAGGCAGTTATCCAGCATGCGGTTGGAAAAGCCCCACTCGTTGTCGTACCAGGCCAGCACTTTGAGCATCTTGCCGCTGACTTTGGTGTGGTTGGCATCGAAGATCGACGACAACGGGTTATGGTTGAAGTCGCTGGAAACCAGCGGCAGGGTGTTGTAGCCGAGGATTTTCGAGTGCTGGCTGGCTTCCTTGAGCAGCGCATTGACCTCGTCCGCGGTGACTTCTTTTTTCAATTGAACGGTGAGGTCCACCAGGGATACGTTGATCACCGGTACCCGCACGGCCATGCCGGTCAGCTTGCCCGCCAGTTCCGGCAGCACCAGGCCGACCGCTTCGGCGGCGCCGGTCTTGCTCGGGATCATGTTCTGGGTGGCCGAACGCGCGCGGTACGGGTCGGTGTGGTAGACGTCGGTCAGGTTCTGGTCGTTGGTGTAGGCGTGGATGGTGGTCATCAGGCCGTTTTCGATCCCCAGTTCGCGGTGCAGCACCTGGGCGACCGGCGCCAGGCAGTTGGTGGTGCAAGACGCGTTGGAGATGATCTGGTGGGATTGACGCAGAATGTCATGGTTCACGCCATAGACTACGGTGGCGTCCGCACCCTTGGCCGGGGCGGAGATGATCACCTTGCGCGCGCCGGCGCTGATATGGGCGGCTGCTTTGGTGCGGTCGGTGAACAGACCGGTGCATTCGAACACCACGTCGATATTGTGCGCGGCCCAGGGCAGGTCGGCCGGGTTGCGAATGGCACTGACGGCGATCCGGTCACCGTTGACGGTCAGGCTTTCCTGATCGTGGGCGACCTCTGCATCGAAAGTACCGTGGACGGTGTCGTATTTGAGCAGGTGGGCATTGATCGAGCTGTCGCCCAAATCATTGATGGCGACGATCTGCAAATCCTGGCGATAGCCTTGGGTATACAGTGCTCGCAGGACATTGCGGCCGATACGGCCAAAACCATTGATTGCGATTCGAAGAGTCATTGGAAAGTGCCTGTCGTCGATTTGTTGTAAGAATTACAAGATTATTCGCATAAAAATAGAAAACAAGCCTTTTTAATGGCAATATTTTGTTCAATCTACAACGAGTGACCTGAATCAACTGGTCCGATGATCCAAACGACTCCCCTGCCATCCCATGCGCTGTGGGCGTTTGATCAGCATAGACACTCAGGTCGCCACATCCGTTAGCCTGGAGTTCTACACATGCATCCCCGCGTTCTTGAGGTCACCGAACGGCTTATCGCCCGCAGCCGTGCTACCCGTGAGGCTTACCTTGCGCTCATTCGCGGCGCAGCCAGCGACGGTCCGATGCGCGGTAAGCTGCAATGCGCCAACTTCGCCCATGGCGTGGCCGGTTGCGGCACTGAAGATAAAAATAGTCTGCGTATGATGAATGCCGCCAATGTGGCAATTGTTTCGTCATATAACGACATGCTCTCGGCGCATCAGCCCTACGAACATTTCCCGGACCAGATCAAGAAAGCCCTGCGCGAAGTCGGCTCGGTCGGCCAGTTCGCCGGCGGCACGCCCGCCATGTGCGACGGCGTGACCCAGGGCGAGCCCGGCATGGAGCTGAGCCTGCTCAGCCGTGAAGTGATTGCCATGTCCACGGCGGTAGCGCTGTCCCACAACATGTTCGATGCGGCGCTGATGTTGGGCATCTGCGACAAGATCGTCCCCGGCCTGATGATGGGGGCCCTGCGCTACGGCCATCTGCCGATGATCTTCGTTCCCGGCGGGCCAATGCCGTCGGGCATTTCCAACAAGCAGAAAGCCGATGTGCGCCAGCGCTACGCCGAAGGCAAGGCCAGCCGCGAAGAGCTGCTGGAGTCGGAGATGAAGTCCTACCACAGCCCCGGCACCTGCACCTTCTACGGCACGGCCAACACCAACCAGTTGCTCATGGAAGTGATGGGCCTGCACTTGCCGGGCGCCTCGTTCGTCAACCCTTACACACCGCTGCGTGACGCCCTGACCCGCGAAGCCGCGCACCAGGTCACGCGGCTGACCAAAGCCAACGGCAACTTCACGCCGATCGGCGAGATCGTCGACGAAAAATCCATCGTCAATGCCATCGTTGCGCTCAACGCCACGGGCGGTTCCACCAACCACACCCTGCACATGCCGGCCATCGCCATGTCGGCGGGCATCATCCTCACTTGGGACGACATGGCCGACCTCTCCGAGGTGGTGCCGACCCTGTCCCACGTGTATCCGAACGGCAAGGCCGACATCAACCACTTCCAGGCGGCGGGCGGCATGTCGTTCCTGATCCGCGAACTGCTCGAAGCCGGCCTGCTCCACGAAGACGTCAACACCGTGGCCGGCAAGGGCCTGAGCCGTTATATCCAGGAACCGTTCCTGGTCGACGGCGAGCTGATCTGGCGCGACGGCCCGATCGAGAGCCTCGACGAAACCATCCTGCGTCCCGTGGCCCGTGCGTTTTCGCCGGAAGGCGGCTTGCGCGTGATGGAAGGCAACCTCGGTCGCGGGGTGATGAAAGTCTCCGCCGTGGCCGCCGAGCACCAAGTCGTCGAAGCGCCGGCGGTGGTGTTCCAGGACCAGCAGGATCTGGCCGATGCGTTCAAGGCCGGCCAGTTGGAAAAAGACTTCGTCGCGGTGATGCGCTTCCAGGGCCCGCGCTCCAACGGCATGCCGGAACTGCACAAGATGACGCCGTTTCTCGGTGTGTTGCAGGACCGTGGCTTCAAAGTGGCGTTGGTGACGGACGGGCGTATGTCCGGCGCGTCGGGTAAGATTCCCGCCGCGATCCATGTCAACCCCGAAGCCCAGAGCGGCGGGCCGCTGGCACGGGTGCGCGATGGCGATATCATTCGCGTGGATGGCGTCAACGGCACCTTGGAGCTCAAGGTGGACGCCGAAGAATTTGCCGCGCGCACGCCGGCCACGGGCCTGCTGGGCAATAACGTGGGGGCCGGGCGCGAGCTGTTTGCATTCATGCGCTTGGCTGCAAGCTCCGCGGAGCAGGGCGCCAGCGCCTTTACCTCTGCCTTGGAGACGCTTAAGTGAAGCTTGCGCTGGTCGGTGACATCGGCGGTACCAACGCCCGGTTTGCATTGTGGCGGGATCAGGCACTGCATTCGATCCGTGTGCACGCCACGGCGGATCATCAAAGCCCTGAGGATGCGATCAGGGTCTATCTCAAGGAAGAAGGCCTGAAAATAGGCGACATCGGCGCGGTGTGCCTGTCGGTGGCCGGGCCGGTGAGCGGCGATGAATTTAAATTCACCAACAACCACTGGCGCCTGAGTAAGACTGCGTTTTGCAACACCCTGCAGGTGGATGAACTGCTGCTGGTCAATGACTTCTCGGCCATGGCCCTGGGCATGACCCGCCTCAAACCCGACGAATTCCGCGTGGTCTGCCCTGGCACGCCGGAGCCGTTGCGCCCGGCGGTGGTGATCGGCCCTGGCACTGGCCTGGGGGTTGGCACCTTGCTGGACCTGGGCGCTGGCCGGTACGCAGCATTGCCGGGGGAGGGCGGGCATGTCGACCTGCCCCTGAGCAGCCCACGGGAAGCCCAGCTGTGGCAGCACATTTACACTGAGATCGGCCATGTCAGCGCCGAAAGCGCCTTGAGTGGTGCGGGTTTGCCACGGGTATATCGAGCGATCTGTGCGGTGGATGGCCACACGCCAGTGCTGGATACGCCGGAAGCGATCACGGCGGCAGGCCTGGCCGGCGATCCTGTGGCGATGGAAGTGTTGAACCAGTTCAGTATCTGGCTGGGCCGGGTTGCCGGTAACAACGTGCTGACCACTGGCGCCCGGGGCGGTGTGTATATCGTCGGCGGCGTGATTCCACGGTTTGCCGACTTTTTTATCCACAGCGATTTTGCCAAGAGCTTCAGGGACAAAGGTTGCATGAGCGACTACTTCAAGGACATTCCGGTGTGGCTGGTAACCGCGCCGTATTCCGGGTTGACCGGGGCTGGGGTGGCGCTCGAACAGGCTTTTGCCATGTAGGAGCGAGCTTGCTCGCGAAGAACATAACGAAAACGAAGCACATTAGGTGAGACGCGGCAGCCTCAGGATTTTCGCGAGCAAGCTCGCTCCTACAGATTAGCCATAACAACAAGGAGGACCCCGTGAGCGTAATCAGTAAATCGATTCTCTTGGTCGATGACGACCAGGAAATCCGCGAGTTGCTGCAAACCTACCTCAGTCGCGCCGGTTTCCAGGTACGTGGCGTGCCGGATGGCGCGGGGTTCCGCCAGGCGATGAACGAGGCGCCGTGCGACCTGGTCATCCTCGATGTGATGTTGCCGGACGAAGACGGTTTCAGCCTCTGCCGCTGGATTCGCCAGCACCCGCGCCAGGCGCAGGTGCCGATCATCATGCTGACTGCCAGTTCCGACGAAGCCGACCGTGTGATCGGCCTGGAGCTGGGCGCCGACGACTATATCGGCAAGCCGTTCAGCCCTCGCGAGTTGCAGGCGCGCATCAAGGCCCTGCTGCGTCGCTGCCAGTTCGGCCAGGAGCGCAGCGGTAATGGCGAGGTGCTGGTGTTCGATGAATGGCGCCTGGATACGATCAGCCATCGGCTGTTTCACGAGGACGGTGAAGAGGTGATCCTTTCCGGCGCCGACTTCGCCCTGCTCAAACTGTTTCTCGACCACCCGCAGCAGATCCTCGACCGCGACACCATCGGCAACGCCACCCGTGGCCGCGACCTGATGCCGCTGGACCGGATCGTCGACATGGCCGTCAGCCGCCTGCGCCAACGCCTGCGCGATACCGAAAAACCGCCGAGGCTGATCCGCACCGTGCGCGGCAGCGGTTATCAACTGGCAGCCAGCGTGGTTGCCGGCAATGCCCACTGAACACCTGAGCGAACGTCGTCGCCGCTTCCCGGTACCGCGTTCGCTGCTGGGGCGCATGCTGCTGCTGACCTTGCTCGCGGTGTTGTTCGCCCAAGCGTTGTCCAGCGTGATCTGGGTCTCGCAGTTGCGCGCCACCCAGCTCGAAGGCCTGGTCACCAGCGCCCGTAGCCTGGCGCATTCGATGACCGCCAGCGTGAGCTATTTCCGCTCGCTGCCGGTGGCCTATCGCCCGCTGGTCCTGGACCAATTGCGCAGCATGGGCGGCACACGCTTTGTGGTGACCCTCAATGACCGCCCGCTGGACATGGCGGTCCTGCCGCAGACCCCGCGCAAGCAAGCGGTACTCAAGGCGGTCGATGAAGTGTTGCGCCAGACCCTGGGCGCCGATGTGCATATCTCGGTGGAGTTCGTCAGCGCCGAAGACCTGCGCATCTTCAATGCCGGCTTGAAACTCGACGAATTGCCGCGCTCCTGGGCCCATTACGCGCTGACCCTGGAGCCGGTGAACCCGCCGGTGCTGGTCACGCAGATTCAACTCGCGCCT
Organism: Pseudomonas extremaustralis; assembly: GCF_900102035.1. Classification (NCBI taxonomy): domain Bacteria; kingdom Pseudomonadati; phylum Pseudomonadota; class Gammaproteobacteria; order Pseudomonadales; family Pseudomonadaceae; genus Pseudomonas; species Pseudomonas extremaustralis. Next base: position 6,382,589 of record NZ_LT629689.1, read on the forward strand.
GGGGAGTGGCTGTACATCGCCTCGCTGTTGCCCGAGCCGTACACCAGTCTGGAAGAACAGGGCCTGCCGTCCCAGCAAGTGTGGTTTATCGTGCTCACCAGCGGCTTTCTGCTGCTGTTCATCGGCCTGCTGGTGCACTGGCAAAGCCGGCCGCTCAAGCGCCTGGCGCGGGCGGCGCGGGATATGTCCCTGGGCGCCGATGTGGAACCGGTGGCCGAGGGCGGTGGCAGTGAAGTGGTGGAAGTGGGCCGCGCGTTCAATGCCATGCGCGAACGCATCAGCCGTTATCTCACCGAACGCAGCCAGTTGTTCAGCGCAATCTCCCACGACTTGCGCACCCCGATCACCCGCCTGCGCCTGCGCGTGGAATTGCTCGAAGACGAGAACCTGCAAACCAAATTCGGTCGTGACCTGGACGAGTTGGAGCTACTGGTCAAAGGCGCGCTGCAATGCGTGAAAGACACCGACATCCACGAAAACATCGAGCCGGTGGACCTCAATCACGTGCTCGACTGCCTGGTGGAGCCTTACCTGGCGCCCAACGGCAACGGCCGAGTGACCCAGCACGGGCGTGCGTTGGCGCCGTATCCGGGCAAGCCGTTGGCGCTCAAGCGCTGCATCGGCAACCTGATCGACAACGCCTTGAAGTACGGGCAGAACGCCCATTTGCATATCGAGGATGACGGTGCGCAATTCATCCTGCATGTGGATGACGAAGGCCCCGGCGTGCCGGAACAGCGCTTGGAAAAAGTCTTCGAACCGCACTTTCGCCTGGCTGGCCAGCAACAGGGCTACGGCCTGGGCCTGGGCATCGCGCGCAATATTGCCCATAGCCATGGGGGGGAAGTGAGTTTGCAGAATTTGCGCGAGGGGGGCTTGCGGGTCACCCTGCAACTGCCCCGCACCCTGGACTGAAGAACACCACCAATCCGATGTGGGAGGGGCGGTGCGACGATTCGACTTGCTCCCGATCGCGGTGTATCAGTCAATTTATGTGTAACTGACCCACGGCAATCGGGAACAAGTCGAATCGTCGCACCGCCCCTCCCACATTTTTAGACGCTCTGGCGCAACCGGGCCAAGTCCCTCAAGGGCGGTGCGCCAAACAGCCGGCTGTATTCGCGGCTGAACTGCGACGGGCTTTCATACCCCACCCGATACCCCGCCGCCGAGGCTTCCAGCCCTTCGGCGAGCATCAGGCGACGGGCTTCTTGCAAGCGCAGTTGCTTCTGGTACTGCAGCGGGCTCATGGCGGTGATTGCCTTGAAGCGGTGGTGCAGGGTCGAGACGCTGAGGTTGACTTCCTTGGCCAGGTCATCGATGCGCAGGGGTTGTTCGTAGTTGCCGTTGAGCCACTTGATCGCCTGGCTGACGCGATGGCTTTGGCTGTTGGCCACGGCAATTTCATACAAGCGATAGCCCTGCGGCCCACGCAACAAGCGGTAGAGGATTTCGCGGTTGATCAACGGCGCGAGCATGGCGATGTCTTTCGGCGAGTCCAGCAGGCGGGTGAGTCGCAGCACGGCGTCGAGCAACTGGTTGTCGAGACGGTCGACATACATCCCGCGCGGCGTCGGACGCGACGGTACGCCCATCGGGCCCGCTTCTGCGATCAGCGCGGTGAGCTGCGCCGGGTCGATATTGATACGGATCGACAGGTTCGGGTCTTGCGCGGTGGCCTCGATGATCCGGCCGGCCACGGGCATTGCGACCGAAAACACCAGGTAGTTGAGCGGGTCGTAGGCAAAGATTTCGTCGGCCAGGCGCACTTCCTTGCGGCCGCTGGCCAGGATGCACAGCGCCGGCTCCACCAGTACCGGGCTGAAGTCGCGCGGTGCGTTGTGGCGGTTGAGGAACAGCGAGGTGATGGCCGTACCGTAGGAGCCATCTTCCCAGGTATGCCGGTGCACGATACTGGCCAGTTCGGCGCGCTGTTTTTCCATCTCGGCATCGAGGGGGAGGGACGTGAGGTCGGGCGACGACATGGAGTGTCCTCTGCAGGCTTCTTTGATGGGCGTAGCTTAGCGGCGGCGTCTCAAACCAGGGTAGGTCGATTCTGCACAATCCTTGCCTGATCCTGCGACATCGCGTGAATCAGGCAAGCGTCGGGCCTGTCATCTCCCTGAAACAAGGCGTTGGCCGATGGAATAAACCGGCGGGCCAGACGTCCTGCCTACGCTTCTCGCAGGATTGTGCAAGAAGCCGGCAGGAATTGACTAACCGCGCCCACCCCCGCGCCGTTATCTTTGATCCTGTGGCAGCACGTCTCCACCGTGCTTGCCGAGCATCACTTCTCAACGGGAGAGTCGAACATGTCCACCCCCATTCCCGCGAGCCATATGGCCTTTATCCGCGCCCGCACCGGGTGCAGCACCGAACTCGGTGCACGCTTGAGCTGTTTGATCGAACCGGGCCGCCAGGCTCAGGGTTGCCTGCAATTCTCGTTGCAGCATTCCCAGGTCGATCCCGATGTCTGGTTGATCTCCGGTTTCTGGAGCAGCGAGCAGGCCATGAGCGCCTACTTCGACTCGCCGGCGCTGATGATCTTTTCCGAGCTTGTGAACGATGGTGTCGTGCGCAGCATGGATTTCCAGACTTTCACCGACGCATCCGCCGCCAATGCCAGCGGCGAGTACCTGCAACTGGCCGGTTGAGGGTTAGAATGGCCGACTTTTCCATTGGCCAGGACCTGCAACATGGCACGTAAACAATTTGCCCACCACGAAGCCGTTTCCGCCGTAGTACCGGGCGAAGGGGGCTACAGCGCCGCCGTCGCCGTCAAGGCACTCGATGGCATGGGCGCACCGCAGTTTCACAAGATCCTGGATGGGCAGAAGTTCAAGACCGCTTCCGACGCCGACGATGCGGCAACCCTGCAACTTGAGTTGTTGGCCGACGTTGACGCAGAAGGTCAGCTGACTTGGGCCGCGGCCACGAACTGACGCACGCCGTGGCTCAAAGGTGGGAGGGGGTAAGCCCCCTCCCACCTTTTTTATTGCAGGCGGTCAGGCGCGGGGGGCGCCTGGGCGATACATCTTGAACAAGGCTTCAGGCCCCACCTGGAAGTAATCCGCCGGGCCACCGCCACGCAGGATCGGCTCGGCGGCCGCGGTGTTGTAGATGCCGTCCTTGAGCAGCCACTTGGCAATGTGCACCGCGACCACTTCGCCCAGCACCAGCCAGCTGGGCACCAACTGTTTGTCGGCGCGTTGCAGCTGGATGATCTGCGTCACTTTGCACTCGAACGACACTGGACTCTCGCCCACCCGTGGTACGCCGACGATCTTCGAGGCCACGGGCGTCAGGCCGGACAACTCGAACTCACTCACCTCTGGCCCTACGGCTGCGCAACTCTGGTTCATCTGCTCGGCCAGCGGACGGGTGGCCAGGTTCCACACGAACTCGCCGGTCTGTTCGATATTGTTCAGGCTGTCTTTGCGTCCGACACTGGAGAAACCAATGATCGGCGGAATGTAGTTGAACGCGTTGAAGAAACTGTAGGGCGCCAGGTTCAGGCGGCCTGCTTTGTCGTGTGACGAAATCCAGCCGATCGGCCGCGGGCCGACGATGGCATTGAATGGGTCGTGGGGCAGGCCGTGGCCGTTGGCGGGTTCATAGTAATAGCTGTCGTCGGACATGGCCGGGAGTTCCTGCGTGGGGATTCTGGAGGCGGTCATAGTGCAATCCATAGTGGCGAATTTCCATCAGCCCGATGGAATTTTCATTCATCGTCCACCTATTTTTCACAGTGTCCTGTTCAGTCTGCGCCCGACGTCGACACCCTCAAAAGTCGACCATCGAAACACTGAGCTTCGGAGTCTGCTACCCCATGAATAAACTTCCTCAGATCACCCTGGCGTTCTGGGTCATGAAAATCTGCGCGACCACGTTGGGCGAAACCGCCGGGGACTTGCTGTCGATGACCCTGAACGTGGGTTATGCCATCAGCTCGATGATTTTGATCAGCGTGTTCCTGGTCACCCTGGTGACGCAACTCTGGTCGAAAGCCTACAACCCGGTGCTGTATTGGATTGTGATCCTGTCCACCAGTACCGCCGGTACCACCATGTCGGACTTCATGGACCGCTCCCTGGGCCTGGGATATGCCACCGGATCGATGATCCTGATCGTGATCCTGATGATCATCTTCGCGATGTGGCACCTCAGTGGCGAGTCGCTGAACGTGAATAAGGTGCAGACCTTTCGCGGCGAGTTGTTCTACTGGATGGCGATTCTGTTCTCCAACACCCTGGGCACCGCGTTGGGTGACTTCCTGGCGGACGATTCGGGGCTCGGCTTTGCCGGTGGCGCCTTGTTGATCGGCTCGACCATTGCGGTGGTGGTGGCGCTCAAGTACTTCACCCGGATTTCGTCGGTGCTGCTGTTCTGGGTGGCGTTTGTCCTGACCCGTCCGTTCGGCGCGACCCTGGGCGACTTCCTGACCAAGCCCCACGCGAAGGGCGGGTTGGATTTCGGCACCATCGGTTCTTCTGCGGTGTTGGCGGCGGTGCTGGTGGTGATGATTGTCGGGGCGTCGTATGCGCAGCGGCGCTATGTGCGGCGCGAAGTGGCAGAGTTGTCCTGATTTCAAATGTGGGAGGAGGCAAACCCCCTCCCACATTTTTTTACTGCATCAAGCGGTTAGTCCGTGGTGATCCGTGAATGCTTGCGGGTGTCCTTCATGGTCACGTAGACCAGTAGCGACACGGCGATACAGGCGGTTACGTACCAGTAGTAGCCGGTCTCCATCCCGATGCTCTTGAACCACAGCGCGATGTATTCAGCGGTGCCGCCGAAGATCGACACGGTCAGGGCATACGGCAGCCCTACGCCCAGGGCACGGATTTCGGTCGGGAACAGTTCGGCTTTGACCACGGCGTTGATCGAGGTGTAGCCACTGACGATGATCAGCGCCGCCATGATCAGGAAGAACGCGCCCCACCAGGTCTGGATGGTGTGCAGGGTGGTGAGGATCGGCACGGTGAACAGCGTGCCGAGGATACCGAAGGCGATCAGGATCGGCCGGCGACCGATCTTGTCCGACAGCCCACCGATCAGGGGTTGCAGGCACATGAACAGAAACAGTGTCGCCGCCGAGATGGTGGTGGAGTCGGGGATGCTCATGCCGACGGTGTTCACCAGGTATTTCTGCATGTAGGTGGTGTAGGTGTAGAACGCCAGGGTGCCGCCCATGGTCAGGCCGACCACGGTCATCAGTTCCCTGGGGTGGCGCAACAAGGTGCGCATCGCGCTTTCCTTGGCTTTTTCCTTCTTGGTGAACGACTCGGTTTCTTCCATGCCGCGACGCAGGAACAGCGCAACCACTGCGCACAGTGCGCCGATGGCGAACGGGATACGCCAGCCCCAGTCGTGGAGTTGCTCGGTGGTGAGCACCTGTTGCAGCACGATCAGCACCCCCAGGGCAATGAGCTGGCCGGAGATCAGGGTCACGTACTGGAAGCTGGAGTAGAAACCACGACGTTCCTTGGTTGCCATCTCGCTCAGGTAGGTGGCGGAGGTGCCGTATTCGCCGCCGACTGACAGTCCCTGCAGCAGACGGGCAAACACCAGCAGGATGGGTGCACCGATACCGATGACTTCATATCCCGGGCTCAGGGCAATCAGGAGAGAGCCGAAGCACATCAGGTAGACCGAGGCCATCAGGGCTTTTTTGCGCCCGACTTTGTCGGCATACAGGCCCATCAGCCAGCCGCCGATCGGGCGCATCAGGAAGCCCACGGCGAAGATCGCGGCGGTGTTGAGCAATTGGGCGGTGGTGTCGCCTTTCGGGAAGAAGGTTTTGGCGAAGTACAGCGAGAAGGCCGCGTAGACGTACCAGTCATACCACTCGACCATGTTGCCGACCGATCCGCTGAAGATCGATTTGATCCGGCTGGAGGTGGTGCGTGCTTTTGCCGGCGCGGCCGCCGACCCCAGAGGCAAGGTGTTGGAATTATCCATCGAAGGATCCTTCAGCTAGTTGTTTTTATGGAGCGTGCGGGAGCACAGCCTGGTCCGGGCTATAGCAGGAGCTGTGCCAACCGCTCGAGGGCCCGGTCTAGAAGGGGTGGGGTGTTTTTTTGAGCGGAAAGCCGCCGATGAAAATGGAGCTGATGAGCGGAAATCCGCTCATTCTGTAGGAGCGAACTCTCTCGCGAAAAACGCCAGGACACCACGCTCATCCAGGATGTACGGCGTCATCGTTGACGATCTTCGCGAGCAAGCTTGCTCCTACAGGAAGGTTTCTCGGGTCAGGCCGTGGCGTTGCATCTTTTCATTGAGGGTTCGCCGTGGCAGTTGGAGTTCGGCCAGCACCGCCTTGATATCGCCTTTATGTCGGGTCAGCGCGGCCTTGAGGCAGTGGGCCTCGAAGGCTTCCTGCTGCGAGGCCAGGGATTGGCCGGCTTCGATGCCTTCCGGTTCAGGCTCGCCAAGGCCCAGCACCTGGCGTTCGGCGACGTTGGCCAGTTCGCGCACATTGCCCGGCCAGTCATGGCTGAGCAGGCGCCCCAGTTGCGCGCCGCTCAGCGGTGCGACGCTGCGGCCCAGGCGCTCGGCGGCGTTGTGGGCGAAGTGGTCGAACAGCAGCGGGATATCTTCACGGCGTTCGCGCAGGGGCGGCAGGCGCAGTTGCGCGACGGTCAGGCGGTACGCCAGGTCTTCGCGAAAACGCCCGGCGCGAGCCTCTTCCAGCAGGTCCGGCTTGGTGGCGGCAATGATGCGCAGGTCCACCCGAATGCTCTGGTTGGAGCCCAGGCGTTCCAGCTTCTGCTCTTGCAGCACGCGCAGCAGTTTCACCTGTTGGGCCAGGGGCATGCTTTCGATTTCATCGAGGAACAGTGTGCCGCCGTGGGCATATTCCAGCTTGCCGATCCGCTTGCCCTGGGCGCCGGTGAAGGCGCCGCTTTCGTGGCCGAACAGCTCGGCTTCGAACAGTTGCTCGGGGATCGCCGCGCAATTGAGGGCCACGAACGGCTTTTTCGCGCGCGGGCCGAAATCATGCAGGCAACGGGCGACCAGCTCCTTGCCGCTGCCGGTCTCGCCACGGATCAGCACGTTGACCGGCAAGCCCGCCAGGTCCAGCACTTGCCGCCGCAGGTTCTGCAAACCACGGGAGACGCCCAGCAGGCTGGATTCCAGCTGCGCGCGATGGTCGGCCTGTTGATGCAGGCGGCGGTTTTCCAGGATCAGCCCGCGCTTGTCCAGGGCGCGGCGCAGACTGTTGAGCAGTGCGTCGGGGCTGAAAGGTTTTTCCAGGAAGTCGTAGGCACCGTCGCGCATGGCTTCGACGGCCATCGGCACATCGCCATGGCCGGTCAGCAGGATCACCGGCAGGTCGGCGTCGCGGCGCTGCACTTCGGCCAAAAGCTCCAGGCCGCTGAGCCCGGGCATGCGGACGTCGCTCAGGATCACCCCGGGGAAATCCTTGGGCAACTGTTCCAGGCAGGCCTCGGCGCGGCTGAACAGTTGCACCTCGAACCCCGACAGGCTCAACCATTGTTCGACGGCCGTACGAATGCTGGCTTCGTCATCCACCACAATCACGGCATTCAGCATAAGTCTGGCGTCTCCAGCACGATGGGCAGGGTCAGGGTGAATACCGCGCCGTCGCCCTGGTTACCGGCGGTCAGGCGTCCGCCCAATTCGTGCACGATAGCGTAGGACACCGCCAGTCCCAAGCCGAGGCCATCGCCCACCGGCTTGGTGGTGAAGAAGGGGTCGAACACGTTGTTGAGGTGTTCGTCGGCAATTCCGCCGCCGCTGTCGCTGACGGTCAGTCGCCACAGTTGCTCGTCGGCGTGCAGGCGGATTTCCAGGCGTTTGCGCGGTTTGTCGGCCATGGCGTCGAGGGCGTTGCGCAGCAGGTTGATCAGCACCTGTTCGAGGCGGATTGCATCGCCGCGAACCCAGGCCGGGCGGGTCAGGTCGAGGACCACGCCGATGGCTTCATCGCGCAGGCGCGCGTCGAGCAGGTGCAGGGACTGGTCGACCACGGTCGCCAGGTCCAGGCGTTCGCGCAGGCCGCTGGGGCTTTTGCGCGCGAAGGTCTTGAGGTGGCCGGTGAGCGCGGCCATGCGGGTGAGCATGTCGTCCAGGGGGGTGAGCGCTTTGTAGGCGTCCTCCACCCGGCCGTGGTCCAGCAGCAGGCGCAGGGTCGCCAATTGCATGCGCTGGGCAGTCAGCGGTTGGTTGATCTCATGGGCGAGGGCCGCCGACATCTGTCCCAGCGCCGCCAACTTGGCGGATTGCACCAAGCCGTCCTGGGCGGTACGCAGCGCCTGGGTGCGTTCTTCCACCAGTTGTTCGAGCTCTTCGCGGCTGCGCTGGCGCATGCGGGCCAGGCGCCAGCGCTGGGTGAGGAACAGCACGAGGAACACCAGCGCCAGCCACGACCCGGCAGCGGCGAGGCCTGCATTGCGCTGGTCTTCAAAGGCGAACTGGGGTTTGCGCAGCAGGTGCAGGGTCCAGCCTTCGGCCTTCAGCGGCAGGGATTCCCAGATGTAATTGGCGTTGCCGTCCGGGCCGTTGACGCGCATCAGGTGGCTGTTTTCGTCGAAACGCTGCAAGGGTTGAGCGTCCAGCGGCTGCAACTGTTTCTTGTCGTACTGGCGGGTGGCCTTGAGTTCGGCGAGGTCGTTGTCCGATAACGGTCGCAGGTTGCGATAGCGCCAACCCGGCTGGTTGGCGATAAACACGATGCCGCGCGCGTCACTGACCAGCAGCAGGTCATCGCCCTGGGCCCACTCGCGCTCAAGCTCGGGAAACTCCAGCTTGACCACCATGGCGCCGAGGAACTGCTCGTGTTCATCCACCACTGCGCTGGAAAGAAAATACCCCGGCACTCCGGTGGTCACCCCCACCGCATAAAACCGCCCGGTGCCCTGGCTCAAGGTCTGGTGGAAATACGGCCGGAAGGCGTAGTTATGCCCGACGTAACTGCTCGGCAGGTTCCAGTTGCTGGCCGCCACGGCCAGGCCGGTGCGGTCCATCAGTTCCAGGGTGGACGACTGCGCGGCATCGTTGATGCGTTCCAGCTTGCGGTTGAGCACATCCTGGGTGGTCGCATCCAGCGGGCCCTTCAAGGCGCTGATCATTTCCGAGTCCAGTGCCAGCACGGCCGGCAGCGCGCGGTAGCGTTCGATCAGGGTGTGCAGGGAGTTGGCGTACAGCGCCAGCTGCTGGTTGGCGCGTGCGGCATCGTCCACCAGGGCCTGGCGTTCGGCATGGCGGGTGGCCAAGGCAGCGGCCAGCACGGCACCGACGATGATCAGCAGTGAGTAGACGGTCAGGCGCAGGGGGCGAGGGATCACGATCATACGGTGAGGAGCAGGCGCGGTAAGGGGAACGCACCATACCACGAGCCGCTGGAGTCTTGTGGTGAGTCGGCCTGCCGTGACGAGCGGGCAATAAAAAGGCGACCTGGCTGATGGCCGAGGTCGCCTTATCGCTCGCGGCGAGGTGCTTACTGCACTTCTACCGCCAGGCTTTCACTGATCTTTTTCTGCCAGATGGCAGGACCGGTGATGTGGACGGATTCGCCCTTGCTGTCCACCGCGACGGTGACCGGCATGTCTTTGACCTCGAACTCGTAGATCGCTTCCATGCCCAGTTCGGCGAAGGCGACGACGCGCGACTTCTTGATGGCTTGGGCCACCAGGTAAGCAGCACCGCCCACGGCCATCAGGTACACGGCCTTGTAGTCCTTGATCGCTTCGATGGCGGTCGGGCCGCGCTCGGATTTGCCGATCATGCCCAACAGGCCGGTTTGCTCGAGGATCTGGCGGGTGAACTTGTCCATCCGCGTTGCGGTGGTCGGGCCAGCCGGGCCAACCACTTCATCGCGCACCGGATCAACCGGGCCGACGTAGTAGATGAAGCGACCCTTGAGGTCCACCGGCAGGGGTTCGCCCTTGTTCAGCATCTCGACCATGCGCTTGTGCGCCGCGTCGCGACCGGTGAGCATCTTGCCGTTGAGCAACACGGTTTCGCCCGGCTTCCAGCTCTGTACGTCTTCCGGGGTCAGGGTGTCGAGGTTGACGCGACGGGCCGATGGGCCAGCTTCCCAGACGATTTCCGGGTAGGCGTCCAACGATGGCGCTTCCAGCGATGCCGGGCCCGAACCGTCGAGCACGAAGTGCGCGTGACGGGTGGCGGCGCAGTTGGGGATCATGCACACCGGCAGGGAGGCGGCGTGGGTCGGGTAGTCCATGATCTTCACGTCGAGCACGGTGGTCAGGCCACCCAGGCCCTGGGCGCCGATGCCCAGTTGGTTGACCTTCTCGAACAGCTCCAGGCGCAGTTCTTCGATGCGGTTGGAAGGGCCACGCTTTTTCAGCTCGTGGATGTCGATGGATTCCATTAACACTTCCTTGGCCATTACCGCGGCTTTCTCGGCGGTGCCGCCGATGCCGATGCCGAGCATGCCCGGTGGGCACCAGCCGGCGCCCATGGTCGGAACGGTCTTGAGTACCCAGTCGACGATCGAGTCGGATGGGTTGAGCATGGCCATTTTCGACTTGTTCTCGGAACCGCCGCCCTTGGCCGCCACGTCCACTTCCACGGTGTTACCCGGAACGATGGAGTAGTGGATCACGGCAGGGGTGTTGTCCTTGGTGTTTTTGCGCGCGCCCGCCGGGTCGGCGAGGATCGAGGCACGCAGGACGTTTTCCGGCAGGTTGTAGGCGCGACGCACGCCTTCGTTGATCATGTCGTCCAGGCCCATGGTGGCGCCATCCCAACGTACGTCCATGCCTACGCGCACGAACACGGTGACGATACCGGTGTCCTGGCAGATCGGGCGGTGGCCGGTGGCGCACATGCGCGAGTTGATCAGGATCTGGGCGATGGAGTCACGGGCCGCTGGCGATTCTTCGCGCAGGTAGGCTTCGTGCATGGCCTGGATGAAGTCAACCGGGTGGTAGTAGGAAATGAATTGCAGGGCGTCTGCAACGCTCTGAATCAGGTCGTCTTGCTTGATCACGGTCATGAGTCGCGCTCCTCTATAAGGGAACATTCAATAAAGGTGGCTTCAGTGGTGCATCGGTCGGCTGAAGCCAACTTTCCAAGGCACGCCGTATGGTGCTGGCGCGACGCTAAAAAGGCGCGGCAGTATAACCCGGCGCGGTGGCCGATACACCCGACTATGGTCAAACTCGGCCGGGCGTGATTCCCTGTGCAGGCTTTTTTGATCCGAGACCTTGTATGCCTGAACTGTACGTCGGCGAACGCCACTGGTCGGTTTCCACCGGCAGCAACCTGTTGGATGCCCTGAATCAGGCCGGCGTCGCCGTGCCCTACAGTTGCCGCGCCGGCAGTTGCCATGCGTGCCTGGTGCGTTGCCGGGGTGAGGTCGAGGATAAGCATCCCGATGCCCTGAGCCCGGCGCAACGCCAGGAGGGTTGGCGGCTGGCGTGCCAGTGCCAGGTGAGTGGGGATGTGCGGGTCGAAACGTTTGATCCGCTGCGTGACGGGTTGTCGGCCCAGGTGGTGGGCGTCGATTGGTTGAGCTCGAACGTACTGCGCCTGCGCCTGCAACCGGAGCGCCCCCTGCGCTATCGCGCCGGGCAGCATCTGGTGGTGTGGGCGGGGCGGGTCGCACGCCCTTATTCCCTGGCCAGTCTGCCTCAGGAGGATCCTTTCCTGGAGTTTCACCTGGATTGCCGCCAGCCCGGCGAATTCAGCGATATCGCCCGACAGTTGCGGGTAGGTGATCGCCTGCGGTTGGGCGAACTGCGCGGCGGCGCGCTGCAATACGACCCCGACTGGCAAACCCGACCGCTGTGGCTGCTGGCGTCGGGCACGGGCCTGGGGCCTTTGTGGGGTGTGCTGCGCGAGGCGTTGCGCCAGGATCACCAGGGCGCCATCCGCCTGATTCACCTGGCCCATGATGCCGATGGTCATTACTTGGCTGGGCCCCTGGCCGCGCTGGCCGCGCATCATTCCAACCTGACGGTGGAACTGTGGACGGCGCCGCAGTTGAATCAGGCATTGGCGCAACTGCGGCTTGTTTCCCGGCAAACCCTGGCCTTGCTCTGCGGGCACCCGGTCAGCGTCGAGGCATTTTCCAAGCGCCTGTTCCTGGCCGGGCTGCCGCGCAATCAACTGCTGGCCGATGTGTTTCTGCCCCGTGGTTGAGCGCTGAATTCAACCGTCGCCAGATCCGCCATGACCGGCGCCGTCCTCCCAGATGGAATGCAAAAAGCCCCGCCATTCACATGGCGGGGCTTTTGTTTTTCAGCGTGTCACTCAGACCTGCGGGTCGCCCACATGCAGAATCTTCATGCCATTGGTGCCACCGGTGGTGTGGTAGCTGTCGCCCTTGGTCAGGATGACCCAGTCGCCTTTCTCTACGACGCCACGCTTGACCAACTCGTCGATAGCCTTCTGGCTCACTTCGTTCGGTGCCAGCGATGCCGGGTCGAACGGGATGGTGTACACGCCACGGAACAAGGCGGCGCGAGCCTGGGCTTCGCGATGAGGGGTGAACGCATAGATCGGCACCGAGGAACGGATGCGCGACATGATCAACGGCGTGTAGCCACTTTCGGTCAAGGCGATGATCGCCTTCACGCCCGGGAAGTGGTTGGCGGTGTACATGGCGGCGAGGGCGATGCTCTGGTCGCAGCTTTCGAACACTTGGCCGATGCGGTGGCTGGAGGTCTTGCTGGTCGGGTGCTTTTCGGCACCGACGCAGATACGCGCCATCGCTTGCACGGCTTCCAGCGGGTATGGGCCGGCAGCGCTTTCAGCCGACAGCATCACGGCGTCGGTGTAGTCGAGCACGGCGTTGGCCACGTCGGACACTTCGGCACGGGTCGGCATCGGATTCTGGATCATCGACTCCATCATCTGGGTCGCCACGATCACTGCTTTGTTGTGGCGGCGCGCGTGCAGGATGATCTTCTTCTGGATACCGATCAGCTCGGCGTCGCCGATTTCCACGCCCAGGTCGCCACGGGCAACCATCACGGCGTCGGACGCATTGATCAGGCCATCGAGGGTCTCGTCATCGGCCACGGCTTCGGCGCGTTCGATCTTCGCCACCAGCCAGGCGGTACCGCCGGCTTCGTCGCGCAGTTTACGGGCGTATTCCATGTCGGCGGCGTCGCGGGGGAAGGACACCGCGAGGTAGTCCACTTCCATTTCGGCGGCGAGCTTGATGTCGGCCTTGTCTTTTTCAGTCAGCGCCGGCGCCGTCAGGCCACCGCCGCGGCGGTTGATGCCTTTGTGGTCGGACAGCGGACCGCCGATGGTCACGGTGCAGATCAGTTCGGTACCGGTGGCGGTGTCGACGCGCATGACCACACGGCCATCGTCCAGCAGCAGTTCGTCACCGACGCCGCAATCCTTGACCAGGTCCGGGTAGTCGATACCCACGACTTGCTGGTTGCCTTCGGTCAGTGGATGGCTGGTGGAGAAGGTGAATGTGTCGCCGATCTTCAGTTCGATTCGTTTGTTGGCGAATTTGGCGATACGGATTTTCGGGCCTTGCAGGTCGCCCAGCAGTGCCACGAAGCGGCCGTGCTTGGCGGCCAGGTCACGCACCAGCTTGGCGCGAGCCTTGTGCTCGTCGGGGGTGCCGTGGGAGAAGTTCAGACGGGCAACGTCCAAACCAGCCAGAATCAGCTGTTCGAGGACTTCCGGCGAGTTGCTGGCCGGGCCAAGGGTGGCGACGATTTTGGTACGACGGACGGACATGCACAGACTCCTGAGTTCAAGCGCTGAGGAAGGCTACTATGCTCTTTGGTTGTAGTCATTGTTCGTTTGCACTACTTATCGGCGATTCGCTTGTTTTCGGTTTGCTTGAATGGATGAACATCCTTGAAGATTTTCGGCCTGGGGTCGATACACTGCTCAAGACAGGAGAACCCTCATGCGAATTTTGCTCATTGCTGCCCTGGCCGTCAGTGTTTGCGGCTGTACCCGCTGGTCGATGGACCACCATCTGAACAATGCTTACCGCGCCTATGATGTCGGTGATTGCCAGCGCGTCACTCTGGAATTGTCCCAGGTCGACCGCGAGAGCCGCACCCGCCGTTATGTGCAGCCGGAGGTTTCGATGTTGCGCGGGCAATGCCTGGAACGGCAGAAACTGTTCGTCGATGCGGTGCAGACCTACCAATTCATCATCAACCAATACCCATCGAGTGAGTACGCCTACCGTGCCCGCGCAAGGCTGGATACGTTGCAGCAACTGGGGCATTACCCTGGTGCAAGTGCAGCCCAGCCACGGCCTGCCTCGTTGTAAAGATATTCGTCGTTTGCTAACTGGCCTGTTGCCAGTCTTGGGCTATCCTTTGAATGTTCATTTGTACAAGTTTATATACGAATGAATGCGAGGCCCGGACTCGGCGGCTGTCCAGTGACACAGCGTTGTCTGTTGTCACACCGAGATCCAGGGAGAGCGAGCGGTTATGCTCGTTCCGAATCACTGGCACGGCCAGAGTCATGGCCACTGGATGGCGATCTCACCATGTTTACCGACAGACGGATAGAGCGGCACCAGCTACCTTATTTTCTACAAGTGTTTAACGGCCTTACCGACAAACCCATCGGTTTTTTAGGTAATGTTTCCGAGGATGGGCTGATGTTAATCAGCCAGTTACCCATGATGGTCAATGCGGATTTCAAGTTGCGCTTGAAAATTCCAGGGGTTGACGACACCTTCGATGTAATCGATCTCACGGCTACCTGTCTGTGGAGTCATGAAGATATCAACCCGCAGCATTACGATTCCGGGTTCAGCGTGCTTGAAGCGCCCGAGGAATATGGGCAATTGATCAGCATCTTGTTGCATTACTTCAGTTTTGATCCCCTGCAGGCTTCGGCCTAGACACCGCGCGTTGTCGACCCGGTTCGGGTGGTTGCCCATGCCGTGGTCGTGCGCTCTTTTTTTCACAACACTCCGGCTTTCTTCCACCCCTGGTAGCGTGTCACCAGGGCCGTTCCCAGCGCCGATGGGGTGGTGTCCAGCACTGACAGCCCATGGGCCCTCAAGCGGTCATGCAACTCATCCCGGGTGTTGAGGTAATCGACGGTGCCGCTGTAGGCCAATGCCTCCGGCAACGTCTGTACCGGGGATTGGCGCAGATGATCGAGTACTTCCTCGCGCAAACTGGCTACCAGCACCTTGTGCTGGCGGCTGATGCGTTTGACGGCAGTCAGCAATGCTTCATCGTCCTCATCCCGCAGGTTGGTGACCACAATCACCAAGGCCCGACGTTTTTGCCGAACCAGCAGTTGGCTGGCTGCCGCCTGGTAATCGGCTGTTCGTCGAGTGGTGTCCAGGTCGTATACCGCATTGAGCAGCACGTTTAACTGGCCGCTGCCCTTCACCGGCGCCAGGTAGCGTGGCTGGTCACTGGCAAAAGTGGCCAGCCCCACGGCGTCTCCCTGGCGCAAGGCGACATAGCTGAGCAGCAGGCAGGCATTGAGGGCGTGGTCGAAATGGGATAGTTCGTCATCCTGGCTGCGCATGCGTCGGCCGCAGTCGAGCATGAACACGATCTGTTGATCGCGCTCGTCCTGGTATTCCCGGGCGATGGGCGTGCGTTGTCGCGCGGTGGCTTTCCAATCTATCTGCCGGAGGCTGTCACCTTCGCGAAACTCGCGCAGTTGATGAAACTCCAGCCCCAAGCCGCGTCGTTGGCGTTGGCGCACGCCCAGTTGGCTCAGCCAGTTATCCACACCCTGCAGCTGTGCGCCGTACAGTCGGGCGAAATCCGGGTAGACGCGGATACCATCGCAGGCCTCGATAAAATGCCGTGCCGACCAGAGACCCAGGGGGCTGGGCACATGGATCTCGCAACGGTCAAAGCTGAAGTGCCCGCGCCGCACGGGGCGAAGGCGGTAACCCAGCTCACTGCGTTCACCCGGATGCAGTGCGATGGACTGTGGCATGTTCTCCATGGTCAACCCGTCGGGGACATGATCGAACACCTCTACCGTCAGCGGCTGAGGGTAGTCATGTTCCAGGGCCAGGCGAACCTCACCCCATCGTCCCAGCGCCAGGCTGCCGGGCATCTGCCGGCGCACGCGCGGAGGCGGGCGACGACGCTGTCGCATGGCATCAAGCATGGCCAGCAGCAACAGCGCCAGGAGCAAGCCCCAAGCCACTGAATGCAAGGTGTCGGGTACGTTGAACTGCAGCGCTGCCGCAGTGCCGAGCAGAATGCTCAAGCCCAGCAGTATGCCAAGCCAGGTCAACAGCAGGCGGGTCGGTTTCATGGGCGGGTCATTGCCGAGGTGCCGGAATCTGATCCAGCACCTGCTTGAGTACCTGGTCGACGTCCAGCCCGTCGATGTCCAACTCTGGCGCGATGCGTACACGGTGACGCAGTACCGCGAGGGCGCATCCCTTGATGTCGTCCGGGGTGACGAACTCGCCGCCGCGTAACAACGCCCGAGCGCGGGCGCCGCGTACCAGCGCGATGGATGCCCGGGGGCCGGCGCCGATGACCAGCCCGGGCCAGGTGCGGGTGGCTCGCGCCAGGCGCACGGCGTAGTCGAGCACCTGTTCATCCAGGGCCAGCTCACTGGCGATCTGCTGCAAGCGCAGCACGTCTTCGGCCAGCAGCACCGTGCGCAGCGGCTGCACATCCAGCATATCGGCACGGGAAGAGCGCGTGACTTCACGCACCATATCCAGTTCCTGCTGCGCCTGTGGATAGTCCATGCGGACCTTGAGCATGAAGCGGTCCAGTTCGGCTTCCGGCAAGGGGTAGGTACCTTCCTGCTCGATGGGGTTCTGGGTTGCCAGCACCATGAACGGCTGGTCGATGGGCAATGCCTCGCCCTCCAGGGTGACTTGCCGCTCCTGCATGGCTTCGAGCAGCGCCGCCTGGGTCTTGGCCGGGGCGCGATTGATTTCGTCGGCGAGTAGAAGGTGGGTGAACACCGGCCCCTTGCGCAGCTTGAATTGCTCGGTATGCAGGTCGTAAACGGCATGGCCGGTGACATCGCTGGGCATCAGGTCGGGCGTGAACTGGATGCGCGCGAAATCGCCGTCGAAACAACGCGCCAGGGCACGTACCAGCAGGGTTTTGCCCAGCCCCGGGACACCTTCGAGCAACACATGGCCGCCGGCGATCAGCGCGGTAAGGACATCATCGATCACCTGGTCCTGGCCAATCACGGCCTTGCGTAGCTCTGCGCGCAGGGACTGGGCCTGCTGGCTGGCGCGCTGAAGGGGCTCGCTGGACAGGGCAGGGGCGCTTGGAAATTCGCTCATAGGGCATTCCTGAGGGTTTGCAGGCACGCCACCTGCCGGCTGAAATCGGCGCTGGAAAGCCGCTTTGCCGGGAGTGGGCCGAGGGCCTGGCTGATGACGTGAGAGGGTTGGCGCGTCAGGTGTTCAAGCACCCGCCACTGTTCTGTGTTGTCGAGGTGCTCAAAGCCCGGATGCCGCTGCCGGGCGGTGCGCAGGATATCGCGCTGCAAGGCCTGCAACAGCGTGCCCTGGCCGCTGTGGCGCAGCAGAAAGTCAGCGCTGGCCTTGAGGTGTTCCAGCAATTGTCGGCGAGCCTTGGGGGCGGGAGGCTGGATAGGCCCTTGGCGCATGCCGGCGCGCCAGAGTCCCAGGGCGAGCAGGCTGATGAGCGCCACCAAAGCCTGGGGGAAATACCGGAGCAGCAGGGTGAACAGGTCGTCGACATCACTGTTGAACAGTAAGGTTACGGCGGTACCCTGGCTCAGGTACCACAGTAGCCAGGCATTGTCGTATTTGCCGATAGCCGGGTTTTTCCACAGGTCGCTATCGGTGATTACCGTCACCTTGCCGTTCCCCAGGTTGAGCTGCATGAGGTGGCTCGACCTGGCGCTATTAGCGGAAAATTGCGCGAGGTGCTTGGGGTCGATGAGGTTGAAGTCGGTGTCGAAGCTGAAATAGGCCGCGGCGGTTTCATTGTCGACATAGAGTTTGGTCAGGTCCGGCGCTTTCTTTTGACGCGCCGGGGTGGGTTCTTCAGGTTTGTCACTCAAGCTCTGGTGGATTTGCAGGCGATCAAGCAACAAATCGCCGCTTTTGCCGGTTTCTTCGTCCCATAGCGCCTCGGCCACCAGCAACAGATGGCCGCCGGATCTGACCCAGGCCAGCAGATGCTCGACCTGGCGTGGCGACATGTTGCTGCGTGCGCCCAGTAACAAAAGGCTGTTGCCCGTGGCCGGTAGGCTCCCCAGCCGCTCGAGACTATTGGCCTGTTCCACGGTCAGGCCTTGTTGACGCAGAAAGTGTTCGGCGGCGAGGTAAGGGTTGGCCAGGGCTTCTGGGGAGGGGCCATGGTCGACCACTTCGTCATAGGGAATGGCTTTGCTCCAGGCGTAAAGCCCGCCCGCGCCGAGCAGGGACGCCAACAGCAGCCACAGCAACGGCCGGTTCATCGAGGGCCTCCTGTGTTGAACAGGGCGCGCCAATCACTGCACAGTTTGGACTGGGCCGAGATCGGGGGAAGGTGATGACCGTAGGCGAGGTTTTGCCAATGCCGGGTCACTTCGTCGCTGAAGGCCAACAGTTGCGGTTGCTGCAACTGGCGAACACGTTCCAGGACCTCGCCTTCGGTGTCGGCGCTTTTGAGCGGCAGGTTGAAGTCATGCAGCAACCGGCTGAGCAGGCCTCGATACAGCAAGCCCAGGGCCTCCCTCGGCTGGGTGGCCCACAGTTGCTCGGCGGCTCTGGCAACATCCTCGGGCAGCGTCTCGGTGCTCAGCTCCAGACCGAATAATTGCGTGGGCACGCGTCGGGAGACCTCGGGGTTACGACGCTCGCGACGACCGACAAAGGTGCGCAGCCAGTCGCGATAGCGCCACACCAGCATCGCCAGGCTGCCAATCAGAAGGCCCCACAACAGGACTTCCAGGCCTTTGGCGATGTGTTTGAAGGTGTCGCTGTTGAGGTTGCCCAGAAGTACCTTGAGCCAAGTTGGAAGTTTGCCGTCACCCCGCTTTGTGTTCTCAGTGGCGGGTTTGTCTTCGCCAAAGCGATAGCGGGTGAGGGTCTCCTGATTCTTGAAGGGGGGCTTGTCCAGCAGCGTCTTGATCGATTGGTTCGCGCCCTGGGTGCTCAACGGTCTGGGGGGGGCGGAAGCGTCGGCCATGGCAGGGGGGCTGAATGGCAGCAACGTCAGTACAGTCATCAGTAATAGCAGGGGGGCCACGCTGCTCAGGCGTTGGCGAAGACGTCGAAAGACCAGCTCCAGGTCCCAGGCCTCCAGTACGGTACGGCGGTTCAGGTAGAGGCTGAAACCACAGGCGACATAGATTGGTTCCCAAAACACCAGGATCAGGACGTAGAAGGCATTACCCAGGTGTTCCAGCCACAGTCCCTCCGAGGATGTCGCCAGGGCCAGGCGTTGCCAGTCCCAGTCCATCTCGAGTTGTTGGGGAATAAACAGATAGAACAGCGCCATGCAGCCGAACCACAGGCCGATCTCCAGGTGCACCCCTACGGTGGTCAACCAGCGTGCGGCCCCGGCATTGCGTTGCAGGAGTACGCCTAAGCGCTTTTGGCGGGCCTGGCCACCCAGGCCTTCGAGTTGGCTCACCGGCATGACGAAGCTACGGCTCAGGCTCAGCCGCCGCCAGGTCAGGCTGGCGAGCAGTTGGCCATTCAGCAGGCGTGGCCACTGGCGCACGGCTTGCTTGAGGCTGGGCGTTTCGCCAAACAGGGCCTTGGACAGGATATACAGCGGCAGGCGGTCGAAGGCCGGCTTCAGCCACCAGAACAGGACCATGGCGGTGGACGGATATGCCCACAGCAGCGCGGTGAGCAGAGCGAACACCGGTAGCGTCACCAGCGCCCAGCTGCCCATCAATAGCAGGCGATGTTCCCGGGCCATCAATACGCCAAGGTCCATGGCTTCCCAGGAGGAGCGTGGGCGAATCACCACGCTGGCATCACTCAGGCGCATGGCGTGTCCTTCCTGCAAGGCTCAGGTATGCGGCCACCAGTAACCACAGGACAGTACCTGTCAGGTATTTGACCCAAGGGGGGATTCCCGTGGTCGAGGACCAATAAGCCTCGATAAACGCGGCGATCAGCAGGAATACCATGACGCCACACAGTATCTGCACGCTTTTATGGGCTGCCAGCCGCAAGGATTCGCTACGGGACAGACGCCCAGGTGCAATCAATGCCCAGCCCAGTTGCAGGCCCGCGGCACCGGCGAGGGCGATGGCGCTGAGTTCGAATGCACCATGGCCGATGACGAAGGACCAGAAGGTCTGCCCATAGCCAATTTCGGTCAGGTGCCCTGAGACCGCGCCGATGATCAGGCCATTGAAAATCAGAAAGAACACACTGCCCAGGCCGAACAGCAAGCCGGCGGCAAACGTCTGGAAGGCGATACCGGTGTTGTGCATCACATAGTAGCCAAACATCATCCAGTCCTCGCTGGACGCACGTTCGGCAGCACGGCCCAGACGGCTGGCATCGGGGTCGTACATGCTCTGCATCTCGGCCACCTGTTGGGGGCTGACGATGCTGTAGATCAGGTCTGGAAACAGGTAGACCAGCAGGGCAATACCTATCAGGCTGCCAAAAAACAGCAGGCTGGCAATCAGCACGAAACGCCATTGCTCGCGTACCAGCCGGGGAAAACCGGCCAGGACGAAGCTCAGCACGTTCGCGGCCAATTGGCTGC
This sequence comes from Pseudomonas extremaustralis, assembly GCF_900102035.1. Taxonomy (NCBI): domain Bacteria; kingdom Pseudomonadati; phylum Pseudomonadota; class Gammaproteobacteria; order Pseudomonadales; family Pseudomonadaceae; genus Pseudomonas; species Pseudomonas extremaustralis. Next base: position 6,403,225 of record NZ_LT629689.1, read on the forward strand.
GATGACGGTACAACTGTTGGTGGCCGCGCAGCGCGAGTTGTTGCAATGGATCCACCAGGTAACTGCTGTAGCCACGCTCCTGAGCCAAGGCCAGGTGTTGGCACAGTCGCCGGTATTGATGAGGAAAGTCGGCCACATCACTGGCCTTGGCCTTGCCTTGTTCCAGCTGCTTGAGGTGCTCGGCAAAGGCTTGCCACTGGGGTTGGTGACGGCTTTCGAACTGGCTCTGTTTCATGTCGGCCCCAACAGCCCACGGGCCACGCCATTGAGCTGCTCCACTGCGCGGGCCGGGGAGACCTGCAAGGGCGTGGCGAGGATCGAGGCCAACTCGTGAACGCGTTCTGCCGACAGTTCACCCTGGCGCTCGGCGAAACCAAGGATGGCACGCTGTTCGCTCAACTCCAGCGCAAAGGGCAGGCGCAGTGCCGGTGCTTGAGGTACCTGGGGGCGTGCAAGAGGCTGTTCGCGATAGATCACCAGTGTGCCGGCGGCCAGGTCGCCCAGGCGTTTGAAGTGGGGATGCTGCAGGCAACTGATCGCGCCGAGAAAGTAGCCGAAGGGCAGCATGTCGACAAACCGCAGCAGGTTGCGGATCAGTGATGCCGACCAGCCGATCGGGGTGCCGTCGTCTTGTACCACACGCAGGCCCATCACCTGCTTGCCCGGTGAACAGCCTTGGTTGAGCACCTCGAAGAGCACCATGTACCACCAGCTGAGCAGGAACAACAGCAGGGAACCAAGGCCAATGCCGATGTTGCCAAGCCAGGCCAACGGCACCAGGAGGATACCCATGACCACCCCTCGTGCGCCCAGGTCGAAGGCGAACGCCAGCGCGCGTGGCATCAGGCCGGCGGGGCGCAGGGGCAGGTCGATGCCCTCCGGGGTCTCGATCTGGTAGCGGGTGTCCAATGGGGCTGGAGGCATCGCGATCCTTGGCAGTGCTGAGCGTCTGGGAGACACGGATGCTAGCAGTGTCGGCGATGGAAGCAACCTCTCAAGGTTTTGCTGGATGTTTGTACAGAGCACTGGGCGCTGGCCTTGGACGTTGTTCAGCGCCTAGACTTTGTCGCTCTTCAGTACAGGAATAGCCCGTGACCTCCATTTTCTGGTACGACTATGAAACCACCGGCATCAACCCGCGCAGCGATCGTCCATTGCAGGTAGCCGGTATTCGTACGGACTTCGACCTCAACGAGATCGGAACTGCGGTCAATCTTTTCTGCCGGCCCGCTGACGATATCCTGCCCCATCCCGCAGCCTGCGCGATTACTGGCATTACGCCCGGCATTCTTGCGGAAAAAGGCCTGGCCGAAGCCGATTTCATGACCCGGGTACATGCCGAGCTGGCCGCGCCGGGCACTTGCGGTGCCGGTTACAACACCTTGCGGTTCGACGACGAAATGACGCGCTACAGCCTGTATCGCAATTTTTTCGACCCTTACGCACGGGAATGGCAGGGCGGCAACAGTCGTTGGGATTTGATCGACGTGGTTCGCACCGCCTACGCCCTGCGCCCGGAGGGTATCGAGTGGCCACAGCAGGACGGGCGCGTCACGCTCAAGCTGGAGCGCCTGACCGAAGCCAACGGGATCGATCATGGCCAGGCGCACGACGCGCTGTCCGATGTGCGCGCCACTATCGCCCTGGCGCGACGGATTCGCGAGCGGCAACCCAAGCTGTACGCCTGGTTGTTCCAGCTGCGCACTAAGCAAAAGGTGATGGACCAGGTGCGCTTGTTGCAACCGATGGTGCACATTTCCGGGCGTTTTTCCGCCGAACGCCATTACCTGGGGGTCGTATTGCCCTTGGCCTGGCATCCGCGCAATCGCAACGCACTGATCGTCTGTGATCTCGGGCTCGATCCCCAGGGGTTGCTGGACCTTGATGCACAGGTCTTGCGCCAGCGCTTGTACACCCGCCGTGATGAGCTTGCCGAGGGTGAGCTGCCGGTGCCGCTGAAATTGGTGCACATCAACCGTTGTCCGGTGGTCGCCCCCTTGAATGTGCTGCGGGCCGAAGACTGTGAGCGTTTGCATCTGGATATGGGGATTTTTCAGGAGCGGGCGCTGCGGCTGAGTGACGCACAGGAACTTTGGCGCGATAAGTTGGCAGCCATTTACGCGGAGGAAGACTTTGTACCGAGTACCGACCCTGAACAGCAGCTATACGACGGTTTTATCGGGGATCGTGATCGTCGCTTATGCGAACAAGTCCGGACGGTTGAGCCTGCGCAATTAGCACGCCAGCAGTGGCCTTTTGATGATCATCGTTTGCCGGAATTATTATTTCGCTACCGTGCCCGTAACTTTCCAGACACCTTGAGCAGCGAGGAGCAACAACGCTGGAAACTTTTCTGTCAGCAACGTTTGTCAGATCCTGAGTGGGGTGCGCCGAATACCCTTCAGGTATTTAATCTGGCCCGACAGGAGTTGGCTGTTAGTGCTACGCCGTTTCAGTGTGAGGTGTTGGCGCAGTGGCAGGAATATGTGGATGCTTTAGCGGCTCGGTTGAATCTGTAATCGCTTTTATAGAATGTGCAGGCAATAAAAAACGCCAGCAGGCTGGCGTTTTTATGTGTTGCGTATCAGGCGCGGGCCTGGCGAAGCTTAGCCCAGCAGGGTAGCCCAACCTTCAACCACGTCGCCGCCCCACTTGGCTTTCCACTCTTTCAGCGTTTTGTGGTTGCCACCTTTGGTTTCAATCACTTCGCCGTTGTGCGGGTTTTTGTACTGTTTGACCTTGCGAGCACGCTTGGTGCCGGTAGTTTTCACGGCGCCACGTGGTGCTTTAACTTTCGACTCTGGGTCCAGCAGCGCGATGATGTCGCGCAGGGATTTGGAGTATTCACCCATCAGGGTGCGCAATTTGCCTTCGAATTCCAGCTCGGTTTGCAGTTTGTCGTCTTGGGACAGGTTCTTCAAGCGGGCTTGCAGCTCTTTGATAGCTTCTTCGGTGGCGCGGTATTCGTTGATCAGAGACATGTTGACTACCTTATGTAGAGCGCTGATTGACAGGGAGAGTGGCCCAATAATAGTCAGACACTTTCCCCAAGTAAACATTTAAGAACGTATTGAGGTGAATTACTTTGAAAGTTTTTAGCAAACCTATGCAATCGAGTTAATTAATAGGTCATAGGCCTGAAGATAATCTCCTTGGAACTCGGCGAACAGCCGGGGGGATGCGCTAGATTCATATAGGGTTGGTAAAGCCTTAGGCTATGTAAGGCGCATGCGGCGAGCCGGCGATCAGAATAAGCGTTAACGAATACTGCAGTTTTTCTGCGCAATCGCTAGAATGGCGGCCTTTGCGAAGTTCTGGAGTTCCCCCCTAATGCGCACTTTTCGGCTGGTGATTGCTTGCCCGGACCGGGTCGGCATCGTTGCCAAAGTCAGTAACTTTCTGGCCTCCCACAACGGTTGGATCACCGAGGCAAGTCATCACTCGGACAATCTCAGCGGTTGGTTCTTCATGCGTCACGAAATCCGTGCCGATACGTTGCCTTTTGGCCTCGAGGCCTTCCGTGAGGCCTTTGCGCCGATCGCCGAAGAGTTCTCGATGACGTGGCGCATCACCGACACCGAGCAGAAAAAACGCGTGGTGCTGATGGCCAGTCGCGAGTCCCACTGCCTGGCAGATTTGTTGCACCGCTGGCACAGCGATGAGTTGGACTGCGAGATCGCTTGTGTGATTTCCAACCATGACGACCTGCGCAGCATGGTCGAGTGGCATGACATCCCTTACTACCATGTGCCGGTCAACCCGCAGGACAAGGAACCGGCCTTCGCCGAAGTGAATCGACTGGTCAAGCAACACGAAGCCGACGTCGTGGTGCTGGCGCGCTACATGCAAATCCTGCCGCCGGAACTGTGCCGCGAATATGCCGGCAAGGTGATCAATATCCACCACAGCTTCTTGCCGTCGTTTGTCGGTGCCAAGCCCTACCATCAGGCATCCCTGCGTGGCGTGAAGTTGATCGGCGCAACCTGCCACTACGTCACCGAAGAGCTGGACGCAGGTCCTATCATCGAGCAGGACGTGGTACGCGTCAGCCATAGCGACAGCATCGAAGACATGGTGCGTTTCGGCCGTGACGTGGAGAAGATGGTACTTGCCCGTGGCCTGCGTTATCACTTGGAAGACCGCGTGCTGGTGCGCGGTAACAAGACCGTCGTGTTCTGATCGACGCGTCATGATTGAAGAATGAAGGGCCTGGGCGTTAAATCGTCCCAGGCCTTTTTTTTTGATCCGCACGGCAGGACACACCCATGACCGACCCACTCGATAAAGCCACGTCCAGGGCGCCGGCTATATTGGGCGAAGGGTGTCTGAGTCGCTATGACCCGGACGCGCTGGATGCCGAGGATGGTACTGATTTTCCAGGGGCAGCCCAATTGTGGGAGCACTTGCAGGAACTTCCCGGTGCGCCTGAAAAAGATGCTTGAGCATCGGCGCCGCCATCAGCACAAACACGGGCTGGCCAGCAACCGCCAGATCATCCGGCTCATGGCTGGGTGGCCAGCCATGCAGCCTTGGTCCGCGGGATGCGCCCATCGTTAAGCAAGCGTTGCAGGGTTTGCAGCCAATAACGGCGGGAAAGCTCATGGCGCATGTCTACCGGGTGCAGCCCCAGGCGGATGACCGGGGCCGCACGCCAGTGATGTTCGCGTCGATCGCTCAGGATTTTGGACAGACCGCGGCGCCAGGCACTGCGCGCGCTCCAGACCAGGCCGGGGGCGTCAAGTGGGGTGAAATCGGGCAGACGATAAAGATGGTTGGGGTCGCTGGTGTAGGTCAACGGCAACTGACGCAGGGCCTGGCGAGTGCCGTGGCTCATCAGCCAGGCCGGTGCTACGAAGCCTTGCAGTAGCCAGTCGTGGCGGCGGAACAGGTCGATGCCGTCGGTAATGCGCTGTAACGCCTGTTGCCGCGACAGTTGATAGAACTCGCCCTCGTGGGTGTAGATGCGTCGCATGAACCACTGTCTTGGTGTATGTGGTGCGGGTTGATCGTCGCAATGGTAGTAACCGTGCAAGGTCAGTTCATCGCCCCTGGCCACGCGGTCGTCCAGCAGGCGCCGAAAGTCATCCTGGCCGGCCAGGCTGTCATGATGATGGAAGTCCGGCACCACCAGCCAGGTGATGGGCACCGTACCCAAGGCGTCGACGGCCTCGACGAAGGAGCGGTAGTCTGGCCATGTTGACGGCGCCACATCGTGCAACACCAGCAAAACCGCGCGCTCAGCCATGGGAAAGCATCGGTTTGTGGGTCTCCAGCACCGCGCAGTAGTGCTCCAGCAGGCTATCGACCACAGTGTCCCACGCGTAATGCTGCTCCACATGCCGCCGAGCCTGCGCGCCCAGCCGGCGACTATCTGCGCCGAACAGCTCGCGCACCGCGTCGGCCATGGCGCGTGGGTTATTGGGGGCGCATAGCAGGCCGCAGCGCTCATCGACGATTTCGTTGAACGCACCGGCCGCCACGGCGACCACCGGGATGCCGCAGGCCATCGCTTCCAGAATCACCAGGCCGAAAGTTTCCTGGTCACCGCCGTGCAGCAACGCGTCGGCACTGGCCATCAGTCGGGCAACGTGCTGGGCAGGGCGAAACCCGTCGACCACTGTGACGTTGTCGGGCACGTGGGCCGGCATCCCGGAGCCCACCAACAGCAAGTGATAGCCATCCCCCAGGCGCCTCATGCACTTGAGCAGCACCGGCAGGTTTTTTTCCTTGGACCCGCGTCCGGCGAAGATCAGCAGGTGGGTGTCTTCGCCGATGCCCAGTTCGGCGCGCAAGCCAGGGTCGCGCACATCCGGGGTAAAGGTTTGCAGATCAACGCCCAGCGGCTGGACGAAGACATTCTTTACCCCAAGCCCGATGAGCTTGTCGGCCATCACTTGGCTGGGGGCCAGTACCCGATCGAAATTGCCATAGAGTTTGCTGACGTAGGCTTCAACGTTGGGCGTGAACCAGGGGCCCATGCGGTTGCTCACCAGCAGCGGCAAATCGGAGTGGTAGAAACCGATGACCGGTACATCCAATTGGCGTCGGGCGTCCAGCGCGGCCCAGGCAGTCAGGTACGGATCGCCGACTTCGATCAGGTCTGGCTGTAAATCGCGCAGGACATTTCGCCAGGGAGCCAGGCGCAGCGGGAATCGATAGCCTTTGCCGAAGGGCAGGGCGGGCGCCGGCACCTTGAAGATCCCATCTCGTTCGCTCAAGTGCGCACCGGGGATCAACAGGCTGTGGCGAATCCCGGGCTTGAGCGCCAGGCGCCGGTGCTTGGCGTCGAGATAAGTGCGTACGCCCCCGCTGGCGGGGGCATAGAACATGGTTATGTCCGCGATATGCACGATGAACACCCCTCCTATCCATTGCTCACCTTACGTGGACCTGGGGTAAGGATAGATGTTCGATCGGGATTGGAGGGATGTGTATCGCAGAGAGCGGCTCAGCTTCGGAAGCTGCGCGCCCGCCGGCTAGGCAAAATGGCAGCGTCAAAAAAGGTGTGATACTTGTTGTGATAGCGCTGGGGGTTCCCATAGGACCCAACTGACCTCTTTATTAGACGTTGTGGGCCTCACATCGGCCTGTAGCGACCTGGCGACAGTAAAGATTAACCATGGGTGATCAAATGCCTGACTCTATGCAACTCCTTATCGGCGCAGACCTTTCCGGCCTGCCGATTGCCCAGTCCATGCGCCTGGCCAATCGTCACGGGCTGATCGCCGGCGCTACCGGCACGGGCAAGACCGTCACATTGCAACGCCTGGCTGAAGCCTTCAGTGATGCAGGCGTTGCCGTGTTTGCCGCCGACATCAAGGGTGACCTCTGCGGCCTGGGGGCGGCGGCTAATCCCCAGGGCAAGGTGGCTGAACGTATCGCCGGTATGCCTTTCCTCAATTACACGGCCAAGGCGTATCCGGTCACGTTGTGGGACATCCACGGGCAGTCCGGTCATCCGTTGCGCACCACCATCAGTGAAATGGGCCCTTTGTTGCTCGGCAGCCTGTTGGAACTCACCGACAGCCAGCAGTCGGCCCTGTACGCAGCCTTCAAGGTGGCGGATCGCGAAGGCTTGTTGTTGCTGGACCTCAAGGATCTCAAGGCACTGCTCAATCACCTGCGTTATCACCCGGAACTGCTCGGTGACGACGCGGCGCTGATGACGACCGGTTCCAGCCAGGCCCTGTTGCGGCGCCTGGCGGTGCTCGAGCAGCAGGGCGCCGAGGCGTTGTTTGGCGAACCGGCCCTGCAGCTTGAAGACATCCTGCAGCCTACCGGCGACGGACGCGGGCGTATCCACCTGCTGGACGCCAGTCGCCTGGTGCACGAGGCGCCGAAGGTCTATGCGACCTTCCTGCTGTGGCTGCTGGCGGAACTGTTCGAGCAACTGCCTGAGCGCGGTGATGCGGACAAGCCATTGCTGGCGCTGTTTTTCGACGAAGCCCACTTATTGTTTGCCGATACGCCCAAGGCCTTGCAAGACCGCCTTGAGCAAGTGGTGCGGCTGATTCGTTCCAAAGGCGTGGGCGTGTATTTCGTAACCCAATCGCCGGGCGACCTGCCGGACAGCGTGCTGGCCCAGCTCGGCCTTCGCATCCAGCATGGCCTGCGGGCGTTCACCACCAAGGAGCAGAAGTCCTTGCGGGCTGTAGCGGACGGTTTTCGACCAAACCCGGCATTTGACACTTTGGCGGTGCTGACCGAACTGGGTACCGGTGAGGCATTGGTGGGCACCCTGCAGGAAAAAGGCACGCCGGAGGTCGTCCAGCGCGTGCTGGTAGCGCCGCCGCAATCGCGGATCGGGCCGTTGAGCGAGGCCGAACGCGCTGCGCTGGTGGCCCGTTCACCGTTGTTGGGACGTTATGACCAACCCATCGATCGGGAATCCGCTTATGAAGTGCTGATGGCACGCAAGGAGTTGGCACCGACCGAAGAGGCCAAGACGGCTGCCGAGGAACCGAGCTTTACCGACAAGGCCGGGGCGTTTCTGGGCACCACGGCGGGCAAGGCGCTCAAATCTGCCATGCAGCAGGCCGCCAATCAGATGGGGCGTCAATTGGTGCGGGGCTTGTTGGGGTCGCTGTTGGGCGGCAGCAAGCGCAAGTAGTGGCTCAGGCCTTAGGCTTGGCGTGGGCGGCGAGCCGTTCAAGGGCTGCCCGCAAGCCTGGGTCGCTGATCCCGTCCGCCGTTGCCTGAATGGTTTCGGCCGCATTCGCCGACAGGTCCATGGTATGGCCGACCGCACCTTGCTGGACCGTGGGCGGCTGTACCTTGAACTGGATGCGCGTCAGGCTGGCGAACTCATCAAAGGCCATCAACTGACGCTGCAGGCGTTTTTGCTGATAACGCAGGCGGGTCGCCCAATGGCCATCGGTGACAATCAGCAGCAAATTCCCTTCGCGCCAGGACGCCACATGACAATGTTCGCGTGCGGCCGGTTGCAGCTGGCTTTCGACCAGGCGTTGCAAATGGCCCAGGCGTTGTGCATGGCTAAAGATGGCTTTCAACGGCTTGGCTTCGCGAAGCAACACGCTGGGGGCGCGGGCTGTAAGAGGGCGAAATGCCATGATTAGACACCTTAAGTAACAGAGCGGCCATCTTAACAGAAAGCGTCCACGCGCCCCCAGGCCATGCATCGACTAGGCTTTACCCGTGAAATCAATAGGTAACTTCTGGGCTCCATGGGTTGAAGTTCCGGCAAAAGCCCTTATTTTAAACAAGCCCTCTCACCGCCCCATGCCAGCATCAGGGAACAACGCCACTTTCCTCACCCACGATTCCGGGTAGAATGCGCGTTCGCATGCGGCCGTGAGGGCTGCTCGGGCCACTGACGGTGCGCCCTCCATCCCTATGTGTGGAAGAACCTGCCGATATGTTTGCGCCTTTGTTAAAGAAACTTTTTGGAAGCAAGAATGAGCGCGAAGTCAAACGCATGCTCAAGACGGTGCAGCTGGTCAATGCCTTCGAAGAGCAGATGGTTGCCCTTTCGGACGAGCAATTGCGCGCCAAGACCCAAGAGTTCAAGGCCCGCATAGCCAAAGGTGAAACCCTCGACAAGTTGCTTCCCGAAGCCTTCGCGGTCGCCCGTGAAGCCGGTAAGCGTGTCATGGGCATGCGCCACTTCGACGTCCAGTTGATCGGTGGCATGACCTTGCATGAAGGCATGATTGCCGAAATGCGTACCGGTGAAGGCAAGACCCTGGTGGCAACCCTGGGCGTTTACCTCAACGCGTTGTCCGGCAAGGGCGTGCACGTTGTGACGGTGAACGACTACCTGGCCCGCCGCGACGCCAACTGGATGCGTCCGCTGTATGAGTTCCTCGGCCTGACCGTCGGCGTCGTGACGCCGTTCCAGCCGCCGGAAGAGAAGCGCGCCGCCTATGCCGCCGACATCACCTACGGCACCAACAACGAATTCGGTTTCGACTACCTGCGCGACAATATGGCGTTCAGCATGGAAGAAAAATTCCAGCGTGAACTCAACTTTGCAGTGATCGACGAAGTCGACTCCATCCTCATCGACGAAGCCCGTACCCCGTTGATCATCTCCGGCCAGGCCGAAGACAGCTCGCGCCTGTACACCGAGATCAACAAGTTGATCCCGCGTCTGGAGCAGCACATCGAAGAAGTGGAAGGCGTAGTGACCAAAGAAGGTCACTTCACCATCGACGAGAAGACCCGCCAGGTCGAACTCAACGAAGCCGGTCACCAGTTCGTCGAAGACATGCTGACCCAGATCGGCCTGCTGGCCGAGGGCGAAAGCCTGTACTCGGCCCACAACCTGGGCCTGCTGACCCACGTGTATGCCGGCCTGCGCGCCCACAAGCTGTTCCATCGCAACGTCGAGTACATCGTGCAGGACGGCCAGGTCGTCCTGGTCGACGAACACACTGGCCGTACCATGCCGGGTCGTCGCCTGTCCGAAGGTCTGCACCAGGCCATCGAAGCCAAGGAAGCGCTCAACATCCAGGCCGAAAGCCAGACGTTGGCATCCACTACCTTCCAGAACTACTTCCGTCTGTACAACAAACTGTCCGGCATGACCGGTACGGCCGACACCGAAGCGTTCGAATTCCACCAGATCTATGGTCTGTCGGTCGTGGTCATCCCGCCGAACAAACCGCTGGCGCGTAAAGACTTCAACGACCTGGTGTTCCTGACCGCCGAAGAGAAATACGCGGCGATCATCAACGACATCAAGGACGGCATGGCCCAGGGGCGTCCGATCCTGGTGGGTACCGCCACGATCGAAACGTCCGAGCACGTGTCCAACCTGCTCAACAAGGAAGGCATCGAGCACAAGGTCCTCAACGCCAAGTTCCACGAAAAAGAAGCCGAGATCATCGCCCAGGCCGGTCGCCCCGGCGCACTGACCATCGCCACCAACATGGCCGGTCGTGGTACCGACATCCTGTTGGGCGGCAACTGGGAAGTGGAAGTGGCCTCGCTGGACAATCCGACCCCTGAGCAGATCGCCCAGATCAAGGCTGACTGGCAGAAGCGCCACCAGGCCGTGCTGGAGTCGGGCGGCTTGCAGGTGATCGCTTCCGAGCGTCACGAATCCCGTCGGATCGACAACCAGCTGCGTGGTCGTGCCGGTCGTCAGGGTGACGCCGGTTCCAGCCGTTTCTACCTGTCCCTGGAAGACAGCCTGATGCGCATCTTCGCCTCGGATCGGGTGAAGAACTTCATGAAGGCCCTGGGCATGCAGTCCGGTGAAGCGATCGAACACCGCATGGTGACCAACGCCATCGAAAAGGCCCAGCGCAAGGTAGAAGGCCGCAACTTCGACATTCGTAAGCAACTGCTCGAGTTCGATGACGTCAACAACGAACAGCGTAAAGTGATCTATCACATGCGTAATACGTTGCTGGCCGCCGACAACATTGGCGAGACCATCGCCGATTTCCGCCAGGACGTGCTCAACGCCACCGTCAGCGCACACATCCCGCCACAATCCCTGCCTGAACAGTGGGATGTGGCTGGTCTGGAAGCCGCGTTGAAGAGCGACTTCGGTGTCGACTTGCCGGTCCAGCAATGGCTGGATGAAGACGACCACCTGTATGAAGAGACCCTGCGCGAGAAGCTCATGACCGAGCTGCTGGCCGCTTACAACGAAAAAGAAGAGCAGGCGAGCGCCGAAGCGCTGCGCACCTTCGAGAAACAAATCGTATTGCGCGTCCTGGACGACCTGTGGAAAGACCACCTGTCGACCATGGACCATCTGCGTCACGGTATCCACCTGCGCGGCTATGCCCAGAAGAACCCGAAGCAGGAGTACAAGCGCGAGTCGTTCACACTGTTCTCCGAGCTGCTGGATTCGATCAAACGCGATTCGATTCGTGTGCTGTCCCACGTCCAGGTGCGTCGCGAAGACCCGGTCGAGGAAGAAGCGCGTTTGCGTCAGGAAGCCGAGGCACTGGCGGCGCGCATGCAGTTCCAGCATGACGAAGCGCCGGGTCTTGAGGCTCCTGAGGTCGTGGGCGAAGAGGTCGATGCGGCCCTGGCTCAATCGCCGGTTCGCAACGAGCAGAAGCTGGGCCGTAACGAACTGTGCTGGTGCGGTTCGGGCAAGAAGTTCAAACACTGCCACGGCGAAATCAACTAAGATTTCCGCCTGACGCTGCTACACCCCGCGCCGCGACCGGCCTCTGCCGTCGCGGCGTTTTGCCATTAATTTCACCGTCGATCGCGACGGCACAGACATCATCTATTTTTAAGGAGCGCATTCATGGCTGTTGGTCTTGGTCCTTTGCCCACTTTGCACCCGGTTGCCGGTTTTGAACTCGGTATCGCTTCGGCCGGGATCAAACGCCCAGGGCGCAAGGATGTGGTGGTGATGCGCTGTGCCGAAGGCTCGACGGTCGCGGGCGTGTTCACGCTCAATGCTTTCTGCGCCGCACCGGTGATCCTGGCCAGGCAGCGCGTTGCCGGCCCGATCCGTTACCTGCTGACCAACACCGGCAATGCCAACGCTGGCACCGGCGAGCCTGGCCTGGTAGCTGCCGCGCGCACCTGCGCCAAGCTGGCTCAGTTGGCCGGCGTGGATGCCAGCCAAGTGCTGCCATACTCCACCGGTGTGATCGGCGAGCCGCTGCCTGTCGAGAAAATCGAAGGTGCCCTGCAGGCCGCGCTGGACGACCTGTCTGTGGATAACTGGGCTGCCGCCGCCACCGGCATCATGACCACCGACACCATGCCCAAGGGCGCGAGCCGCCAGTTCGTGCACGACGGCGTGACCGTCACCGTGACTGGTATCAGCAAGGGCGCGGGCATGATCCGTCCAAACATGGCCACCATGCTCGGCTACATTGCCACCGATGCCAAAGTTTCCCGCGACGTACTGCAGAGCCTGGTGCTGGACGGCGCCAACAAGTCGTTCAACCGCATCACCATCGATGGCGATACCTCGACCAACGACTGCTGCATGCTGATCGCCACCGGCCAGGCCAACCTGCCGCAGATCACCGAGGCCAGCGGCCCGCTGTTCGCTGCGTTGAAGCAAGCGGTATTCGAAGTGTGCATGGATGTGGCCCAGGCCATCGTGCGTGACGGCGAAGGCGCGACCAAGTTCGTGACGGTCGAAGTCAACGGCGGCGGCAATCACCAGGAGTGCCTGGATGTCGGCTATACCGTGGCCCACTCGCCGCTGATCAAGACTGCGTTGTTTGCCTCCGACCCGAACTGGGGCCGGATTCTCGCTGCGGTTGGCCGTGCCGGTGTGCCGGACCTGGACGTGAGCAAGATCGACGTGTTCCTGGGCGACGTCTGCATTGCCAGTCGTGGCGCCCGCGCCGAGACCTACACCGAAGCCCAGGGCTCGGCCGTGATGCAGCAGGAAGAAATCACCATCCGTATCGAACTGGGGCGCGGCGATTGCAGCGAAACCATCTGGACTACCGACCTGTCCCACGAGTACGTGAAGATCAATGCGGAATACCGCACCTGAAATCCGGAGGATAAGCGCGGTGAAACGAGTGCATGTAGCAGCAGCGGTGATCCGCGGCGCCGACGGCAGGGTCCTGCTGGCCCGCCGCGCCGACACCCAGCATCAGGGCGGCCTCTGGGAGTTTCCCGGCGGCAAGGTGGAGGCTGATGAGTCGGTCGCCACCGCACTGTCGCGCGAATTGCAGGAAGAGTTGGGCATTCAGGTCACCACGGCGCGGCCGTTGATCAAGGTGCAGCATGACTACCCGGACAAACAGGTGTTGCTGGATGTCTGGGAAGTGTCGGCCTTTACCGGCGAACCCCATGGCGCCGAGGGGCAGCCGCTGGAATGGGTGGCGCCTCGGGATCTGCTCAACTATGAGTTCCCGGCGGCGAATGCGCCGATTGTTGCCGCCGCGCGTTTGCCCGCCGAATACCTGATCACCCCAGGCGATCTGGAAACCCCGACCTTGTTGCGCGGTGTCCAGAAAGCTATCGCGGGGGGCATCAAGCTGGTGCAACTGCGCGCACCCAACGGCTACGACCCCAAGTACCGTGACCTTGCGGTGGATGCGGTGGGGCTGTGTGCCGGCAAGGCGCAATTGATGCTCAAGGGCCCGTTTGAATGGCTGGGGGATTTTCCTGCCGCCGGCTGGCACATGACCTCCGCGCAATTGCGTAAATACGCCAGCAAAGGGCGACCGCTGCCGAAGGATCGCTGGCTGGCAGCTTCGTGCCACAACGCCGAAGAACTGGCGCTGGCCGAGTTGATGGACGTGGATTTCGTCACGCTGTCACCGGTGCAACCGACCCAGACCCATCCCGATGCCCAGCCTCTCGGTTGGGAGCAGGCTGCGGCGTTGATCAGCGGGTTCAGCAAACCGGTGTTTCTGCTGGGCGGTGTCGGGCCTGACGAGCGGGAACAGGCGTGGCAAGCCGGAGCCCAAGGTGTGGCGGGGATTCGGGCGTTTTGGCCGCAAGCTTGATGTGGTTCTGACGGGCCTCATCGCGAGCTAGCCCGCGATAAGGCCCGATCAAACACCGCAGTCCTCAGTGAGGTTTAGCCGCCGCCTGCCACAAAACCTCTGCGACACCCTGGCGCTTGGCGATCACCCTGGCCGCTACAAACAGCAAGTCCGACAGCCGATTGATATACGCCAGCGCCACCCCTTCCAACGGTTCGACCGCATTCAAATGCTGACACCGTCGTTCCGCGCTGCGCGCCAGGCTTCGGCATATATGGGCTTGGGCGATCAACGCTGAACCACCCGGCAAAATGAAGTTTTCCAACGACCCCACTTCCTCATTCCAGCGATCAATCGCCGCTTCCAGCCGGTTCACCTCGGCCTCATTCAGCGCCTTGTACACCGGCATCGCTAACTCACCGCCCAAGTCAAACAGGCGATGTTGGCAGGGGGTCAACACCTCGATCACATCCTTCAGCGCCGGATGCTTGCCGCTCTGTTCTTCAAGACTGGCCAGCAGCAGTCCCAGTTGGCTGTTCAGCGTATCGACCTCGCCAATGGCCTCTACCCGGGGATGGTCCTTGCCTACCCGACGGCCGTCGCCCAGGCCGGTTTCGCCCTTGTCGCCGGTACGGGTGTAAATCTTCGACAGGCGAAAGCCCATGGTCAGTGCTCCAGTTGGGTAAGTTCGTGAGGGAGTGGTTGGCTGCCGGCCAAGGGCAGGCGCAAGGTGAAGCAGGTGCCCTGGCCAGGGGTGGAATGCACTTCCATCTGGCCCTTGTGGTTATTGGTGATGATGAAATAAGACACCGACAGCCCCAACCCTGTGCCCTGGCCGATTTCCTTGGTGGTGAAGAACGGCTCGAAGGTCCGTTTGCGCACGTTTTCGCTCATGCCGATGCCGTTGTCTTCCACCTGGATCTCCGCCCATGGCGGGTTGAGACGGGTGCGCAGGATGATACGGCCCGGCTCACTGTCGTCTTCGCGCAGGTGAATGGCCTGGGCGGCGTTTTTAAGCAGATTGAGCAGCACCTGTTCCAACTCGTTGGCGGTGCCGGGCACCGGGCCCAGTTGCGGGTCGAACTGGCGGATGATCGCCTGGCCCTTGAAGTCGAAGCCGATGGTGAGGTCGAAGTCGTTACCGGCGATTTCCACTGCCTGGTCGATCAGTGCGGGCAGATCGCAGGGCGCCATCTGGCGGTTACTGCGACGGCTGAAGCTGAGCATATGGGTGACGATTTTTGCCGCTCGCGCCCCGGCTTGCTGGATGCCGTCGAGCAGTTGTGGCACTTCGCGGCTTTGCAGATAGCGGTTGACGGTGTCCAGCTCGATGCCCAATTGCTCGGCATGCTCGAGGTTCTTGGGCAGGTCGGGGGACAGGCGGCGGCGAATATTCTGCACGTTATGCAGGATCGCTCCCAACGGGTTGTTGATCTCGTGGGCCATGCCTGCGGCGAGCCCGCCAACGGAAAGCATCTTTTCCGACTGCACCATCATTTCTTCCAGGGACAGGCGCTGGGTAATGTCATCGATACGGATCACCACGCCGCGGCCCGCACCGCCGGTCAGCGGGTAGAAGGTCAGCGCGTAATGCTTGGGCTCATCGTCCTTGGTCCAGGTGACACGCTCTATGCGTTCTACCGTGTGTTGCTCGACGGTGGCCTTGATCTGCGGCAGGAACGGCTTGAGCGGTTGGAAGGCCAGGTCGATCGGCTGATTCAAGGCTTCGTCCAGGCGCGTGCCGGAAAGCGCGCTGGCTTCCTGGTTCCACTGTGTCACGTAGAGCTGCTCATCCAGGGCGATCAGTGCCGATGGCATCGAGTCGATAATGCTGTTCAGATAATTCTGAAAGCCGGTGAGTTTTTTCTCGATTTTGCTGCGAACCTGAACTTCCAGCTCCAGCTTGCGGTTGGTATGGCGCGTCTCTTCCGCCAAGCCCTGGGCCTGGTCGTAAGCGGCCTGGGAATCGTCCCGTGCGCGCTTGAGCTGCTGCTCGCGGGCTTCGATGCGCGACAGCATGGTGTTGAAGGCTTCGGCCAAGCTGCCGATTTCATCGCGGTTGCCGGGGCCTGCGCGCAGGGCGTAGTTCTCTTCGCGGGTCACCTGGCGTGAGAGTTCTTCCAGCTCGTGGATGGGCCGGGTGATCAGGCGTT
The DNA here is from genome assembly GCF_900102035.1 of Pseudomonas extremaustralis. NCBI lineage: Bacteria > Pseudomonadati > Pseudomonadota > Gammaproteobacteria > Pseudomonadales > Pseudomonadaceae > Pseudomonas > Pseudomonas extremaustralis. Next base: position 6,419,273 of record NZ_LT629689.1, read on the forward strand.
TGATCTGCCGGGCGATGATCAGCCACAACAGCACACTGAAAATCAGGATGCCCAGGCTGGCGGTCAGTGTGCCGGTATAGAAGGCCATCGGCAGCTCACTGCTGGCCACCAGCAACAAATGCCCGGAAGGTTGGCCGGGGCGGGGCAGGGTGATGACTTGATTGCTGCGGAATTCGGTGACGCGCCAGGCTTCGATATGACGGTAGTGGTCTGGCAGGTGCAGGCGATCGCCATGTTGCATCTGCGCCAGGCGGTTGCCTTCGCCGTCGTAAAGCGCGGCGGCGCGTAATGGCGAATAGCTGGTCAGTTCATTGAGCAGGGCGTCGGCTTTGGCGGGGGATTCAAGGGCTTCTGCCGCCAGCGCCGGGTTGGACACCAGTCGACCGATGGCCTGCAACGCCTGGGGCGCCATGCTTTCCTGGGAGATCCAGTAGGCGGCGCTGATGAAAGTCAGGTTGGCCACCAGCAACACGGTGGTCAGCAACACCAGCAGGGCGGCCAGCAGTTTCTGCCCGACCGGTAGGTTTTCTAGACGCTGGCGCAGCGGCATCAGGATTTTCCCAGGTGATAGACAGGCGGGCAGAGTAGCGCGTGGCTCAGTCGCGGGGCAATCCGTGTGCGCGTAACTGGTCGACCAGGCGTATTTGCAGTTGTTGCAAATGCGGCAAGTTCAGTTGGTGACGGGCCGCCGCCTGGCAAGCATAGCCCAGCAAATAGCTGATTTCGGTGCGCCGGGCGTTGGCCACGTCCTGATACATGGAGGAGTAATTGGCGGCCGTGGCGTGGATCACCCGTTCCACTTCGTGCTGCAGATCCCGCGCTGCGGCGGGTTGGCCGCAGCATTCCAGCAGTTCGCCGAGCTCGGCGCACAGGGTCGCCACTTCACATTGATGGGCCTGCAGTTCGCCGTTGCGGCACTGGTACAGCACGGTCAGCGGGTTGATCGCACAATTGAGCGCCAGCTTGCGCCACAGACGCGTGAGGATGTCGGTGCTCCATTCGTGGGGAATGCCAGCGGCGTGCAGGTCCTCCAGCCACAGCGGTGGGGTGGGGTGACGAGTGTCCCCCAGCCAGGTGTAGCCATGGCCGGCAAACACGACGCGCCAGTTGCCATCACGAAACGCGCCCTCGGTGCTTGAGGCGAAAATGCAGCGGGCCTGGGGCAGTTGCGCGGCTACTGCGTCCTGGCTGCCGAGGCCGTTCTGCAGCAGGATCAGCTCGGCGTCGGGTACGAGGCGGTGTTGCAACTGTGCGACGGCGCTTTGGGCGTCGTAGGCCTTGCATGCCACCAGCAGGCGATGAATCGGTTCGGGACTGTCGGCTGTTTCGCCGATCACTGGGTAGCTCTGTTCGACACCATGCTCTACCAGCGTCAGCCCGCCTGCGGTCTGATAGCTGGCCAGGCGCGCCTCATCGCGCAGGATCAACCTGACGGGCACGCCAGCGCGAGCCAAGCGGGTGGCCCAGAGTGTGCCCAGGCTGCCGGCGCCAAGGATATGCCAGGTGGTCGACATCAGTTTTTGCTCCGCAGGGTCGCTCACAGTGAACGGGACGAAAGAACCGCTATAATGCCCCGGCATTTTAGCCTGGGCGCGCTCCATCTCTACTGAGCCCGCCCCTTATATTGGAGATATGACATGCCTTCGTTCGACGTGGTATCCGAACTGGACAAACACGAAGTCACCAACGCCGTCGAGAACGCCGTCAAGGAACTGGACCGTCGCTATGACTTGAAAGGCAAGGGCAGCTTCGAATTCAAGGAAAAGGAACTGACCGTCAACCTGACCGCTGAAGCCGATTTCCAGCTGGAAGCGATGATCGAGATCCTCAAGCTGGCCCTGGTCAAGCGCAAGATCGACGTGCAATGCCTTGAAGTCAAGGACGCCTACGCCTCCGGCAAGCTGATGAAGCAGGAAGCCGTGCTCAAGGAAGGCATCGACAAAGAGTTGGCGAAGAAGATCGTCGCCCATATCAAGGATGCCAAGCTGAAAGTCCAGGCCGCCATCCAGGGTGAGCAGGTACGGGTTACGGGCAAGAAGCGTGACGACCTGCAAGAGGCCATCGCCGCCCTGCGCGCCAAGACCTTCGATATGCCGCTGCAGTTCAATAACTTTCGCGACTGATGGCACAGTGGGGAACCTGTGGACGTTTTTGACGTCCCACGCCCCAGAATCCCGCGCCTACAACTGAGCCCTACGGGGCTCAGTTGCGTTTTCAGACCGTCAATAAAGCCGTACATCCGCATACAGGAGAAGCTACATGGATTTAAACGCTGAAATGGATCACTTGATCAAGACCTCGCAGTCGTGGATCCCGATGATCATGGAATACGGCAGCCGGGTGTTGCTGGCGGTCATCACCTTGGCCATTGGCTGGTGGCTGATCAACGTATTGACCCACCGTGTGGGGCGTCTGCTGGCCATGCGTAACGCGGACCAGGCGCTGCAGCACTTCATCACCAGCCTGGCGAATATAGCGCTCAAAGTCATGCTGATCGTCAGTGTGGCCTCGATGATCGGCGTTGCGACCACTTCGTTCGTCGCGGCGATCGGTGCCGCTACCCTGGCCATCGGCCTGGCATTGCAAGGCAGCCTGGCCAACTTCGCCGGCGGCGTGCTGATTCTGTTGTTCCGCCCGTTCCGCATTGGTGACTGGATCGAAGCCCAGGGCACATCGGGTACCGTCGACAGCATCCAGATCTTCCACACCGTGCTGCGTACCGGCGACAACAAGACCGTCATCGTGCCTAACGGCATCTTGTCCAACGGCATCATCACCAACACCAATCGTCAGCCGACCCGCAAGGTGGTGTTCGATGTAGGAGTGGACTATGAAGCCGATCTGCAGAAAGCCCGCGAAGTGTTGCTGGAGTTGGCGAAGGATCCGCGTGTACTGACCGATCCCGCAGCGGTGGCCGTGGTTTCGACCTTGGGCGATAGCTCGATCACGGTTTCCCTGCGTTGCTGGACTAATACGGCGGATTACTGGGATGTAGTGTTCATGCTTAATGAACTGGCGCGCGACCGTTTGAAGGCAGCGAATATCAATATTCCATTTCCGCAGCGAGTCATTCGTGTAATGCAGGAAACAACAGCGAAGCAATAGTAAGCAATTGCATTTAACTTGGCTGGCAGGTCGGGTTTAGTGTGAAAACGTTAGTGTCGTTAGTTAGCTTGCTAGTTATTTTTTCGCTGAAGCCACACAGACAAAAAAGCCGCTCCCTTGTGAACAAAGGAGCGGCTTTTTATTTAAGGCCGAAGCCTTAAGTCATCGTTGTAATCAAACTGTCAATTACAAGATGTTCAGCGGGTATTGCGCGATCAGACGCAGTTCGTCGAGGGACGGGGAACCGTAGTACACGCCATCAGACGAACGATAGGTCGCTTGACGTACGCGCAGGCTCAGGTCTTTGGCTGGGCCGCTCTGGATTACGTACTTGGCTTCGATATCGCGTTCCCACTCTTTGCCGTTCGAAGTGGTGCCAGTGTTGGCGCCGCTACCGGTTACGTAACGAGTCATGAAGCTCAGGCCAGGAATGCCAAAGGTCGCCATGTTGATGTCGTAACGCGCCTGGTAGGACTTCTCGCCTTCGGCGTTGAAGTCGGAACGGGCAATGGAGTTGGCCAGGAAGATCGTACCGCCGCCGTCTACGCCGTAGCCGTAGTCGCCGTCGCCGGTGACCTTCTGTGCAGCCAGGGTGAAGGTGTGAGCGCCGATGGTGTACGCACCCTGCAAGCTGAACGCACGGTTGTCGAGCTTGGTCGTACCGTCTTTTTCAGCGCGTTGCAGGCCTGCGCCGTCGCTCTTGGTGTCGTAGATGTTGAAGTCGATAGCGAAGGACTGATCGTCGCTCAGTGCATGGGTCCAGTTCAGGTTGCCGTAGTACTTGCGGAAGTAATCTTCGGTCTTCGCGTAGTACAGGCTACCGGTGAACTCTGGAGTGAAGGAGTAGACGCCACCGACGAAGTCGGTTTTCGTCAGGCCGAGGCTGTCATGGTAGGTCTGGCTCTGCGCGACGCTGGAAGTAAAGTGGCCGCCTTCCAGTTTCAGTCCCTTGATCTCGTTGCTGGTGATCGAGATACCTTGTGGCAACTCTGGCAGCAGACGGCTGTCGTCAGAAGCGAATACAGGTGCTGTGGTGTACTGGTCGCCGATTTTCAATACGGTGTCAGAGATGCGGAACTTAACTGCGCCGCCGCCTTTGGAGTAGTCGTCTTGCGAGCGACCATCGGAACCTGTTGGGAACAGACCGGTACCGGAGCGCCCTTTACCGCTGTCGAGCTTGACGCCCCCCAGGGCGATCAGGTCAATACCGAAACCGACGGTGCCTTGGGTGAAGCCCGATTGATACAGGGCATTGAAGCCCAGGCCGGTTTCTTCGGCGCGGCTCTTGCGCTTGCCGTTGACGATGGTATAGCCGTTTGCGGGTTCATTGCGGAAGTCGCGGCTGAAATACAGCGCACGGGTATTGATACCGAAAGTGCTGTCTTCAACAAAGCCCTTGGCGTCGTCTTGGGCGGACGCCATTGCGAACTGCGAGGTGCCTGCTGAAACAGCCAGGGCGATCATGCTCCACTTCATCACGCGCATCGTGATTTGCTCCTTTGGTTTTAGGAAGAGTACTGCCGTCCCACCTGTATTTTTATCTGGGCGGCTCTTTCTTTTTTGTGTCAGCGCAAAGTTATATCACGCAGACCCTTATTGACGATACTTACCCATCTTTCCTTTCAGCTTCTTTACGAGGCTGTCGTAAATTGCTAGCTCCATGTCGCAAATTCACAGTCCAAATTTAACTGGACTGACAACTCCAATACTGTTTTCAAACGCATTTCGGCGTCTGAAGTCTTCCTTGGCACGCATTGAAACGCTTGGGTTTTTATCGCGAAACACCTGCATCCCGGCGAGTGTCGTTGTCGACGATGTGGGTGTGAATGCAACAAGCGTGCACAAACCGGTAACTGAATGTCATTTTTTCGTGAAAAGGCGCTCTCATGTGTAAAAACCTCATAAGTACGGGCTTCTTACGCCGTTTGGTTTGGACTCGGGCGTGGGTGTCACGGTCTTTTTTATGCTCCAAAAAACCTGTGTCAGAAAAAAACGTTACCGGATCACCCCATCAGTGGGTACTTGGCGGATCTTTTTGACGCGCAAGTGGGTCATTTTGGTGCGTCCCGGTGAAGCCCGTATCAGCGTAGCTCAAATATTCGACTGCTTCGAAAGAGTGCAGGTTTTCTGGTGGATTGCGTCGTGGCTCTGCGCAATCGCCGTGAAGCCAGCGACATTCAAAGGTATGCTGGGCCCCTGAACCTGACTTGCCGAACGGAGTGCCCGCAGTGTTCGCTTTAGATCAACGCCTGCAACAAGACACACTGGTCATCGGGGACTTCCCGCTTTGTCGCCTGCTGCTGTCCAACGATTCGAATTACCCCTGGTTCATCCTGGTGCCGCGCATCAACGGTATCAGCGAGGTGTTTCAACTGGATGTCGCAGATCAACAAACGCTTTGGCAAGAGACGACGGCTCTTGCGCAATTGCTGAGCGAGGGCCTGGTCGCCGACAAGATGAACATTGGTGCGCTGGGTAACGTCGTCAGCCAACTGCACGTGCACGTGATTGTGCGCAAGCGCGATGACGCCGCCTGGCCGGCACCGGTATGGGGCAAGCAACCGGCGCGGCCTTATACGCAAGAGCAGGCCACGGCCATGCGGGCGCGCCTGCGCGAACTGTTGCCCGCCGACTTCGTCTTTACCCAGGGCTGAATCATGGATCTGCAAGACCGCGTCACCGATCTGGAAAGCCGACTGGCCTTTCAGGACGACACCATCGAGACCCTCAATGACATCCTTGTCGCTCAGCAGCGGGCCGTGGAGCGCCTGCAGTTACAGATGACCGCGCTGCTCAAGCGCCAGGAAGAAATGGGCAGCCAGTTCGAAACCTCCGAAGAGGAAGCCCCACCGCCCCACTATTAAGCGCTATGCATAAAAAACCGCGATCCAGCCAGCGCCGGGTCGCGGTTTTTTTTGCTGCGAAGACTGGAATCAGCGACGCGGCAGGGCGGCGATCACGTCCTCGGCTTGCAGGCCTTTGTCGCGATTCATCACGGAGAACTCCACGCGCTGGCCTTCGACCAGAACACGATGGCCTTCGCCGCGAATGGCCCGGAAGTGGACGAAAATATCGTCGCCCGAATCGCGGGAAATAAAGCCGAAGCCTTTGGATGTGTTGAACCACTTGACGGTCCCGGTATCCCGATTGGTCATGTCGTAGTTTTGCGACGCGGCCGCAGGGGACGAACGGTAGAAGCTGATGGCCAGGTGAAGAACGATGGCGACCAGCGCAATCACCAGGCTGAGGAGGATGGCCGGGTGGCCGCCGACTTCAGGCATGGGCGCCAGGAGGGTGAGGGTTTGTACGACAACAGTCAGCACCAGCAGCGCGCTGACCAGGTTTTGCAGTTGATGACGCGTGCCTTTGTTCCAGTAAGGGATCACTGGTGCAAGCGTCAGGTTAAGAAGGCCGAACAAGGCCAGGTACAGAGCGTCGTGTTGTTGCAGGTAGGGCAGGCTTTCAGGCTGCAGGCTCGGGATAAAGGACAGCAGCAAAGCTGCAACGCCCGTTAGCAGGTGGACGATTTTCAACATTTTGATTAACTCACGTTAAGACGGATCACAAGGAAGAGCTGACTGGCACGGTTCGCTTCTGAACAATGGGAGGCGTTGGGCACGTGCGCGGGTATCAGCCTATGCCGCTTGCCGCGAAAGGTAACGGCGGCGACACGCTGCCTATTTAACAGCAAAGGCTGTGCCTACTCAAATCAAGCATTTCCGGGTGTTGCAAGAGGCGGGGCATTTATGCGTCAAACGCTTGTCCTAGACACGTGCGGGCTTTTCAAGCGGCTCGCTTGGACATTTCCGGCTTTGCCCGCCGGCCTTGCCGGTACGCGCCAACAGGGCGTTCCAGGGGATTTGCCGCAGGGCCGGGCTGCGCATCAACGATGCTCTTGCTAGAGTGGTCCTGCACCTGATCAATGAATGCTTGTCAATTGAAGGGGATAAACATGGCTATCGATATCGGTATCAGTGAAGAAGATCGTAAATCCACCGTCGACGGGCTTTCGCGTCTGCTTTCCGACACCTATGTACTGTACCTGAAGACCCACAACTTCCACTGGAACGTCACGGGGCCCATGTTTCGCACGCTGCACTTGATGTTCGAGGAGCAATACAACGAGCTGGCGCTGGCGGTGGACTCCATTGCCGAGCGGATTCGTGCCCTGGGCTTCCCGGCGCCGGGTGCCTATTCGATCTATGCGCGTCTTTCTTCTATCAAGGAGGAAGAGGGCGTACCCAGCGCGGAAGAAATGATCCGGCAACTAGTGGCCGGCCAGGAGGCGGTGACTCGCACCGCGCGGGGTATCTTCCCGTTGCTCGACAAGGTCAGCGATGAGCCGACTGCCGACTTGCTGACCCAGCGTATGCAGGTTCACGAGAAAACCGCGTGGATGCTGCGCTCCCTGCTCGAAAATCAATAATCTTCGGCCCTGAGGGGCGCCGTCCTGGCGCCGCTCGCTGGTTTCCGCGCATTTCCTGGCGTTGTCCTACGCCTATCGACGTACCGTCTTCTGGCTGCCTGCCGCTTCCTGCTGTTTTATAGAGCCTACTGTCCAATGGGAGAACTCATGGGCTGCTGTTTGGCAATGGAGTGTCAGGTGTATGTCACGTGGAGTGGGTAATGGGGTAATGGAAACCAGTGGCTTTCATAAGATGCAGATCGACCCCTTCGCAAAAGGGTTCGATATGGGGCTCGCCAAGCCGTTGTCCCGGTCGGTCAGGCTCAATGGCTTTTCCACTTGCCTGCGGCTTGAACAGATCTATTGGAATATCCTCACGGAAATAGCCAGGATCAATGCCTGTTCGGTCAGTGCGTTGCTGTCATACGTCGATCGGGAAGTGCACTTGCGTCATGGCGGGGTGAAGAACTTCAGTGGGTTGGTCAGGGTGGTGTGTGTGGTTCATCTGTTAAAAGGACGTGCCGGAGCACCGAGCCCTGAGTAATCGTCGGGCTCCGGGGCCTGTCCGCCGTCGAGGTGGGCGAGGCCCCGAGCAGAAAGCCGGCTGCGCTGCCTCGATTTACCAGATATAATCCCGCGCTTTGCTGCGCATGCCGGGGGCTTTCTCCCTGTGCTCTCTAGCCAGGAGCGGGCGCGGCACAGTAACGATCTGATCGCCGAGACATCTCCATGCCCATGTACGACTATCAATGTGCTTCCTGTGGTCATCAGTTGGAAGCCATCCAGAAGATCAGCGCCGCGCCGCTGGTCGATTGCCCGGCCTGCCAGGCGCCTGAGCTCAAGAAGATGTTGTCCATGCCGGGCTTCCGCCTGAGCGGCAGCGGCTGGTACGAGACCGATTTCAAGACCGGCTCGAAGAAAAACCTGGCGGGCGGCGACAAAGCAGACTGAGTTGAACTCCATGCGCAGGCTCCTGCATTATTCGTCCCCTGCTTAACTGTACGGTGACGAGGCAGGCCTCCACCGAATTTCGAATTACGAGAAGTGAAACCACTACCATGATGCGCAGCCACTATTGCGGCCAACTGAACGAGACCCTGGATGGTCAGGAAATCACCCTTTGCGGATGGGTTCACCGTCGCCGCGACCACGGCGGGGTGATCTTCCTCGATATCCGTGATCGTGATGGTCTGGCCCAGGTGGTGTTCGACCCTGATCGCGCTGACAGCTTCGCCGCCGCCGACCGCGTGCGCAGCGAGTATGTCGTGAAGATCACCGGCAAGGTCCGTCTGCGTCCGGCCGGTGCCGTTAACCCGAACATGGCGTCCGGCGCGATCGAAGTGCTGGGTTACGAGCTGGAAGTGTTGAACGAGTCGGAAACCCCGCCGTTCCCACTGAACGAATACTCCGACGTCGGTGAAGAAACCCGCCTGCGCTATCGCTTCCTGGACCTGCGTCGTCCGGAAATGGCCGAGAAGCTGCGTCTGCGTTCGCGCATGACCACCAGCATCCGCCGCTTCCTCGACGAAAACGGCTTCCTTGACGTCGAAACGCCGATCCTGACCCGGGCCACCCCGGAAGGCGCGCGTGACTATCTGGTGCCGAGCCGTACCCACGCTGGTAGCTTCTTTGCCCTGCCGCAATCGCCACAGCTGTTCAAGCAACTGTTGATGGTGGCCGGCTTCGACCGTTACTACCAGATCGCCAAGTGCTTCCGCGACGAAGACCTGCGCGCCGACCGCCAGCCGGAATTCACCCAGATCGACATCGAGACCAGTTTCCTCGATGAAAAAGAGATCATGGGCATCACCGAAAAAATGATCCGCAACCTGTTCAAGGAAGTGCTGGACCTGGAGTTCGGTGAGTTCCCACACATGACCTTCGAAGAAGCCATGCGCCGTTACGGTTCCGACAAGCCAGACCTGCGTATTCCGCTGGAACTGGTGGACGTGGCCGACCAGCTCAAGGACGTCGACTTCAAGGTATTCAGCGGCCCGGCCAACGACCCGAAATGTCGTATCGCCGCTCTGCGCGTGCCTGGCGGCGCGAGCATGCCGCGCAAGCAGATCGACGACTACACCAAGTTCGTCGGCATCTACGGTGCCAAGGGCCTGGCGTACATCAAGGTCAACGAGCGCGCCAAAGGCGTTGAAGGCCTGCAGTCGCCTATCGTGAAGAACATCCCTGAAGCCAACCTCAACGTGATCCTGGATCGCGTGGGCGCGGTCGATGGCGACATCGTGTTCTTTGGCGCCGACAAGGCCAAGATCGTCAGCGAAGCCTTGGGTGCGCTGCGGATCAAGCTGGGCCACGACCTGGACCTGCTGACCTGCAAGTGGGCACCGATGTGGGTCGTTGACTTCCCGATGTTCGAAGAGAACGACGACGGCAGCTTCAGCGCCTTGCACCACCCGTTCACCGCGCCGAAATGCTCCCCGGAAGAATTGGAAGCCAATCCTGCGGGCGCTCTGTCCCGTGCGTATGACATGGTGCTCAACGGCACCGAGCTGGGTGGCGGTTCGATCCGTATCCACCGCAAAGAGATGCAGCAAGCGGTCTTCCGTCTGCTGGGTATCGACGAAGCGGAACAGGAAGAGAAGTTCGGCTTCCTGCTCGATGCCCTGAAATACGGCGCGCCGCCTCACGGTGGCCTGGCTTTCGGCCTGGACCGCCTGGTCATGCTGATGACCGGCGCCCAGTCGATCCGTGAAGTGATTGCGTTCCCGAAAACCCAGAGTGCTGCCGACGTAATGACGCAGGCTCCAGGTGTGGTGGATGCCAAGGCATTGCGCGAGCTGCACATTCGTCTGCGCGAGACGCCGAAGGCTGAGTAAGGCTGCGGCGTGAAAGCGCACTGAGGTTTACGCAGTCCAAAAAGGCGCATCTTCGGATGCGCCTTTGCGTTACAAGGGTTGTATCCCACCTGGGGTGGGGTTGATAAGGTTTCTAGAGAATTTCGGAGTTGTGTTATGGCTGGCCATTCCAAGTGGGCGAACATCAAGCACCGCAAAGAGCGTCAGGATGCCAAGAAAGGCAAGATATTCACCAAGTGGATTCGCGAGCTGACCGTCGCTGCCCGCCAGGGTGGCGGTGACCCCGGCTCCAACCCGCGCCTGCGCCTGGCGCTGGACAAGGCCCTTGGCGCCAACATGAGTCGCGACATCATCGACCGGGCCGTGGCCCGCGGCGCCGGCGCTGCCGATACCGACGACATGGTCGAACTGACCTATGAAGGCTACGGCCCCGGCGGCGTGGCCGTGATGGTCGAGTGCATGACCGACAACCGTAACCGCACCGCGGCCGCCGTGCGTCATGCTTTCAGCAAATGCGGCGGCAACCTGGGGACCGATGGTTCGGTGGCCTACCTGTTTGAGCGCAAGGGGCAGATATCCTTCGCGCCGGGTACGGATGAAGATGCGCTGATGGAAGCCGCCATGGAGGCCGATGCCGACGACGTGGTGACCAACGAAGACGGCTCCATCGATGTGTTCACCTCGTTCGCCGGATTCTATGCCGTGCGTAACGCGCTGGAAGCCGCCGGATTCAAAGGCACCGACGCGGAAATCGTGATGCTGCCGACCACCAGTGCCGAGCTGGACCTGGAGGGTGCGCAGAAAGTGTTGAAGATGCTGGATATGCTCGAAGACCTGGATGATGTGCAGAACGTCTATTCGAACGCCGACATCCCGGAGTCAGTGGCCGAACAGCTAGGCTGACGGGCAACGTGGATCGACATGTGGGAGGGGGCTTACTGCCGATGGCGGTGTGTCGGTTATTTATCAATCGACTGAACCTCCGCCATCGGCAGCAAGCCCCCTCCCACATTGGATCTTCCCTGTTTCAAGAATTGTTTTACCCGACCTGCAGGCGTTATGACTTTAATCCTAGGTATCGACCCCGGTTCGCGCATCACCGGTTTTGGCGTAGTGCAACAGACCCCGCGCGGCTGCATCTACGTCGCCTCGGGTTGTATCCGCACCGGCGCGGGCGAGTTGGCCGAACGCCTGCAGATCGTCTACCGTGGCGTGCGTGAAGTGATCCAGACCTACGGTCCGGTGACCATGGGGATCGAAAAGGTATTCATGGCCAAAAACGCCGATTCGGCCCTCAAGCTCGGGCAGGCTCGCGGCGCCGCCATTGTGGCCGGTGCCGAGGAGGGCATGGAAATCGCCGAATACACCGCGACTCAGGTCAAGCAAGCCGTGGTCGGCACCGGTGCGGCGAATAAAGAGCAAGTGATGATGATGGTGATGCATATGCTCAAGCTCACCTCGAAACCTCAAATCGATGCCTCCGACGCCCTGGCGATCGCCATTTGCCATGCGCACACCCGCTCCAGCCTGTTGCCCCACGGGCTGGGTGCGGCACGCAGTCGTGGCGGGCGCCTGCGTCTCTGATAGCATCAGCGCAATCGTTATTTCCGGTCAGGCCTCGATCTGACCCCAAGCTTTAAGGATCTGAACCGTGATTGGACGCTTGCGCGGCACCCTGGCTGAGAAACAGCCGCCGCACCTGATTCTGGATGTCAACGGGCTGGGGTATGAGCTGGAAGTGCCCATGACCACCCTGTATCGCCTTCCGTCGGTCGGTGAGCCAATAACCCTGCACACCCACTTGGTGGTGCGCGAAGATGCGCAACTGCTCTATGGTTTCATCGGCAAGCGCGACCGCGACTTCTTCCGCGAGTTGATTCGCCTCAATGGCGTCGGCCCGAAACTGGCCCTGGCACTGATGTCGAGCCTCGAAGTGGACGAGTTGGTACGTGCCGTTTCCGCCCAGGACACCTCGGCGTTGACCAAGGTGCCGGGTGTGGGCAAGAAAACCGCCGAACGCCTGCTCGTGGAACTCAAGGACCGCTTTAAAGCCTGGGAAGTGGCGCCAAGCATGTTCGCCCTGGTGCCAAACCAGCCGGATATGCCAGCGGGTCAGGTGGCCAGTGCCGAAAGCGATGCGGTCAGTGCGCTGATTTCCCTGGGCTACAAGCCGCAGGAAGCCAGCAAGGCGGTGTCGGCCATCAAGGACAAGAACCTGAGCAGCGAAGACATGATCCGCCGAGCCCTGAAGGGAATGATTTAAGTGATTGAAGCTGATCGTCTGATCGCGGCCACCGGCCCTCGGGACCGCGAAGAAGTCCAGGACCGCGCCATCCGCCCCCTGAGCCTGGCCGAGTACATCGGCCAGCCGACCGTGCGCGAGCAGATGGAGTTGTTTATCCAGGCCGCGCGTGGGCGCAGCGAGTCCCTGGATCACACCCTGATCTTTGGCCCGCCGGGTCTGGGCAAGACCACCCTGGCGAACATCATTGCCCAGGAGATGGGCGTGTCGATCAAGTCCACTTCCGGCCCCGTACTGGAGCGTCCGGGTGACCTGGCGGCGTTGCTGACCAATCTTGAGCCGCACGATGTGCTGTTTATCGACGAAATCCATCGTCTTTCACCGATCGTCGAGGAAGTACTGTACCCGGCGATGGAAGACTTCCAACTCGACATCATGATCGGCGAAGGCCCGGCGGCCCGCTCGATCAAACTCGACCTGCCGCCGTTCACCCTGGTCGGCGCGACCACCCGTGCCGGGATGCTCACCAACCCGCTGCGGGACCGTTTCGGCATCGTTCAGCGTCTGGAGTTCTATAGCACGGCGGACCTGGCGACCATCGTCAGCCGTTCGGCGAGCATTCTCGGTTTGCCGCTGGACCCGGAAGGCGCGTTTGAGATAGCCCGCCGGGCCCGCGGCACGCCACGCATCGCCAATCGACTGTTGCGTCGCGTGCGCGACTTCGCCGAGGTTCGGGCCAAGGGCCATATCACCAAGGCCGTGGCCGACCTGGCCTTGAACCTGCTGGATGTGGACGAGCATGGCTTCGATCATCAGGATCGACGACTACTCTTGACCATGATCGAGAAGTTCGACGGGGGCCCTGTCGGGGTCGACAGTCTGGCGGCGGCCATCAGTGAAGAACGTCATACCATCGAAGATGTGCTGGAGCCGTACCTGATCCAACAGGGCTACATCATGCGCACGCCACGGGGCCGGGTGGTGACGCGCCACGCCTATTTGCACTTTGGGCTAAACATTCCGTCACGATTGGGTGAGATGCCTGTGGTAGACGAATTCCTCGATGCAGTGGACGATTAAAAAGGCTACCTGAGCTGATTTATTCAAGGTTTGTGCTGTCCTAGTGGCTGGCGTCGTCATTCAGTCACTGGAAATGTTTCAGAGAATGAAAAAACAGTTGCCTGAGCGGATTGGCAACCTGAGGAGTAAGCACTAGAGTATGCGCGCGCAAAATGGGGATCAGTCGTTCGCACATCGTTGTCGCGTTTATTACGAGGACACCGATGCTGGCGGCATCGTGTATTACGTCAATTACCTCAAGTTCATGGAGCGGGCTCGAACCGAGCAGCTACGGGAGCTGGGCTTTGCCCAATCCGAGCTGGCAGGGGAGGACCTGTTATTCGTTGTGCATTCCAGCGAGGCTCGGTATCACGCGCCGGCGCGATTGGATGACGAGTTACTGGTCAGCGCGCAAGTAATCGAATTGAACCGTGCCAGCCTGCGTTTCAAGCAGCAGGTCAGGCGGGCAACGGATGCAACGCTGCTCTGTGAGGGGCAGTTCCTGGTGGCGTGTGTGCGCACCAGCAGTTTGAAACCTCGGGCCATTCCCGAAACTCTACGTGCGGCCTTTGCCGCCGTGAGCGGCGCGGGTAAACAATCAAAGCAGGAGATTTAGCGTGGAACCTACCGTCGTCGACCATTCCTCCATGTGGAGCCTGGTCAGCAATGCCAGTGTTGTGGTTCAACTGGTCATGCTGACCCTGGTAGCCGCATCGGTTACCTCTTGGGTCATGATTTTTCAGCGCAGCAACCTGCTGCGTGCCGGTCGACGTGCCCTGGAGAGCTTTGAAGAGCGCTTCTGGTCGGGAATCGACCTGTCCAAGCTGTACCGCCAGGCTGGCAGCAACCCGGATCCGGATTCGGGCGTCGAACAGATCTTCCGCGCCGGCTTCAAGGAGTTTTCCCGCCTGCGCCAGCAACCGGGCGTTGACCCTGAAGCGGTAATGGAAGGTGTGGCCCGTGCCATGCGCGTCGCGATCTCCCGTGAAGAAGAGAAGCTGGAGCAGAGCCTGCCGTTCCTCGCGACTGTCGGTTCCGTGAGCCCATACATCGGCCTGTTCGGTACCGTGTGGGGGATCATGAACTCTTTCCGCGGCCTGGCCCAGGCCCAGCAAGCGACCCTCGCCACCGTGGCTCCGGGTATCGCCGAAGCCCTGGTTGCCACCGCGATTGGCCTGTTCGCCGCTATCCCCGCAGTAATCGCCTACAACCGCTTTGCTGCCACTAGCGAAACGTTGATCGCTCGTTACTACACCTTCGCCGAAGAATTCCAGGCGATCCTGCACCGTAAAGTGCACACCAGCGAAGAATAAGCAGGTAATTCCCAATGGCTTTAATCGCTCGATCTCGCAAAAAGCGCAAGCCGGTCGCTGAGATGAACGTAGTGCCCTACATCGACGTGATGCTGGTGCTGCTGGTGATCTTCATGGTGACCGCGCCGATGCTCAACCAGGGCGTGAAGGTTGATCTGCCCAAGGTTTCCAGTGAAGCCCTGCCGCAAGACAACAACACTCAGGTCCTGACCATTTCGATCAAGGCTGACAAGACCTATTACTGGAACCTTGGCAGCGAAGTCGACACTCAGAAGCAGCAAGACAAGGCCCTGACCTTGCCCGCGATGACCGATGCGGTGACCAAGATCATTCGCTCCGGCAACGAAGGCGGCAAGCACACCCAGGTGTTCATCCGGGGCGACAAGTCTGTCGACTACGGCTCTGTCATGGGCGCCATGGGCGGGCTGCAGAAGGCCGGCGTCGGTAACGTTGGCTTGATTACCGAGGCGCCCTGATGCACCAACAGCGAGAGCCGTCCGCCTCGGAAAGCTTCTTCTGGCCTAGCGTCTGGGCAATCGCCCTGCACGTCCTGGTATTTGGCCTGCTGTTCGTCAGCTTTGCCATGACCCCGGACCTGCCGCCAGCCAAGCCGATCGTGCAGGCGACCCTGTATCAGCTGAAATCGAAAAGCCAGGCCACCACCCAGACCAATCAGAAGATTGCGGGTGAGGCCCAGAAGTCGGCTGCGCGCCAGACTGAAGTCGAGCAGATGGAACAGAAGAAGGTCGAGCAGGAAGCGGTGAAGGCTGCTGCGGAACAAAAGAAAGAAGAGGCGGCTCAAAAGGCCGAGGAATCGAAAAAGGCTGACGAAGCCAAGAAGGCCGACGAGGCGAAAAAGGCTGATGAAGCCAAGAAAGCCGAGAAAGCTGCCGAAGCGAAAAAAGCCGAAGAGAAACAATTGGCTGATATAGCCAAGAAGAAAGCCGAAGACGAAGCGAAGAAAGCTGCCGAGGAAGAGGCCAAGAAAAAGGCCGCTGAAGAGGCCAAGAAAAAGATAGTCGAAGACGCGAAGAAGAAAGCCGCCGAAGACGCCAAGAAAAAAGCTGAAGCAGACGAGGCGAAAAAGAAAATCGCCGATGATGCGAAGAAGAAAGCTGCCGCCGATGCCACCAAGAAAAAGGCCCAGGAAGCAGCGCGCAAATCCGCCGAAGAGAAAAAGGCCCAGGCCTTGGCAGATCTGCTTTCCGACACGCCGCAGCGTCAGCAAGCTTTGGCCGATGAACGGGGTGACGAAGTCGCGGGCAGTTTCGACGACCTGATTCGGGCACGGGCAGCAGAAGGCTGGACGCGTCCACCTTCGGCACGTAAAGGCATGACAGTAGTGCTGCAGATCGGCATGTTGCCGGACGGTACGGTGACTTCGGTCAGCGTGGCCAAGTCCAGTGGTGACGGTTCGTTCGACAGTTCGGCGGTTGCCGCGGTCAAGAACATTGGCCGGTTGACCGAGATGCAGGGAATGAAACCAAGCGACTTCGCTCCCTATCGTTCATTCAAGATGACATTCACACCTGAGGATCTAGCCTTGTGAGAAACCTTCTTCGAGGAATGCTTGTCGTTATTTGCTGTATGGCAGGGATAGCGGCGGCGGATGAAAAGAACATCCTGGTCACCAGCGGTAGCGATCGGGCCACCCCGATCGCGGTCGTACCGTTCGGTTGGCAGGGCGGCAGTGTTCTGCCGGACGACATGGCCCAGATCGTCAGCGACGACCTGCGCAACTCCGGTTACTACGCGCCGATTCCGAAAGGCAACATGATCAGCCAGCCAACCCAGGCCAGCGAAGTCATCTTCCGTGACTGGAAAGCCGTTGGCGCCCAGTACCTGATGGTCGGCAACATCGTTCCGGCGGGTGGTCGCCTGCAGATCCAGTACACGTTGTTCAACGTGGCCACTGAACAGCAGGTCCTGACCGGCAGCGTTTCGGGCACTGCCGAACAACTGCGGGACATGGCCCACTACATTTCGGACCAGTCGTTTGAAAAGCTCACCGGTATCAAGGGGGCTTTCTCGACGCGTCTGCTGTATGTAACGGCTGAACGATTCTCCGTAGACAACACGCGTTATACCTTGCAACGCTCGGACTACGACGGTGCGCGGGCTGTCACTTTGCTGCAATCGCGCGAGCCAATCCTGTCGCCGCGTTTCGCACCGGATGGCAAGCGCATTGCCTACGTGTCTTTCGAGCAGAAGCGTCCGCGCATCTTCGTCCAGCACATTGACACGGGGCGTCGTGAGCAGATCACCAACTTCGAAGGCCTCAACGGTGCGCCGGCCTGGTCTCCGGATGGTTCGCGCCTGGCGTTCGTGTTGTCCAAAGACGGCAACCCGGATATCTATGTGATGAACATGGCTTCGCGCCAGATCTCTCGCGTAACCAGCGGTCCAGGTATCAATACCGAACCGTTCTGGGGTAAAGATGGTTCGACCATCTATTTCACTTCCGATCGTGGTGGTAAGCCGCAAGTCTATAAAACAAGTGTTGGCGGCGGGGGCGCGGAACGCGTGACCTTTATCGGTAACTACAATGCCAACCCTAAGCTTTCGGCTGATGAAAAGACGTTGGTGATGATTCACCGTCAGGATGGTTTCACTAATTTCCGGGTTGCGGCCCAGGATTTGCAGCGCGGAACCGTAAAAATCCTCACAGATACCAACCTAGATGAGTCAGCCACTGTTGCGCCCAACGGCACCATGGTAATCTACGCCACCCGCCAGCAGGGCCGGGGAGTCTTGATGCTCGTGTCCATTAATGGACGCGTAAGGCTCCCGCTTCCTACCGCACAAGGCGAAGTCAGAGAACCATCCTGGTCCCCTTACCTGAACTGACGCGGCGCTACATGATTTGCTTAACACACTGGGGTTCATTAGGAGTTTCACGATGGAAATGCTGAAGTTTGGTAAGTTTGCTGCTCTGGCTCTGGCTCTGTCCGTAGCCGTTGGTTGCTCGTCTAAAGGCGGCGACAATGCCGGTGAAGGCGCAGCTGTTGATCCAAACGCTGGTTACGGCGCTAACTCTGGTGCAGTTGACGGCTCCCTGAGCGAAGAAGCTGCTCTGCGCGCTATCACCACTTTCTACTTCGAATACGACAGTTCGGATCTGAAACCAGAAGCCATGCGCGCTCTGGACGTTCACGCCAAAGACCTGAAAGCTAACGGCGCTCGCGTTGTACTGGAAGGTAACACTGACGAACGTGGTACTCGTGAGTACAACATGGCACTGGGCGAGCGTCGTGCGAAAGCCGTTCAGCGTTACCTGGTACTGCAAGGTGTTGCTCCAGGCCAACTGGAACTGGTTTCCTACGGTAAAGAGCGTCCAGTCGCTACTGGCCACGACGAGCAGTCCTGGGCTCAAAACCGTCGCGTCGAACTGCGTAAGTAATTCGTCATGCGAACGTGCCGTCGTGCTCTAACTGTATTGGCTCTCAGCCTCGCTCCGCTTGCGGTGTGGGCTGCGGTTCCTGTGGTAGATAGCAACTCAGGCTATAACAATAGCGGGAGCAGTTATCCGCCAGCAGGTTATGGCACGAACGGCGCCTATGCTGGGGGGGCGGCTACGTCCGCGCCCTCGGCACAGGGCGAACTGTTCAACCAGCTGCAACGCATGCAGGATCAATTGTCGCAGCAGCAGGGCGCCATTGAAGTTCTGCAGAATCAAGTGAACCAGCTGAAGCAAGAAGGCCTGGAGCGTTACCAGGATCTTGATCGACGTATAGGAGCCGGCGTTACACCTGCCGCTACTCCTGATAATTCTTCTGCCGGTGGCGCGCCAAGTGCCGTCGCCGTTGGTGCTGCGGCTGGGGCCGCAGCTGGCAGCCAACCCCCTGCCGCCAGCAGCGAACCGGGTGATCCGGCGAAAGAAAAGCTGTATTACGATGCAGCCTTCGACCTGATCAAAGCCAAGGACTTCGATAAAGCCAGTCAGGCATTTACCGCATTCCTGCGCAAATACCCGAATAGCCAGTACGCGGGCAATGCCCAATACTGGTTGGGCGAGGTTAACCTGGCAAAGGGTGATCTGCAGGGTGCCGGCCAAGCATTTGCCAAGGTCAGCCAGCTGTACCCCAAGCACGCCAAGGTGCCGGATTCGCTGTACAAACTCGCTGACGTAGAGCGCCGCCTGGGTCATACCGACAAGGTCAAAGGCATTCTGCAGCAGGTGGTGGCCCAATATCCTGGGACGTCTGCTGCCCAGTTGGCCCAACGGGATCTGCAACGCTTGTAAGCGATGCCTTCCGTCTAGAAGAAACCCGCGCTTGCCGCGGGTTTTTTCGTTAGAATCCACGCCCTTTTATGAAACACGCTTCCTGGGGTCTACGCGTTGGCGGGGTCTCTTGAAGTGCCTGACGGAGGCGGACAGCCTGTTTAGCTGTTACGCCCGTGGCGACTATGCAAGACACATTACGAATTACCGAAGTTTTTTACTCGTTGCAGGGTGAAACGCGAACGGCTGGCCTGCCTACAGTGTTTGTGCGCTTGACCGGCTGTCCTTTGCGTTGCCAATACTGTGACAGCGCCTACGCCTTCAGTGGCGGCACTGTGCGCTCCCTCGACGACATCCTGGAGCAGGTTGCCGGTTATCGGCCACGTTACGTCTGTGTGACGGGAGGCGAGCCCCTGGCGCAACCCAATGCCATTCCCTTGCTCAAACAGTTGTGTGATGCCGGCTACGAGGTCTCCCTGGAAACCAGTGGCGCCCTGGATATCTCGGCGGTGGACCCGCGCGTGAGCCGAGTGGTCGATCTCAAGACTCCGGGCTCCAAGGAAGCGCACCGCAATCGCTATGAGAACATTGAGTTGCTGACGGCCAACGATCAGGTCAAGTTCGTCATCTGTTCCCGTGAAGATTACGACTGGGCGAACTCCAAGCTTATTCAGTATGGCCTGGACCGTCGCGCGGGCGAGGTGCTGTACTCCCCAAGCCACCATGATCTGAATGCTCGGGACCTGGCCGACTGGGTGGTGGCTGACAATCTGCCAGTGCGCCTGCAATTGCAACTGCATAAATATCTTTGGAACGACGAGCCGGGGCGCTGAAATGACTGAACAAACGATCGATCAAAAACGCGCTGTCATCCTGTTGTCCGGTGGCCTGGACTCCGCCACCGTGGTAGCGATGGCGCAGGCAGAGGGCTACACCTGCTACACCATGAGTTTCGACTACGGCCAGCGCCATCGCGCCGAGCTGAATGCTGCTGCCCGCGTAGCGCATGACATGGGTGTGGCCGAACACAAGGTGATCGGCCTGAATCTCAACGGGATCGGTGGCTCAGCCCTCACCGACAGCAGCATCGACGTGCCGGAAACGCCGGGAGAAGGCATTCCGGTGACATACGTACCGGCTCGCAACACTGTGTTTCTGTCCCTGGCCCTTGGCTGGGCAGAAGTATTGAATGCCCGCGACATCTTTATTGGCGTCAATGCGGTGGATTATTCCGGTTACCCGGACTGCCGCCCAGAGTTCGTGGAGTCGTTCGAGCGCATGGCTAACCTGGCAACCAAGGCCGGTGTCGAAGGGCATGGTTTCCGTATCCTGGCGCCGCTGCAGAACCTCAGCAAAGCCGATATCGTGAAGGCCGGCATAGGACTTGGCGTCGATTATTCGCTGACTGTTTCCTGCTATCAGGCAGACAATGACGGCCGTGCTTGTGGGAAATGTGACAGCTGCCGACTGCGTGCAGAAGGCTTCCAAGCGGCCGGAATTGCGGACCCAACGCGTTATTTCTGATTTATTTCAAATAAGGTGTTGAATAATCCTTAGAAATCAGTATTATACGCGCCACCACACAGCGGGTCGTTAGCTCAGTTGGTAGAGCAGTTGGCTTTTAACCAATTGGTCGTAGGTTCGAATCCCACACGACCCACCATTTTTGGCGGTTTAGAAAATCCGGAAGGCCCACGCAAGTGAGGATTTCCGGGTTTTTTTTGCCTGCGATTTGGCAGCTTGCCGCGCAATCGAATCCAGACTCGGCGTTATGTAAACAAACGGCCAGTCTCAGCGGGGCTGAAACTGGCCGTCAACGTATTGCGGTCTTCAGGTTGGGTCGATGGTTGTCCGATTAGAAAATCGAGATCGGGTAGTCCACGATCAGGCGGGTTTCGTTGTAGTCCCCTTCGGCCTGATCGGCGTTGCCGCGGTGCCAGGCTTGGCGCACTCGCATCGACAAGTCTTTGGCTGGACCGGTTTGCACCACGTATTTGGCTTCAAAGTTGGTTTCGTGATGCTTGCCATCGGCGCCATAACCGTAGGCCTGGTAAGCACTGCCGACCGGCATGTGGGTGCCGTCGATATTGTCACCGTTGAGATAGCGCGTCATAAAACTCAGCCCCGGCACGCCGTAAGCCGCCATGTTCAGGTCGTAACGGGCCTGCCAGGACTTTTCGCCAGGGCCGTTGAAGTCAGAGTATTGAACCGAGTTGGCCAGGAAGATGGAGTCGGCCAAATCACCTGACTTGTTATTACCGACGGCCACATAGTCAAACGGAGTGTTGCCATGAACTTTTTGGAATGCCAGTGTAACCGTATGGGCGCTCAGGAAAGAGTAAGCCGCCGCCAATGACCAAGTGGTGTTGTTGATAGTACCGGCTTTGGACTGGCCGGAATCGTTGGTGCGGTAGATATTGAAGTCCAGGTTCAGTGATTGATCGGCAGTGAACGGAATGGTGTAGTTGGCATTACCATAATATTGATGCCAGACGTCTTTGAGGTCCGACGCAAACAAACTCATGGACAGATTATCCGTCAGCGCATATTTGCCGCCGAGATAGTCAATGCTTTTGGCCGGTATGTTTGCATAACCTGCATACAGTTCATGGCTATTGTTGGTTGTGGTCGGACCGTTACTGCTGGTGAAGTGTCCCGCGTCGAGGTTCAACCCTTCAATTTCACTGCTCAACAGGTTGAAGCCGGTCGCCGTTTGAGGGGTGGCGCGAGTACCCGCAGTGGCCAGGACGGGGTTGTTGGGCTGCAAGTTGCCATAATGCAGCTCAGTCTTGGAGAATCGTGCCTTGATCGACGCGCCTGCGCTGCTGAAATCATTCTCCGGCCGGCCGTTGCTGTCGACCGGCAAGTTGCCTGAGCCCGCGTTGCCTTTGCCACCGTCCAGCTTCACCCCCCAGTATCCGTAGGCATCCACACCAAAACCGACGGTGCCTTGGGTGAAGCCGGAAGTGAAGTTGCCTTGGACCACTTGCAACCAGTCCTGCTTATCGCCTGCCGAATTCTTACCATCACGATCAAAATAAAAGTTGCGAAGTAAGAGGTTCAGACTGCTGCCTTCAACAAATCCCTTGGCCGTCGCCTGGTCGTCCACACCAGCAGCTGACGCTAGTTGACTAACACCCAGTGAGACCGCCAGCGCCATCCAATTACACTTTGAAGACATTTTTCGTTCCCCAGTTTTAATAGAACTGCCTCGCCTTTCAACCCACGACCAGCAGGAGAATTCCTGAAGTCAGGCGGTTAAAAGCGAACAGTCATAAGTCGATGGCAGATAAGAAGAAAGCTCTACGTCGCAGCCCAGTGACTGCGCACAGTGATACACCGTTTTATAACGGTTTATTTTTAATATAGGGCGGGCCCTAAGGTGGAAAACTTATAACACTTTCCCGTCGAAATAATGATCACGTTTTTCGCGAAAGTAATTATCCATTTCTGTAACAATTGAGCTCACACAAGCCGATGCTCAAGCACGTCTAGAGAGTGGGATAGCGCACACCAAATCGCCTCCTTGCTGCTTCGCGAGGGTCATGTCGATGCGGCAAGACGCCAATTCGATTATTTTGTGCTCAGCCGGCTGGGTTGACGGCAGAGATCACGCCGTCGAGTTGGGCCACCAGCGTCAGGTCCGGGGACAGGCGCCAGATGCGGTCACGTTCGCGGGTGCGCTCCAGCACCCGTTGTTCCAGGGATTCGTTGAGCTTGTGCAAGGCGTCTTCGGCTTCATGCAGGGCTGTGATGTCGCGGGATACGCAGAGGATCTGTTCCGGCTGGCCGTTACTGCCAAGGATCGGGCTGACCTGCACACGCCACCATTTCAGGTTGCCGGCCAAGGTCTCGGCGGGGCCGATAAAGCTTGCGCTCTTACCGTTTTTGGCGGCCTGCACGGCGGTTTTGGCATCGAGGTGGCCCTGATGTTTCCAGAAGTCCGGCCAGGGGGCAGCCGCGGATGACGTTGAAGTCACTGACTTCCATGATTTTCTGGCCACCTTCGCTCATGAAGGTGAGACGGTCATCGAGGTCGAGTAGGTTGGCGCAATCGTTGGTGTTGCCCAGCACGCGCTGGATGAACGCTTCGTTTTGGTCCAGGCCGGAGGCGGTCAGCTCGCTGGCCTCACAGCCCATCCCGACGGTGCTATTCATTTGAGTTTTGCCGAGGGGATTAAGTGGCACCCATCATGTCATTAAGATATGTGTTGTCTTACCAGCGACTTCCTGAGCGCTGCATTGCAGAGACAGTTTGTTGTGTGGCTCTTTGCTATGTATATCGACGGCAATGCTTTTAATCGCGGTGTGTCTTGGTTAGATTGAAGGCTACTCAGCTTTTAAGACATGGACTGTCATGACTACGCTAATGCCGATCATCGCTAGCAATCCTCTCATTGTTAGCGCTACCGCCACACCGCCCGCCACGTTGGCGAACACTGTCGATGTCTCACCGGTTCGACCTGCTTCGTTGGTCAGTCTCGGCAATCCGCCTGCCGATGTCGTTGATATCTACTCCCGAGACGGGCAGATGCCGGGCCGGGAAAGTGTACGTGCCTGGGAAAATAGCAGTCAGGACGCAGTCACCAAGATCATAAACGCCAGCTTTAACTCGATCTCCACAGCCAGTCGCTACAGCGGCTTGGGAGCGGCATTGGTGGCGCAATTCACCCAGGGCGGCGGTGCGGGCATTTCACAGTCCGTACTCAACACCACGGCTGACCGAGCCGGGGACGCCAGCGCACTCAAGACCGACCAGGCCGTGCTGCACAATAAGGCCGACAACCAGGTCAGCCTCAGCATCAAGACCGCCAGCGGCAAGATCGTCACCTTCAGCCTGTCCAGCCAGAAAGATGGGCTGGGCGTGCAGGCTACGGTCGAGGGGGGCGATTTGACTGCTGACGAGCTCAAGGCCGTCGGTCAACTGGGCAGTGCGTTCCAAGCCTCGGTCGATGGGCTCACTGCCGTGCCACCAAAACTCGACCTGAGCCAATTGACGCAGTTCGATTCAAAGGTGCTGGCGTCCGTAGACCTTAATGCCAAGGTGACGTCCCAGGGTAATGATGACCTGACTTTGGCCTTTCACGCCGACAGCCAGAGCCGCACGACACGCATGAGTGGCCCGGCGGGTAGCATTGACCTGGCGGTGGACCTGAAAAACCCTGCGATCTTCGGCGATGCCAAACAACAGGCCAACGCGCTGAAAACCTATCTCGCCCAGTTCGACCGAGTGGAAAAGCGAGGGAGTGCCAACGCCGACTTGATGGCGATGTTCAAAGACGCATTCAGCGCCATGAACAGTAACTACCCGCAAAGCGCCGCCGTGGATGCCTTGAGTAATAATCCGAGCGACAAAGGCCTGCTGACCGGACTGGCCGACTTCAAAGCATCCATCAAGCAGGCCGTAGACAGTTCCAACTCAATGCGCCCTTCAGAGGTCGACAGTTTTTCCTACAATGTGTCGCAGAAAACCCAGGTCAATGGTCGCAGCAGCGCGGATCGCAGCGTCACCCAGAACCAGCAATCGGTGCTGTCGGCAAGCTTCCACAAAGGCCTTGATGGTGGGAAACCGCCGGTGTTTGATGGCAGTCGCGAATCGCAAAATTACCTTTATGTGGAAGTGCAGGACAGGGCCAGCAGCACCGCGAGCCTTGCCTATCAAGACGGCCAACTGACCCGTGCTTCCGTCACGCAGGCGGCTTCCCAGAATACCCACACGCAAAAGTATGTGATGGCCAACCTGGTAGAAGATACCGTGGTGCCGAAGGACGGTTCATCCAAGCGCGACTACCTGGCACTGCTCGAACATGCGGGCAGGGAAAGCAAAAAATCCAAGGATGCGCTGGAGCAGTCGACGTTGAAGGATGCATTGGTGAAGATGCATGATTCAGTCCTGTTGCAGGATGATCCGGATGTGCTGACGCGCTGAGGGGCATGCTGGTCAATGCGGCAAGCCCCAGTGATGAGCCTTCACGTTTTTTTTGCCCGACGGATGCGCTGCGTCGTGCCAGATTAGGCTTTTGAATCCATTCGATATTCTGTAGCCTTGCGCAGCTTCACCTTAACCCGTGCTTGATGACATCATCACTTCGTCCGGCGGCGCCCGAAGGGCTCCAGAGCCGGTGATACACTCGACTTTCGCGCAACGGCGCCTGCAGGTCTTGCGAACATGACGCAAATTTCCGAACGCCTTCTGGTTCAAGCCCACCTCGACGCCAAGCAGCCCAAGGCCCTCAGTGCCGATGAAGAGGCGAGCTTGCGGACTGCCATTGCCGCCGAGCTCAAGGCTCAGGACGCGGTGTTGGTCGCTCACTTTTACTGCGATCCGGTGATTCAGGCCCTGGCCGAAGAAACCGGCGGCTGCGTCTCCGACTCCCTGGAAATGGCGCGCTTCGGCGCCGCCCACCCGGCCAAGACTGTGCTGGTCGCCGGTGTGCGTTTCATGGGCGAGACCGCCAAAATCCTCACCCCCGAAAAGCGCATCCTGATGCCGACCCTGGAAGCCACGTGCTCCCTCGACCTGGGTTGTCCGGTGGAGGAGTTTTCGGCGTTCTGCGACCAGCATCCCGAGCGCACGGTGGTGGTGTATGCCAATACCTCGGCGGCGGTCAAAGCCCGCGCCGACTGGGTGGTGACCTCCAGCTGCGCGCTGGAAATCGTCGAAAGCCTGATGGACAACGGCGAGACCATTATCTGGGGCCCGGACAAGCACCTGGGTACGTATATCCAGCGCCAGACCGGTGCCGACATGCTGTTGTGGGACGGCGCCTGTATCGTCCACGAAGAGTTCAAGTCCAAGCAACTGGAAGACATGAAGGCGCTGTACCCGGATGCCGCGATACTGGTGCACCCGGAATCGCCGACCTCGGTGATCGAACTGGCGGACGCCGTGGGCTCCACCAGCCAGTTGATTGCCGCCGCCCAGCGTTTGCCGAACAAAACCTTCATCGTGGCGACCGATCGCGGCATCTTCTACAAGATGCAGCAGTTGTGCCCGGACAAGGTCTTCGTCGAAGCGCCTACCGCCGGTAACGGCGCGGCGTGCCGCAGCTGCGCGCACTGCCCATGGATGGCGATGAATACGCTGGAGCGCACCCTGCAGTGTCTGCGTGAGGGCAGTAACGAGATCATCGTCGAGCCGGCGCTGATTCCCCACGCCGTGCGCCCGCTCAAGCGCATGCTGGATTTCACCCAGGCTGCGCGCCTGAAGCTGGCCGGCAACGCATAGTCGGACGCGCTAAAAAATGTAGGAGGGGGCTTGCTCCCTCCCACATTTTGATCCGCACAAGCAGGACGTTATTTTTTTTGCTTCGGAACCCGCACCAACTGCGTGTCGGAATAGATGTCGTGCCAGCTGCGTTTGCGCTTGTCGAACAACGACCAGATAAACCCCAGCCCCACGCACAGCCACGACGCAATCGACACCACAAAGCGCAACAATGCCTGCCACAGACTGATGCGCGAGCCATCGGCGTTCTGCACGCGTACCCCCCACACCTGCATGCCCAGGGTCTGCCCGGAGTGGGTCCAGAACTTGGCGAAGAAGCCAAACAGCACGAACAGCAGAATGGTCGACAGCAATGGGTCGCCGTCCAGCGCGCCTGATTCGGTGAGGGTGCGCATCTTGGCTTCGCCGACGAATGCGATCCATATCAGTTTGTAGATGAACGCAGTGACGATCAGCAGGGCCGTGCACAACAGGAAATCATAAAACATCGCTGCCAGGCGACGGCCCAGGCCAACGGCGGGGAATTCGCCTTGGGGGCTCAGCAGGTTCTTCGGCATGGCAGGTCTCTCGGCTGGAAAAAAGCCATTTTACGTAATAACGGCCATAAAAAAGCCTCTGATGTCACCATCAGAGGCTTTTTGTCGCAGGAGGGATCAGGCTTCGGCGATCACTTCATCTGCTTGCAGGCCTTTTTGGCCTTGTACCGAGACGAAGGTCACTTTCTGGCCTTCCTTGAGGCTTTTGAAGCCGTTGCCCTGAATAGCGCGGAAATGCACGAACAGATCCGGACCGCTTTCTGGAGTGATAAAACCAAACCCTTTCTCGTCGTTAAACCACTTGACGGTACCGCTCTGACGTTCAGCCATTTTCTTATTTCCTTGACGCTAAAAATTAATGACAGTCCCTTTCGCATGAAAGAGTACTGGGCTGGGTTGCAGGAAAGTAAGAGACGTCGAACGGGTGTAGCAAACTTTGGCTACTGCCCAGGTCCAGGTTCCAAGCGACCCATGCAAACACAGTGGGCAAACTCTACGCCAACTAATGGAGAAAAAACAAGCCCCGGAAAATGCCTTGGTTTTGCTCGGCGATATGACACTTGGGTGAACAGTTGGGCGATCACTTATTCGATAGAGTTAATCACTTGTTATAGGTTGTTCCCGATAATAATGACTATCGTCAATGCACTGTTTTATGGCGGTTGCGTTACAGATTAGTGCACGTTACGCAACCGCGTTACTTATAGGAACAGTCAATTAGCCACGGTAGTAACGTTGTGGCACGAATGGCATTTTACTTACACGAAGTGCCACTCTTTTCCCACGCACCAGCGCAGAGACCGGGGTGTCCAGCGCGGTGAATGCGCTGTCCAGGTAACCCATGGCCAGCGGGCCACCGAGGCTCGGGCCGAAGCCGCCGCTGCAGACACGGCCGATCACGCTGCCGTCTGCGTCGACAATCTCTGCGCCTTCACGCACCGGTGTGCGTTCCTGGGGCAGCAGGCCAACACGCTTGCGGCTCACGCCTGTTTGTTGCTGGGCGAAGATGCGGTCCGCGCCAGGAAAGCCGCCGGCACGGGCACCGTCAGCGCGGCGGGCCTTGGAGATCGCCCACAGTAGGTTGGCTTCGATCGGCGTGGTGTCGGTGTTCATGTCGTGGCCGTACAGGCACAGACCGGCTTCCAGGCGCAGCGAGTCGCGGGCGCCCAGGCCGATGGCTTGCACTTCGGATTCGGCCAGCAGGCTGCGGGCCAGTGTCTCGGCACTGGCAGCGGGCACGGAAATCTCGAAGCCGTCTTCGCCGGTGTAGCCGGAACGGCTGACGTAGCAGTCCACGCCCAGCAGGCGCAGGGCGGCGAATTGCATGAAGGTCATCCGGGTGACTTCCGGCGCCAGGCGCGCCAGCACCTTGACGGCCGCCGGGCCTTGCAGGGCCAGCAGCGCGCGTTCTTCGAACAGCGGTTCGACGGTGCATTGGTCGCCGATGCGCGCACGCAGGTGGGCCAGGTCCTGGTCCTTGCACGCAGCGTTGACCACCAGGAACAGTTCGTCGTTACCCAGGTTGGCCACCATCAAGTCGTCGAGAATGCCGCCCTGGTCATTGGTGAACATCGCATAACGCTGCATGCCCACCGGCAAGTCGATGATGTCGACCGGCACCAGGGTTTCCAGGGCCTTGGCGGCATTGGCGCCGGTCAGGCGGATCTGGCCCATGTGGGACACATCGAACAACCCGGCCAGCTCACGGGTGTGCAGGTGTTCTTTCATCACGCCCAAAGGGTATTGCACCGGCATGTCATAGCCGGCGAAGGGCACCATGCGCGCGCCTAGCTCCAGGTGCAGGGCGTGCAATGGGGTTTTCAACAGAGTTTCGGTGGACATATTCAGCTCCTAAAAAAACGTGCTGGCGCGCCTTTGGGCGTCAGCACTCGATGATGTTGACCGCCAAACCGCCACGGGCGGTTTCCTTGTATTTGCTTTTCATGTCGGCGCCGGTCTGGCGCATGGTGCGGATGACTTTGTCGAGGGACACGAAGTGCTGCCCGTCGCCACGCAAGGCCATGCGCACCGCATTGATCGCCTTGATCGAGCCCATGGCATTGCGCTCGATGCACGGCACCTGGACCAGGCCGCCAATCGGGTCGCAGGTCAGGCCGAGGTTGTGTTCCATGCCGATCTCGGCGGCGTTTTCCACCTGGGAAACCGTACCGCCCAACACTTCGCACAATGCCCCGGCGGCCATGGAGCAGGCCACGCCGACCTCGCCCTGGCAGCCGACTTCGGCGCCGGAAATCGAGGCGTTTTCCTTGTAAAGAATCCCGATGGCGGCAGCAGTGAGCAGAAAGCGCACCACGCCGTCTTCGCTCGCGCCGGGGATAAAGCGCATGTAGTAATGCAGCACCGCCGGCACAATCCCGGCCGCACCGTTGGTGGGCGCCGTGACCACGCGCCCGCCGTTGGCGTTTTCTTCGTTGACCGCCAATGCGTACAGGTTGACCCAATCGAGTACCGACAATGGGTCGCGCAGGGCCGACTCCGGGTTCCCGCACAATTGGCGATGCAGGGCGGCGGCACGTCGCTTGACCTTCAAGCCGCCGGGCAAGATGCCTTCATTGCGACAACCGGCGGCCACACAATCCTGCATCACCTGCCAGATCTTCAGCAGGCCGGCACGGGTTTCGGCTTCGGGGCGCCAGGCACTTTCGTTGGTCAGCATCACCTGGCTGATGGACAGCCCGTAGGTGGCGCAATGACCGAGCAAGTCCTTGGCGCTTTTGAACGGGAAGGTCAGGGGCGTGGCATCTTCGACGATCCGGTCGGCGCCGGCGGCGTCTTCGTCCACCACAAACCCGCCGCCGACCGAGTAGTACTCGCGGCTGCGGATCTGGATACCGGCGGCGTCAAAGGCACGGAAGATCATGCCGTTGGGATGGTAGGCGAGGGGTTTGCGAATCATCGCCAGGTGTTCTTTCTCATTGAACGCAATGCTGTGTTCGCCGAGCAGGTTCAAGCGGCCGTCGCTGCGCATCTGTGCCAGGCGTGCGGCGACGGTTTCAGTGTTCACGGTGTCCGGGTGTTCGCCTTCCAGGCCGAGCAGCACGGCCTTGTCGCTGCCGTGGCCTTTGCCGGTGGCGCCGAGTGAGCCGTAGAGTTCCACCTTGACGCAGGTGGTGGCGCTCAGCAGGTCGTCGCGGCGCAACCCCTCGACAAAGCGGGCGGCGGCGCGCATCGGGCCGACGGTGTGGGAACTGGAGGGACCGATGCCAATCTTGAACAGGTCGAACACGCTAAGGGACATGGTTGTTCTCCGGTTTCTTATTATTCTCAAAGTCGTACGCGGTCGAGTGTGGGAGGGGGCTTGCTCCCTCCCACCTTTTGGATCGCGCTCAGGCCGTCAGGTTATGCGTAGCTCTCGACTGAAGGGCAGGCGCACACCAGGTTGCGATCGCCGAACACGTTGTCGACCCGGCCAACCGGCGGCCAGTATTTGCCGTCGATCAACGAGGCGACCGGGTACACCGCCTGTTCGCGGCTGTATGGGTGGCTCCATTCACCCACCAGCTCGGCTGCGGTGTGCGGTGCGTTCTTCAGCGGGTTGTCGTCCTTGTCCAGCGTGCCGTTCTCCACGGCGCGGATTTCTTCGCGGATGGCGATCATGGCGTCGCAGAAGCGGTCCAGTTCTTCCCTGGATTCGCTTTCGGTCGGCTCGATCATCAAGGTGCCGGCCACTGGGAACGACATGGTCGGTGCGTGGAAACCAAAGTCGATCAGGCGCTTGGCCACGTCATCGACGCTGATGCCGCTGCTGTCCTTCAACGGCCGCAGGTCCAGGATGCATTCATGCGCCACCAGGCCGTTGCTGCCGGTGTAGAGCACCGGGTAGTGCTCCTCGAGGCGACGGGAAATGTAGTTGGCATTCAGGATCGCCAATTGCGAAGCGCGCTTGAGTCCCGCACCGCCCATCATGCTGATGTACATCCAGGTGATCGGCAGGATGCTTGCGCTGCCGAACGGCGCCGCGCACACCGCGCCTTCCTTGCGTGCCATGGCCGCGTGGCCGGGCAGGAATGGCGCCAGGTGGGATTTGACGCCGATCGGGCCGACGCCCGGGCCGCCGCCGCCGTGGGGGATGCAGAAGGTCTTGTGCAGGTTCAGGTGGGACACGTCGCCGCCGAACTTGCCCGGTGCGCAGAGGCCGACCATGGCGTTCATGTTGGCGCCGTCGATGTACACCTGGCCGCCGTTATCGTGGACGATCCCGCAGATTTCGCGGATACCTTCTTCGAACACGCCGTGGGTGGATGGGTAGGTGATCATCAGCGCGGCGAGGTGGTCGCGGTGCTCGATGGCCTTGGCGCGCAGGTCCTCGATGTCGACGTTGCCACGGGCGTCGCAGGCGGTCACGACCACGCGCATGCCGGCCATGTGGGCGGTGGCCGGGTTGGTGCCGTGGGCCGACGAGGGGATCAGGCAGATGTCGCGGCGATCATCGCCACGGCTCTGGTGATAGGCACGAATCGCCAACAGGCCGGCGTACTCGCCCTGGGAGCCGGCGTTCGGTTGCAGCGAGATCGCGTCGTAACCGGTGGCCGCACAGAGCATGGCTTCCAGTTCGGTGGTCAGTTGCAGGTAGCCGGCGCTTTGTTCGGCCGGGGCGAACGGGTGCAGGGCGCCGAATTCGGCCCAGGTCACCGGGATCATTTCGCTGGCGGCGTTGAGCTTCATGGTGCAGGAGCCCAGCGGGATCATGGTGCGGTCCAGCGCCAGGTCCTTGTCGGCCAGCTTGCGCAGGTAGCGCATCAGCTCGGTTTCCGAGTGATAACGGTTGAACACCGGGTGGCTGAGGATCGCTGACTGACGCAGCAGCGCGGCCGGCAGGGTGCTGTCGACGCTGGCGGCCAGGGCGGCGAAGTCCGGCAGGGCTTTGTCGCCCGCGAAGATCGCCCACAGGGTTTCGATATCGGCCTGGGTGCTGGTCTCGTCGATCGACAGGCCAACACGCCCGGCATCCACCACGCGCAGGTTGATGCGTTGGGCGCGGGCCTTGTCATGCAGGGCTGCGGTGTGGGCGCCGGTGTCGAGGGTCAGGGTGTCGAAGAAGTGTTCCTGCTCGACCTTCAGGCCCAGGGCGCTCAGGCCTTTGGCGAGGATCGCGGTCAGGTGATGAATGCGCTTGGCGATCTGGGTCAGGCCTTTGGGGCCGTGGTACACGGCGTACATGCTGGCGATGTTGGCGAGCAGGACCTGGGCGGTGCAGATGTTGCTGGTGGCTTTCTCGCGGCGGATATGTTGCTCGCGGGTCTGCATGGCCAGGCGCAGGGCCGGCTTGCCGAAGCGGTCGACCGAAATCCCGACCAGACGCCCCGGCATGTCGCGCTTGAACGCGTCCTTGGTGGAGAAGTACGCCGCGTGCGGGCCGCCGAAGCCCAGCGGGACGCCGAAGCGTTGTGCGCTGCCGATGGCCACGTCGGCGCCGAACTCACCCGGTGGGGTCAGCAGGGTCAGGGCCAGCAGGTCAGCGGCCACGGCCACCAGGGCATTGGCGGCGTGGAAGCGTTCGGTCAGTTCGCGGTAGTCGAACACGTCGCCGTTGCTGGCCGGGTATTGCAGCAAGGCACCGAAGAACGGGCTGACGTCGCTCAGTTCGCGTTCATCGCCCACCACCACGTCGATGCCCAGTGGCTCGGCACGGGTGCGCAGCACGTCGAGGGTCTGCGGGTGGCTGTGGATCGAGGCGAAGAAGGCATTGCTGCCCTTGTTCTTGCTCAGGCGTTTGCAGAAGGTCATGGCTTCGGCGGCGGCGGTGGCTTCATCCAGCAGCGAGGCGTTGGCGATCGGCAGGCCGGTGAGGTCGCTGATCAGGGTCTGGAAGTTCAGCAGCGCTTCCAGGCGGCCTTGGGAAATCTCCGGCTGGTACGGCGTGTAGGCGGTGTACCAGGCCGGATTTTCGAGGAGGTTGCGCAGGATCGGCGACGGTGTGTGGCAGTTGTAGTAGCCCTGGCCGATGTAGGTCTTGAACAGTTGGTTCTGGCTGGCGATGGCCTTGATCCGGGCCAGGGCCTCGGCTTCGCTCAGGCCGTCTTCCAGGCCGAGCACGCTGGTGCCCTTGATGCTTTCCGGGATCACACTGGCGCTGAGGGCTTCCAGGGAATCGAAGCCTAGGCGGGCGAGCATCTGTTGCTCGTCGTCCTGGCGCGGGCCGATGTGGCGGGCGATGAATTCGTTGGCGGTGCTGAGATTGACGGTCATGGTGCGTTCCTCAGGCTTGGGCATTGGCTTTGATCAGGCGGTCGTACGCATCCTGATCCAACAGCTTAGTCAGTGCGTCGGCGTCAGCCGGTTTA